>DATJEI010000319.1:0-31812 GCA_035496735.1 Bryobacteraceae bacterium | reverse complement strand
CAGAAGCGCACCGGCGGCAACCTGGCGGAAATTCTGGACAAGCTGGCCTATGTGATTCGTGAACGCTTCAAGCTGCGCGGCAGAATCCGCGCGGTAAGCGCCCACGGGAAAATGACGGCCACCGCCTTGAGCTGTATTCCGATAGCGGTTGCGGTCCTGATGTTTTACACCAACGCGGACTACGTCAAGTTCTTTTTCACGGACGACGTGGGCCAAATCATGCTGGGCTCGGCCGTGGCCCTGCAATTGATCGGCTACGGCATCATGCAGAAGATCGTGAAGATCGAGGTTTAGCGCTATGACCCTGCTCCTGCCGCTGTTGATTTTTTTCGGAATCGCCGTCGCCGGCGCCATGTATGGCATGAAGATTTACGTGCGCCCGAAAGAGGCCATGGATCGGGTGGTGGGCGGCGCGCAGCAGGCCGAGGAAATGCCCTCGCATCCCAGCCTGGCATTCCACGATGTGATCAAGCGCCTGGGAAACATCGTTCCCCAATCGCCCAAGGACGTCACGGTCATGCAGCGGCGGCTGATCCGCGCGGGCATGCGCAAAGAGGGCGCACTGAAGGTTCTCTACGGAGCGAAGGCCGTGCTGGGCATCGCCTTTCCGCTGGTCGCGCTGGCGGCAGTGGCCGGATCGGAAACCGATACCAGCAATAAGTTCATCGTGATTCTGCTCGCCACCGCCATGGGTTTCTTTGGTCCCAACGAGTACGTGCGGCGTAAAGCGGCCAAGCGCCAGAAGGAAATTGCGCGCGGCTTGCCCAACGCACTCGACCTGCTGGTGGTTTGCGTCGAGAGCGGACTGGGTCTCGATCAGGCGATCCTCCAGGTATCGAAGGAGCTGGAACATGCGCACCCGGAGATCAGCGAAGAGTTCGGCTTGGTGAATCTCGAGCTGAAGGCCGGCAAACGCCGGGTCGAGGCGCTGCGCAACCTGGCCGAGCGTACCGGGGTTGACGATCTCAAGAAGCTGGTGGCGGTGCTGATTCAAGCCGACCGCTTCGGCACCGGTGTTGCACAAAGCCTGCGCGCGCACTCCGACTTCATGCGGGTCCAGGCGCGCCAGGTAGCCGAGGAGAAGGCTGCCAAGCTGGGCGTGAAGCTGATTTTCCCGATTTTTTTCTGCATTCTGCCCTCGCTGTTCGTGGTGACGGTGGGGCCGGTGGCCATGAAGATCATCCGCGAGCTGGTGCCGATGATGCAGAACATTTAGGACTTGTCTAAAGCTTAGTACCAGAAGAGCCGAAATCACTGTTATCAGGAAAGGAGAAATACGATGGATTCTTCCACTGTTCGAATCGTGTGTGCCGTGCTGGCGGTCCTGTTTCTTGGGATCATCGTGCTGCGCCGCAAAAAGAACGCCGAATAACACGAAAGCTCCTTTCCGGGAGGCGCGGGACGGATGCGCATTTCGCGGCTTTTGCGCCCGCGCTCTTCCGGGACAGTTGTTTTTAGGAAGTTAGCGGTGAAGCCAGCGGCAGCCGCCGCTCGATCCGTTGGCCTAAGCCTGGCCGCGCCGGATCAGAAAAGCGGCCGCACAGCGAATGTCCGTCGCCGATTGAGAGGGAAACCAGCCCAGGGAATCTGCTTGCATGGCTGCGCTTGGGATTTGGGGAGCGGCGGTGAAGGAGTGTCGGAATGAGGGTGGCGGAAATGGGAGTGACGGGGATGGGAGTGACGCATGTTATGTAAGTGGTTATTGGCAAGCCTGGGCATTGCCGCCGCGTCCATCGGCGCTGCTCAACCCCCTACCTTCGGGATTCGCGTTCCCATTGGCGGCGAAGCCACCGATCTCGCGGTGGACCAGTCGCGCGGCGTGCTGTACATCGACAACTTCACTGCCAGCCGCATCGACCGCATGAATCTGGCGACCTTCCAGTTGCAGACGCCCATCCAGGTAGACCCCAACCCCGTTTCCATGTCGCTGTCTTCGGACCTGCGCTGG
Source organism: Bryobacteraceae bacterium (assembly GCA_035496735.1). Taxonomy (GTDB): domain Bacteria; phylum Acidobacteriota; class Terriglobia; order Bryobacterales; family Bryobacteraceae; genus Palsa-187. The sequence continues at coordinate 29,864 of DATJEI010000319.1, read as the reverse complement.
CTGCTGGTGGCGCACTACGACAATCCGAAGACCGGAACGCCCACCAATAATCATTTGACGCTGATCGATCTGCTGCTGGGCACGCGCAAGACGCTAGCGCTGCCGGAGCCGCCGCTGGCGGTAGCGTTCGGTGCCGACAATCAGGCTTTTGTGGTCACCACTACGGAATTTCTGCTGTATGATCCGGGTTCCAACTCCGCCGGATCGCTGGGGACGATTGCCAGTCTGGGACCCCTAGTCACGCCCGTACCCGACGCCACGTTCCCGCCCGACATCACCTTCGCATCGGTCTCCCGATCGGGCGACGGCATGACCATCTTCGGCGTGGGCGGCGCCGGTCAGGCCATTACCTTCCAGTACAGCGTAGCTTCCCACAAGGTGACTCCCGGCGGCATCACCCTCGCCAGCGGCAGCCTGGGGCCTCGCGTGGTGAGCCTGAATCAGGATGGGTCGGCCGTGATGGTGGGCTGGATCATGCTGAATCACGGCGCCATTACCAATTCCGTTCCGCAAAGCACCGATCAATTTAGTGTGGGCACCAGTCTCTTTGACGACTCGCGCGGTTTGATTTACGCGCAGATCCCCGCAACCACCGGCGAGCCTCCGGTTCTGCAGGTGTTGGCCGAGGATAATCTCACGGTCATCCAAAAGCTGAAGTTGCCGGAAAACACCAAGGGGAAGAGTGTCTTCAATCCGCAATCGAGCGTCATGTATTCCATCTCCGACTCCGGCGTGTTGGTTCTGCCTGTGGGTTACCTGGATTCCATGTCGCGGGTCACTACTTCGGTGCCGAGTCTCTTCTTCCGCGGAAATTTCTGCGACAGCAACGCCATTTCGCGAACCTTCACGGTGCTGGATCCGGGAATCGTCCAAAGCGGCTTCAGCTTCAAGCCGGCCAGCCCCGGAGTAACGGTGTCGCCGATGGTAGGGGTCACGCCCGCTACCGTTACAGTCACGGTGGATCCCTCGGCGTTCGCAACCCTCCACGGAACTCAGTCGATCGATCTGGGACTTTCCTCGCCGGATGCCCTCAATGTGATCGATCCGGTGCGGGTGCTGGTGAATCACCCCGATCCCAATCAGCGGGGAACCATCCTTGAAGTCCCCGGAACTTTGGTCGACATTCTGGCGGATCCGGCGCGCGACCGTTATTACGTTCTGCGGCAGGATAACAACACCCTGCTGGTATTTGACGGAACCAACAACACGGTACTCAAGACTTTGCGCACCAATAATGTCCCCACCAGCATGGCCATCAGCTTCGACAAGCAGTACATTTACATCGGCCACGACGCTTCCCAGACCCTGGCGGTTTACAATCTGGACGACTTCAGCCGCCGGCCCGACGTCGCGACCGGCGCCGGCAATGGAAACGTGGTGCGTTCGCTCGCGGTGGCCAGGAATAAGATCATCGCAACCTCGCGGGATTTCAAGAACCAGGGACACATTCTTCTCATTGACCCCGCCACCCTCACGGCCACCCAGCCCGACGCGGTGGGGTTGTGGGTAAATCAGATCGCCCCGGGATCGATAGCCGTGGCCAGTCCGGATGGTTCGCAGGTCATGGTGGCGACCCCCAACGGCTTCACGTTCCTCTACGACGCCGGCGTGGGTGACTTCACGGTTTCCCGCCAGGATTCCTCATCTCTCGCCGGACCCTATGGGACCACTCCGGGCATCTACGCCGTCGGCGATAAAATGCTCAATGGATCGCTGGTTCCTTTCCTAAATCTGGACAAGTCGAGCGGTCAGTCTTCAGGTCTGGTGTTTTCAGCGGGAACAGTGCGCACCGGCGCGGCCAGTCCGGTCGGCCCGGGATTCGCCGAGCGTGTGAATTTCTCCACCGGCGGCGCCATTTTGCCCACCCCTACGGTGGAAGCGCCTCTGCTGCCGGCTCCCAGCTCAATCATGGGCCCTTTTATCCGCAGTCTGGCGGTGCTGCCCTTCCATAATTCATTCGTGAGCCTGTCGCAATCCGGTCTCACTTTGCTCGCGGCGAATTACGATGCTCCGCTGCCGCAGCCGCTGATATCCAGCGTGAACAGCGCGGCCGATGGCACCTCCGGCACGGCCTCGGGCGGATTAGTTTCGATCAAAGGCAGCAATCTCAGCACCTCTACGGTCGCCTCCGCGACCACGCCGCTGCCCACCTCACTTGCCGATAGTTGCGTCACAGTCAACGGTCGGCCCATTTCGCTGCTGATGGTTTCTCCGTCGCTCATTAACGCGCAACTGGACAACAGCACCGGCGGCGCGGCGGTCATGAGCATCCGGACGCCGCAGAACGTGAGTCCGGATTTTAGTTTTAACGTCCTCGCCAACGCTCCCGCCGTGTTTCTGAACGGACAGGCCGGGGAGTCGACCAACCTGCCGGCGATCTACCGCGACGCCAACGGTCTGCTGGTGACCCCTTCGAATCCGGTGCGCCGTAACGATTCACTGAATATCTACGCGGCCGGACTGGGGCTGACTTCGCCCGTGGTAGCCGCCGGAACCGTGTCGCCCTCCGATCCTTTAGCTACAGCCGTGCTGCAGCCCAAAGTTACTCTCAACGGCGTCGGGCTTCCCGTGACCTTCGCCGGGCTGGCGCCCGGACAGATTGGCGTGTACCAGATTTCGGTCACCGTCCCCAGCAGTGTGGCGCTGGGATTGAGCGTGCCGTTAACCATCACGCAAGGCGGACAGTCGCAGACGGTGAACGTCCGCGTGGTGAATTAGAGAATAACGTGAACACAACCGAACAACGCGAATTCGATCGCCCGCTAAGCGGCTCAAAGACGAACGGAAAAACCGCGAGAAAAACAGGGGAAATATCATGAGACTGTACCGAATATTTGGGGTTTGCGCGCTGGGCCTGATCGGCTTCACTCCGGGCGCAATGGCGCAGAAGTGGGAGTTCGGCGGCGGCATCGGAGGCAGCTTTTACCCTTCGCGCGACGTGAAAAACGGCTCCACCACCGCCAGCGCCGGCATCCGGACCAATATCGCAAGCGGCGTCTGGCTGGGACAAAATGCTTCCGGCAAATGGGGCGGTGAAATCCGCTACGACTATCAGATCGGTGACCTTTCCCTGGAGCGCGGTTCCACGTCGGCCAGCTTGACTGCCCAATCCCACGCTCTGCATTACGATGTGCTGTGGCACGCCACGCGGCGCGGCTCCGCTGTGCGGCCGTTCCTGGCGGCGGGCGCCGGCATCAAAGTTTATCGCGCTACCGGCCAGCCCGGCCTGGTGCAGCCGCTCAGCCAATATGCCCTGCTCACTCAGGGAAACGAACTGAAGGCGTTGCTGAGCCTGGGCGCCGGTGTGAAGTGGCAGATTGCAGAGTCGCTGCAACTGCGCCTGGAAGTGCACGACTACATCACCCCCTTTCCCAAGGAACTCATTGCTCCCAACGTGGGTTCGACAGCGCCCGGCATCTTGCAGAATATTGTGCCGATGCTGGCAATCGCTTACACATTTTGACAGCGGGTATTCGCGGTGAGACGCGAATGAAATTGTATGTACTTTGACGCAACTCCGATGAATATGACGATCCTGCTGGTGGTCGCGCTCGCCATCATCGCGATCGTGCTGCTCAGCCGCGGCCGCTACGACAGCAACCTTCCGCTGCTGTATTACAGTGCCGCCTTGGCTGTCAACGGTTTTGGCGATGGTGGTTTGCCTCCCATTGTGATCTACCTGGGCATTGCTTTCGCCCTGATTCTGCGCTTCGAGTTCATGGGGAAAGGCTTCACCAAGTTCATCGGCGTCATGACTTCGCTTGCCATGGGCTTGACCGTGATCATGTTTCTGAACCAGGTGTTTGGCGACGGACGCGCGCTGTTCTAATGCCGGCTGCTCGTCTTTAATGACTCATCTTTAGCGACTAGTCTTTAACGACAGGCAACCCCGCTTCGTTCCACGCGCGCCATCCGCCTTTAAGCGAAATCGCATTGCGGTAACCCATCTTCCGCAGCGCATCGGCCACCAGCGCCGAGCGGTAGCCGCCGCCACAATACAGCACCATCTTGGCCGAGGTGTCCGGCACGCTTACTTCGATGTCTCGTTCGATGGTTCCCTTACTCAGGTGGATGGCGCCCGCCGCATGGCCTGCCGCCCATTCGTGGTCCTCGCGAACGTCGATGAGTAGATGGCCTTCGCGCGGCATCTTTTGATAAGCGGCAATATCCAGTTCCTCAATCCGCGATTTGGCGTCCTCGACCAAAGCCAGGAAACCGGGACTGTGCACTTTATGGGGAATCGTCATGTAATGCCTCTCCAATCGGGGAATTCGCCGGCCCATCCGCCGGCCCGTTCAAAGGACCCGCCGTATGCGCGCTCCCACGCCGGCCAGCTTCGCCTCGATTCTGTCATAGCCGCGATCGATGTGATACACCCGGTCGATGACGGTCTCGCCTTGCGCGGCCAAGCCAGCCAGCACCAGGGAAGCGCTGGCGCGCAGATCGCTGGCGATCACTTGCGCGCCCGATAGCGGCATGGGTCCGGCCACCATTGCCTGCCGGCCCTCCAGCCGGATGTTCGCGCCCATGCGCGCCAACTCCTGGGCATGCATGAAGCGGTTTTCGAAGATGGTTTCGGTGATGATCGAAATCCCTTCTGCTCGCGTCATCAGCGCCATGAATTGGGCCTGCAAATCGGTGGCGAAGCCGGGGTGTTCCTCAGTAGTGACGTCGACGCTGCGCAGCTTCGGTCCCGAGCGCACGCGCAGCGTTCCCGGCACCGGCTCACTGACCTCAACGCCCGCGCTGCGCAGCTTGGCGATAAATGCACGCAGGTGATCCGGCTCGCAGCAGGTGACCTGGAGGTCCCCGCGGGTGATGGCCCCGGCGATCAGAAAGGTTCCGGTCTCGATGCGGTCGGCGATAATCGCGTGGCGCGCGCCGCGCAATTTCGCGACGCCTTGGATCCGGATCACGCTGGTCCCCGCTCCCTCAATGCGCGCGCCCATTTTAGTGAGCAGAGCCGCCAGGTCCACTACTTCCGGCTCGCGCGCGGCGTTATGAATGATCGTCTCGCCGCGCGCCAGCACCGCGGCCATCATCAAGTCCTCTGTGCCGGTTACCGTAATGCGGTCGAAATGCACCTCGGCGCCTTCCAGGCCGTGCGGCGCTTCGGCCTCGATGTAGCCATGCTCCTGGCGAACCGTGGCGCCTAACTGTTCCAGTCCCGCGACATGCAGATTTATAGGACGAGCGCCAATGGCGCAACCGCCCGGTACCGAAACCCGGGCGCGCCCGCAGCGGGCTACCAATGGCCCCAGCACCAGGCTTGACGCGCGCATAGTCTTGACCAGGTCATACGGCGCCTCGGCGTTCTGGATCGCATCCGCCTCCACAGTTACCCGCTCGCCCTCGACGGTGACGCGCGCCCCGGAGTGTTCCAGCAATTTCTCCATGGTGTGGATATCGCGCACCGGCGGAATGCGCTCCAGCACCACCGGGTCCGCCGTGAGCAGACACGCGGCCAGCGCGGGGAGCGCCGAGTTTTTCGCGCCGCTGACGGCTATCTCCCCTTCCAGCGGCGCCCCTCCCTGGATCTCAAACTTGTCCAAATAAAGTCAAAGCCTCCCGAATCCGCCCGCCCGCCTGGGCCAGCAATCGCTCCGCGTCGCCGCGCGAAGTCCTGGTCTTTTGCATGATGATCGCAGTGCGGACGCTGTTTCCCCCCGCCGCCAGCAGCTCCGCCGCCTGCTCTGCCGATACGCCGGTGGTCTGACGGATAATCCGCCGCGCGCGCTCGGTTAGTTTTTGGTTGGTGGGCTGGACGTTTACCATCCAGTTGCCGTAGACGTGGCCTAGCCGGATCATCACCGCCGTGCTGATCATATTGAGAACCAGCTTGGTGGCGGTGCCGGCCCGCAGGCGTGTCGACCCGGCCAGCACTTCCGGCCCCGGCTTGGGTTCGATAGGATAATCCACGGCGCGCGACAACTCCGAATCCGGCGTGCAGCTAATGCCGCAAGTGATGGCGCCTAGCGCGCGCGCCTGCGCCACCGCACCCAGAACGTAGGGCGTCCGGCCGCTGGCGGCGATGCCCACCAGCACGTCACCCGAACCGAATCCGGAGGCGACCAGGTCGCGCGCGCCGGCATCCGGATCGTCTTCGCTAATCTCCGACGAACGGCTCAGCGCCCGCTCACCGCCCGCCATAATGCCGCGCACCAGATCGGGAGGGACGTTAAAAGTGGGCGGGCACTCGGCGGCGTCCAGTACTCCCAGGCGTCCGCTGCTCCCGGCCCCCAGGTAGACCAGGTGGCCGCCCCGTTCGAGAGTCTTGGCGATAGCATCCACCGCCGCCGCGATGCGCGGTATCTCCCGGGCCACGGCCACCGGAACTTCAGTGTCAGCGGAGTTTAAGATATTTAAAATCTGTGGTATAGGGAGAGCATCCAGGTCTTGGGAACCCCGGTGGGGCTGCTCCGTCAAGAGGTCGTCAAGCATTGGTAACCTGGGTGTACAAGTGCTTGCTTACTATTGTATATCTCCAAACCTGTAAGACATGCAAAAAGAGCGTCCTAAACAGGACGCTCTTCGCAATTCCAGAACTTTGGGTTTGGCCTGGAGGCCGGATTGACCTCGCTTATGCGCTGAAGGAGCTGCCGCAGCCGCAAGTGGATTTCACGTTGGGGTTATTGAACTTGAATCCGGAACCTTCGAGCGTCTCCACGTAATCCACCTGGACGCCATCGAGATAGAGCAGGCTGGCCTGGTCGATGAACAACTGCAGGTCCCCGAACTTATAGGTCTTATCCAGCATGCCCGGCGTATTCTCGAACGCCATGGAATAGCTAAAACCGGAGCAACCGCCGCCCACCACCGAGATCCGCAGACCGGCCGGCTTGGGCTCCTGAGTTTCCAGGATCTCCTTGACCTTGCTTACAGCGGTTTCTGTTAGTTGTACCATGTTTGTTAGGCCTCCCCTACATTGTACTATGATGCGGAGCGGGGAGCCAGAGGTTCAGCAGAATTCGGCCCCGGCGGCGAATCATTCTGTAAATCAGGGACCGTGTTTGCCGTAACTTAAATAGAGCCAGCCGCGTCCGACCCAGTAGCGAGGGATCGGCAGCCATGGACGCCTCAATAACGACACTACCCTTTCCGGCAGCAGTAGGCGAGGGAACCCGGGCGAGGACCCGAGTGGATCATAAGACCAGCGAAGAAGCGGCACTGGTACGCCGCGTCCAGGCGCGTGACGAGATGGCTTTCCGCGAGGTCGTGGAACGCTACCAGTCCAAGGTGTTCTCGATCATATTCGGCATCCTGCGCAATCGCAATGACGCCGAGGACATCGCGCAGCAGGTTTTCGCGAAGGTTTATTTTTCGATTAAGAACTTCGACTTTCGCAGCTCTCTGCTTACCTGGATCTATAAGATCACGGTGAACGAGTGCTACGACTACCTTCGCAAGAAGCGGGTTCGCAAGCTGGTTTACGAGAGTGATTTTTCGCAGGAAGACGCCCAGCGGATGGAAGCTTCCGAGCCGGCCGTCGACGGGTCGGTTCCCGCCGATACCCGGCTCGCCCAGAGAGATCTGATCCTAAAGCTTCTGTCCAAGGTATCCGAAGAAGAGCGCAGCCTGATTTTGTTGAAAGAAGTGGAAGGACATTCGGTTGAGGAATTGGCCGGAATGACCGGGTTGAACGAGAACACAATTAAGGTAAAATTGTTCCGGACCCGGCAGAAGCTACTCCGGGCGGCGGGCCGTTTGACCCGTACGCGTTAAGTGGGCCCAGATTTTTGAGCGGGCGTTAGACCCGCCAGTGCAGTTGAAAGTAGTGACTGAGGGAAGAATCATGCATCGCGAGATTCGGCATCATATTGAGGATGTCCTAACCGGGTCGCAAGCCGGTTCCGGGGACACGCTGAAAGACGCGCGCGAGCATCTGGCCCAGTGCGATGAGTGCCGGAGCGAGGTGCAGGGCATGCAGGAACAGACAGCGCTGATTCGGGAATTGCGGGCGCCCGAAGACTTTGCCGCGGAACTCCGTCCCGGCTTCTACGCGCGCGTGATGGAGCGCATCGAAGCGGAAGGCCCTATATCCATCTGGAATCTCTTCATCGAATCCGCATTCGGACGCCGCATCGCCGTGGCCTCGCTGGCGCTCGCTTTGCTGATAGGCGTTTATGTAGTCACTGCGGAGCGTTCGGTCGAAGATTCCACGCTGGCTCTGGAATCGCAGCAGTTGCCTGCCGGGCAGACGATCGTGGCAGGTGAAGACGCCCCGGCCCGGGAGATTACCCAGGTGGATCAGTTGCAGACGGATCAGTCGTCGGAAGACGCCGTCTTAGCAAATCTGGTCACCTATCGGGAACAGTAGGGACCCATGGCATCCACCTGCAATTTGAAAGTGGCTGGGACGCTGGTGGTGGTATTTCTGGCGGGAGCCGCGGTGGGCGCGTTGACCATGCAGATGGGACTCCACGAACGCCTGCATCGCACAGTTTCCGCCGCGACGCTCCCGGTCATTCGCAAAGCTTCCAGCAGCGATGCACTGGTGCAGAGGTTCAAGACCGAGCTCAATCTCTCCGCCGATCAGGCCGACAAAATAGCCATGGTGCTCGCCGATTACCGCGAGTATTATCACAGCCTGGAAGATCAGTTGGACGATGTTCGCTCTACCGGAAAATCGCGGATCATGCAGATCCTGGACGAAAAGCAACGCGCCAAGTTCGAGAAGATCATGGGCGATCTGCAGCCTCAACTCGAATCCAGGTAGGCGGCGCCAGCGTTAGAGTGCCGCCGGTGTCAGCTCTTCCCGCGTTCGGCCAGCTTACGCTCGATAGCCTTCCATAGACGCGCCTCGACGTCCTCTGGAATAGCCTTCGGTTCCATCCCCTTATAAACCTGCAAAGTTTTCAAAGTCGTATCGACAATGACAAAGCAGTTGGGGCATTTGTTCACGTGAGCTTCGAGATTGGCCTTCATCGCGGCGTCTACATTGGGGTCGAGATAATCGTTCAGTTCCTGGAGAAACTGTTTACAGGTAACCAAGTGGATCGTCCCCTTTCCGCTTAAACTGGCGGGTCAGTTTTTCTCGGAGCGCCAAACGCGCCCTTAATAGTCTACTCTTAACGGCCGGGACCGAAATCCCGAGTGCCTCAGCAGTGTCTTCCGTGCTCAATTCTTCGATGTCGCGAAGCGTAAAGACGGTTCGGAAATCTGGCTTTAAACTGTCCACTGCCTCGCTGAGGATGCCCTGCAGTTCATCCCGCGAATAGCGTTGCTCGGGGTTGTCCTCCCAGACCGCGATCTCCCGTTTCACCTCTTCTTCGCCTGTTTCGATGGGTTCGTCCAGGGATACGAAGCGGTTGCCCTTGCGCTTGCGCAGCTTCATGAGGGATTCGTTCACGGCAATGCGCACGATCCACGTGTAGAACTTGGAATTGCCTTGAAAGCCGGAGAGGTGCTCGTAAGCCTTGAGGAAGGTCTCTTGCAGGACGTCTTCGGCGTCCTCGTCGTTCTGGGTGATGTTCTTGGCGACGCGATAGATCTTGCGGCTATACTCCGCCACCAGCGCGGCGAAGGCGGCCTGCTCCCCGGCCTGCGCGCGCGCCACCAGGTTCGACTCGTCGAACGCCACGGGATTGGGGGTCGGGGTCAACAAAACCTCTCCATTCAATATACCAACGGGTTGCCAGCCGCAAACCGCCAATTATCCTCCCGTCAATCATTCTCCAGCAAGAAGGCTTGATGCCTTCGATGAGAGCGTCTGATACGGATCTTCAGCGAAAGTTCCCGCGTAGCGCCAGGCAATTTTGCCGCTCCGGTCGACAAGAATCAGGTATGCGGCGTTGGGATCTTTGAAGCCTAGCCGTTGCTTCCACGCATCGGTGCCGCCATACACCGTGATCACGTTTCCATAATCGGTTTTCGGAGTGCCGCGCCGCATGCCGCCGTCGATGAACCATTTCCCCAAGCGCGCGAGACCGCCGATCATGGGGATCTCAAAGAAAGTTACTTTCGACTGCTTTCCGAAGTCCTTCCGAAACCTCTTCGCCCAAGTTTCCACGGCGAACCGGGATTCGTAGGTGAACCCGAGCATCAGGAGCGCGATGCGGCCGGAAGAGTCCTGCGGAAGATTTGCGCGCTGACCGGATAGGTATTCGCCCTGTAAGAGCGGCAGTTGATCGCCGATAGCCAGTTCGCGAGCTGGTGAGGCGGCCGACACAGTCATAGACACCACCAACATTCTCAGTGCCCTCCCGTCCATACCTTTCCACCTCATTGTTTCACTTCGCGGCCTCGGCGAACGGATCCACGCCGGGCGCCTGCGGCAAGATACCCGGTGGCTTCGGGTGGACTGCCGCCGCGGCGATATGCCGTAACATCCCGCGGAACATCAGCTCGTGAATGGGACTGAGGAAATACCAATAGAGAACGCCAGCCAGTCCCCGCGGTTCAAACTGCGCGAGTTGGGTGATCACCGTTGACGCGCCATGGGGCTCGGCCCGAAACTCCAGCCAGGCGCGCCCGGGAACCTTCATCTCCGCAAACATTCGCAGCCGCTTGCCGGGCTCGTAGCTCTCCACGCGCCAGAAATCCAAAGTGCTGCCCGGAAATGGAGTCTCCGGGTCGGGCCGTCCGCGCCGCATGCCCACGCCTCCCATCATTAGATCGATCAGGCCGCGAATTCTCCACAACGTGTTGCCGAAGTACCAGCCGGTCCCGCCCCCGATGCGGCGAATCGGAGCAAATGCCTGAAGCGCCGAAACCGGCACCTGAACTCTCTGTTCATTTGTGAGAAGATCGCGCGAGGGCGGGGGATGGGCGCTGTACTCTCCCCGATCCGCCCGCGCATCCGACCAGCGGCTTTCGGCGAGCTCCTGGTCTTCATTCCTCAAGGCACGCTCGATCGACCGCGCGATCCCCATCGGCCGGATGCCGAAGGCTGCCAGAGCTTCGGGGTTCACGACGATACTCGGATTCCGGACGCTTTCGATGAGGCTCCGCCCGATGCTCGCGTAGACCGGAGTAATCAGCGTCAGCCAGCGGCTGGATAGTGACAGGCTGAGGAATGGCACGCGCAGAATCCACCGGTGCAGCTTTCGCTGCCGGGCGTATTCGCGCATGATTCCCAAATAGGAGGTGACGTCGGCGCCGCCGATCTCGAAAGTAAGGTTGCCCTTGGCCGGCATTCGAGCCGCCTCCACCAGATACTCGATCACATCTTCGATTGCGATGGGCTGTGCGGCGGTATTCACCCAGCGGGGTGTTAGCATCACCGGAAGCCGCTCCACGAGTGCGCGCATCATTTCAAACGACGCGCTGCCGGAGCCGATGACGATGGAGGCTTGCAGTTCGATTACCGGAACGCCGCTGGAGCGCAGGATGTTTCCCGTCTCGGCCCGGCTGCGCATGTGCCGAGAGAGTTCGGCGCCGTGCGCCACCCGGCTGGCATGCGCTAGCCCGCCGAGATAAATAATGCGCCGCACTCCCGCATCCCGCGCCGCCGCTGCGAAGTTGGAAGCGGCCGCCCTTTCGTCCGCCTCGAAGCGGTCCCCCGCCTTCATTGAGTGGACCAGATAGAAGGCGGTATCTACACCTGAAAACGCCATCCCCAGAAACGCCGGCTGAAGCAAATCTCCCCGCACCAGTTCCGTGCCGGGAGCCGCGCGCCAGCCGAGCGCCTCCGGGTTGCGGCACAAACATCTGACCGCCAAGCCGTCTCTTTGCAGACGCCGTAAAAGACGTCCTCCGATGTATCCAGTGGCGCCGGTCAGCAGATGCATGTGAGCCCTTTAAGTCATTTCGACCTAATTCACTTGGGCATGATGACGGTGTCGATGACGTGAATCACGCCATTGGAGGCGACGATGTCCGTCTTGACGACGTGCGCGTTATTCACCATGACGCCGCCATTCATAGTCTCGATCGTAATGTTCTGGCCTTCCACCGTCTGGGCGGAATGAAGGCCCATCACGTCGTGCGCCATCACTTTCCCCGCCACCACGTGGTACTTGAGGATGCTTTGCAGCTTGGCCTTGCTCTCCGGTTTGAGCAATGTTTCAAGCGTGCCGGGAGGCAGTTTGGCGAAGGCCTCATCGGTAGGCGCGAACACGGTGAAGGGGCCGGGACCTTTGAGCGTGTCCACCAAGCCGGCCGCTTTCACAGCCGCCACGAGTGTATTGAACTTGCCAGCGACAGCGGTATCGACAATGTCGGCGGCGGATGCGATGCTCGAAGCCAGCGTCAGCGCGATCGCGCCCGCCAGTATCATTGGTAATTTGGATTTCATTTGGATCTCCTATTTACTTGTCTTTAAGTTCTAAGGCAGATTTCCGGGCGCCCTATGCGCGGGCCGGCGCGAAATCGCCATGCCAGCGGCGCTGGATCGCCTTCCAGGTCAGTGCTTGATACAGTCCCGAGAGTCCCACTAGACTGTACACGACGGAGCTGAGCGCGGAAGTTTCGCCAAATTTCATGCCGAAGACGGCCGCCACCAGATCCAGGTGGAATGCTCCTGCGAGCCCCCAGTTCAGGGCTCCGACGATGACCAGCACGGCTGCAATCACATCAATTTTTTTCATATTCAAAACCGTTCCTTTCTTTCCCCAAGCGGCCGGCTGTTGCCAGCCACAATTTGATCTTATGGAAAATATATTTTACTGTAAAGAATATTAGGAAGCTGCCTTTCCTGAGCGGAAAATACCTGCGGGAAACCGGCATTGAGAGGAAAATGAACTTCAGCATGGCGTCGGACACCATCACCGCGGGACTCAAGAATTACGCGATTGGAAGCAAACTGCGACGCCTGCGGCTTCGCAAGAGCATGGGACTGGTGGAGCTGAGCAAGCACACCGGCCTCTCTCCCGCTCTGCTTTCAAAGCTGGAAAGGGACGTGATGCACCCCACGCTGCCCACGCTTTTGCGCATCGCCATGGTATTCAGCGTCGGCCTGGAGCATTTCTTCAATCCCGAGCCGAAGCCGGTGCTGGCGATCGTGCGCAAAAAGGACCGTCTCCGTTTTCCGGATTCGCCTGACGCTCGCAAGGTGGCCTACTACTTTGAGAGTCTGGACTTCCCCGTATCCGACCGCGCGCTGAACGCTTACCTGGCGGAATTCGAGCCCCTCGAGGCGCAGCAAGTCCGGCCTCACAACCATCCCGGCGTCGAGCTCTTGTACGTTGTCTCCGGCAAGCTGGAACTGCGCGTCGGCGAAGACCCGCACGAGTTGTCGGAAGGCGACTCGGTCTATTTCGATTCCAGCGTGGCGCACAGTTATCGCAGGATTGGGGCGAAGCGGACCACGGCGCTGGTGGTGGCGCTGGAATCGTGAGAATGAAGCGGGGCGCGCTCGCCGCTATCGCCCTTGAGACATCACCACTCGAAGAACGTGATTGATGCGCGTGGAATAACCTGCACCGTATTGCTGAAGCCATTCGAATACGTCAGCATCCAGGCGCACGGCCACCAGTTTCTTTGGCGGACGACGGAACTGGGCGAGTTGCTTATCGGTAAGAGCTGGAATGTCCGAATAGTCGATCTCCGAAGCGGCTGCGTGTTTCTGTCGCCGCGCCACGTTTTCTAGCGCAGCCTTCTGGCGTTTACTAAGGGGCTTGTTCCAGATAGATTCGGCGTTCACGCGGATCAGCTTCCCGGGCCGAGATGATGCGGACGACTTCTTCGCCATTGGGGTTCTCCTCAAGATATACATGCACCAGGAGCAGCACAGCCTTCCGTACGGCACCGATCCCGTGCCAACGCTGCTCGCCGTCGATCACGCGGTCCTTGCGAAGCATCAGATTCGGATCCGCAAAAATGCGGGATGCGGTTTCAAAATTGATGCCTGCATGCTTCTTTTGGTTTGAACGGCTCTTGCCCGCATCCCATTCGAAGCGCATGTTGTTATACATAACGTATAACACATCCGCACCGGGGCGCTTGGCTCGTCGCAAAATGCTGAAATAGTCACATGACCCGGAGCGAGCTAATCCGACGGATGGTCCTGAACGCAATGTGTGACGACTACGAAAATGTGGATCAGCTAATTCTTCCGGTGGTCGCAAGAGATTGCGCCAAGCTCGGCTTCTCGGTTGAGCGCCCCGAGATCGTGAAAACCTGGGTGAGCTAGTCTCGGACGGGCTGGCCAAGGCATACCTCTTGTCCGGTACCGAGCCGTTCTCCACAGAACTTCAGGGCATGCCGCCGGTCGATGTCGTCGAGGAGGACTTCAAAACCTACTTTTACATCACGAAAAAGGGAATGGAGTTTCATCGCTCCGACGATACGTGGTGGCCTTTCGACGATGATGACAACGTATTGCCGAACTGGCGCCTCGATCCGCCGCCCGCTTCGAACTGACGACGTTCGCGGCGGCGCGCCATTCGCAAGCATTGCTTCTCATACCTATGGGCCCCTGCCTGTCAATCACGTCTTGCTGCTCGCTCTAACCCTCGTATCGACAACCGCTTCCCTCCTTTCTCTACCTTGCAGCCACTGTATGGGGTGCGATTTTTCGATTGATGCTTAAAGCACGAAGGCGATCTTACCGGCTTGGGTTCGTTTGGTTGTACAGGGTATCGCCGGCACCCGGAGAGAACCCCGTCGACCGGCCCGCTTGGGTTCGTTTGGTAACCTGATTAGTACCGATGAGTAATCTTCAGGTCACCCTTCCGGACGGAAGTGTCCAAAGTGTTCCGGCGGGCGCGGCGCCCATCGACGTGGCGCGCTCCATCAGCCCGCGCCTGGCCGATGACGCGCTGGTCGCCAAGGTCAACGGCAATCTGTGGGATTTGAACCGGCCGCTGGAAGCCGATTCCACGCTCCAAATCCTGACGCCGAAGAATCCCGAGGCCCTCGAAGTCTATCGTCATTCGACCGCCCACCTGCTGGCCGCGGCGGTTCTCGAATTATTCCCGGAGACCAAGCTCGGCGTCGGTCCCCCTATCGAAAACGGCTTTTACTACGATTTCCAGCGGCCGGACGCGTTCTCGCCCGACGATCTCGAAAAGATCGAGAAAAAGATGTGGGAGCTGCAGGCGAAGGATCTGCCCTACCAACGCCAGTACATGGAAAAGGAAAAAGGACTGAAGCTCTACGGCGACCAGCCCATGAAGTGCGAGCTGATCACCGAGAAGGCCGACGCCGTTTTTTCGGAATACACGCTGGGTCCGCACTTCATCGATTTCTGCCGCGGGCCGCATGTGCCGTCCACTAAGAAGATCAAGGCGTTCAAACTGCTCTCCATCGCCGGCGCCTATTGGAAGGGCAACGAAAAGAACGCCCAGCTACAGCGCATCTACGGAACTGCGTTCTTTACCAAGAAGGAACTCGACGACTATCTGGCTAAGCTCGAAGAGGCCAAGAAGCGCGATCATCGAAAGCTGGGTCAGGAGCTCGATCTCTTCAGCATTCAGGAACTCGCCGGGCCAGGGCTGATTTTTTTTCACCCCAAGGGCGCGCGTGTTCGCAAGATCATCGAAGACTGGATGCGCAATCAATACCTGGCTCGCGGCTACGACCTGGTCTACACGCCGCACGTGATGCGCGCGGATCTGTGGAAGACCTCCGGCCACCTGAGCCACTACGCTGACAACATGTTCGCGGGCATGGAGCTCGATGACGCTGAATATCGTCTGAAGCCCATGAACTGTCCGGGCCACATCCTGATCTATCGCGACCGCCTGCGCAGCTACCGCGAACTGCCGGTGCGGCTGGGTGAGCTGGGAACCGTGTATCGCTACGAGCGCAGCGGAACCATGCATGGCCTGCTGCGCGTGCGCGGCTTCACGCAGGATGACGCCCACATTTTCTGCACTCCCGAGCAGATTGAAGATGAAGTGGTGAGCTGTCTGGAGTTCGCTCTGGATACGCTGAAGACTTTCGGCTTTGAACAATACGAAGCCGAGATTTCGACTTGGGACGGTGGCAAAAGCGGCAAGTACGATGGCGCGCCGGAACTGTGGACGCTGGCCGAGAAGGCGCTGCAGAGCGCGGTCGACCGCCTGGGAATGAAAGCCCCGGTTACGCCCGATGAAGCGGCCTTCTACGGTCCCAAAATCGACGTGAAACTGCTCGACGCGCTCGGCCGCAAGTGGCAGCTCTCGACGGTGCAGTTCGATTTCACTTTGCCGCAGCGCTTCGGACTTGAGTACGTAGCCGAAGACGGCAAGCGGCATCAGCCGCTGATGGTGCACCGGGCGCTTTATGGCAGCATCGAGCGCTTCTTCGGCACGCTGGTCGAGCACTACGCTGGCGCGTTCCCCGTGTGGCTGGCTCCGGTGCAGGTAGTGGTAATGCCCATCACGGATCGCCAGCTTGAATATGCAAAGACCGTTCAGGCGCGCCTGGAAGCGGCGGGGCTGCGCTCGCACCTGGACGACCGCAAGGAAAAAGTGAATCTCAAGATTCGCGAAGCGCAATTGCAGAAAGTGCCCTACATGCTGGTGGTGGGCGACCGCGAGGCCGAAGCCGGTACCGTATCGGTGCGCCATCGCAAGCACGCCGATATGGGCGTCAAACCGCTGGAACAGTTTGTGGAAGACGTGTGCAAGCTGGTCGAGTCGAAATCCGCGACGGAATAACCGCGCGATCGATCTTAAGCCCCACCACCGGCTTCATCGCCGCGGCGGGGTTCACGCACTCGCTGACTCCAGCGCGCAATTGCACTTTCGGCTGCACGTATTGCTACGTCCCCACGATGCGAATTCAGGGGGGACTAAAGCCGGAAGACTGGCAGCGCTGGGGCCAGTTCACTACTTTCAAGACCAACGCGGCGGAGTTGCTGCGTCCTGAACTTCGCCCGCACCAGCGCATCTATTGTTCTCCCATGGTGGATCCCTATCAGCCCGCCGAAGAGCGCGAGCGCATGATGCCGCGAATCTTGGACGCATTGCTGGAAGCGCCGCCGCGTGTGTTCGTCCTGCAAACGCGCGGTCCGCTGATCCTGCGCGACCTCGAAGAGCTGCGGGCGCTCGCGCAGCGTACCACCTTGCGCGTCAGTTTTTCGGTCACGACGAATCGCGAAGACGTGCGCAAGCTCTACGAGCCGCACTGCGCGTCAATCGCGGAGCGCCTGGATGTGATCCGCGCGCTACGCGAGGCTGGGGTTGAGGCCCGTGCAACGCTGGCCCCTTTGCTGCCCTGCGATCCCGAAGAACTGACGCTCCGGGCACTGGACGCCAGTGGGTGCGATCTGATCGGCGATCCCCTGCATACTCGCAGAGCGAAGCCCAGAGGCGCGACCACTCGCGACGCCGCGTTCCGTGTGAGCCGGGCCAACGATTATCAGGAATGGTTTGATCCGGCGTTTCAAGATGACATCGTCAAGCGTATCCAAGTCACCGCTCGCGCTCGCGGATGCAACTTCGCCATCGGGCCTTCTGGATTTGCGACATTGGCTCTATGATTCCGGAAATCCCCGGAAGATCCCATCCGGATCGACGTTATCGGCGAATTCAAAGAAATCCATGTTGGCGATCGAAAGATTATTTTCGATGCCCTGAATCTGGGGAGGGATCGCGCGAAAGCTACGGCCTCGATCCGCATATAAGTCGATGACTAGAACCGGAAATTCAGGCGAGGTGATCGTGATACGGTCGACCACGAGCAGGAAAGAGTGAGGGTAATTGCCGGGGACACGCGCCAGCAGGGCGTCCGTGGCAAGATTCTCAAATTCAATATCATCCAGCAGGTACACATTCGCGTAGAATGGATCACTCGTGAAGTACTGTGGCGCGCGAATCAATGCGCAGACCGTTTCCCATGATTCCTGACTCTCAAAGCAGGTACGGACCACCAGAGGATCGGGGGTTGTGGGAAGCTGCTTCATGTACATAAGATTGTCGTGCATTCAGGCGCTGGGTGGTTTCGCCACCGGGCTGGTCCGTCTGCGACATTGGCTTTATGAGCCTCCTCGATGAGATTCTCGGCAAGACCCATTCCGGGGCCTGCGGGCTAAGCTGGATCGAAAGCCCCGGCGGTGGAGAGGTAGCGTCGTTCAATCCCAGTGACGGCAGCGAACTGGGACGCGTGCGCTTGGCGGACGAGCAAGACTATGACGACGTCCTGTGGGCCGCCACCAAAACCTTCGAGCGTTGGCGCCTGCTACCCGCCCCCCAGCGCGGGGAGATCGTGCGCGAGATCGGCGATGAATTGCGCGCGGCCAAGGACCAGCTCGGCACTCTGGTCACGCTTGAAATGGGCAAGATTCTGGCCGAGGGCAAAGGCGAAGTGCAAGAAATGATCGACATCGCCGATTTCGCCACGGGACTCTCGCGGCAACTCTACGGCCTCTCGATGCACAGCGAACGGGCCGGTCATCGAATGTATGAGCAGTGGCATCCCCTGGGCGTCGTCGGCGTCATCAGTGCGTTCAATTTCCCCGTCGCCGTCTGGAGTTGGAACGCTCTCATTGCGATCGTCTGCGGCGATACGGTTGTGTGGAAGCCTTCACCAAAAACTCCACTGACCGCAATTGCCGTGCAGCATATCTGTAATCGCGTGCTGGAGCAGCGCGGATGGCAAGGCGTGCTGAGCCTGGTGATCGGACGCGACGACGTAGTGGGTGAACGTCTGATTCACGATCCGCGAGTGCCGCTGATTAGCGCCACCGGTTCCACGCGAATGGGGAAACACATCGCACCCGTCATCGCGGGGACGCGGCGAAGCCTGCTCGAACTGGGCGGCAACAACGGCGCGATTGTGATGCATGACGCCGATCCCGATCTGGTGGTCCGTGCAGTACTGTTCGGCGCGGTAGGCACGGCGGGCCAGCGCTGCACTTCGCTGCGGCGGTTGTTCTTGCAGCGCGGTATTGCGTCCCGGATCACGGAGCGTCTGCTGGCCGCGTATCAGCAAATCCGCATTGGCGATCCGTGCGATCCGAGCACGCTGATGGGTCCGCTGATCGATCGCGACGCCGTCGAGAACATGATGCGCGGATTGGATCGCATCCGGGAGCAAGGCGGGGAGGTACTCTGTGGGGGCCGTGTGGTGAAGGATTGCTTCGTCGAGCCGACCATCGTCCGCGCGCACCCGAACATGCCGATTCTCAAGGAAGAAATCTTCGCGCCCATTCTTTACCTGCTGGAGTTCGACGCGCTGGATGAGGCTATCGCGTGGCATAACGACGTTCCGCAGGGACTCTCCTCGGCGATCTTCACGTCCAACCTGAATTCGGCCGAGACGTTTCTGAGCGCGCGCGGCAGCGATTGCGGCATCGCCAATGTCAACATCGGCACCAGCGGCGCCGAGATTGGCGGAGCATTCGGGGGCGAGAAAGAAACCGGCGGCGGGCGAGAATCCGGCAGCGATGCCTGGAAAGCTTATATGCGCCGCCAGACGGTCACGGTGAACTGGTCCGGCGAGCTTCCGTTGGCGCAAGGAATCAAATTCGATCTATAGGCTCGCGGGCCGCTACGGCGGGGCGGCGGGCCACTGCTGCGGCTGGGCGGCGGGGCGCGGCGGCT
Organism: Bryobacteraceae bacterium; assembly: GCA_035496735.1. Lineage (GTDB taxonomy): Bacteria > Acidobacteriota > Terriglobia > Bryobacterales > Bryobacteraceae > Palsa-187. The sequence goes on along the minus strand of DATJEI010000319.1, from coordinate 10,455 downwards.
ACTTCTTGACTGCCGTAATACCGGGCTCTTTCAACAGCTCGCGCACCGTGCTGCGGATGATGCCCTCCGGCTTCTGCATCAGCGGGTCATTGCCGAATAGTTGTACACGCACGGCGCCTCTGGCATCCACAAACAACATAATGGGAACGAAGGGACGATCCTTGGGCCCCAGATTCGCCAGCTTGATGATCGCGGGCCGATCCAGGTAGCCTAGCGGAAAGTTGGGTTTGTGGGCGGCGGCGAAGGGGCCGATAACATTTTCGGCATGGGCATCGCCGGCTGCCACCACCACCTGTAATCCGTGCGGAGCTTGCTCCGTCTGAATCTGCTTCAAGAGATCGACAACCTCACCGCAATCCTTGCAGGTCGTGGAAACGATCGCCAACACCAGCGCCTTGCCGCGGTACTGTTTGAGGTCGAGCTTCTTGCCGCCGACCTGTGAAATTGGCACGTCAGGCAGGTTGCGGCCCGGCGGAAGGCCCGCGTAAGCCAGTACAGCCAAGCTGAGGAACAACAGAACGCGGCGTAGCATTAACTTCTATCTTAATTGACTCTCGACTTCCTCCAGCCAGTCCGGGCGCTTCAAGACTTCGCGCGGGCGGCTGCCGTCGGGCGGGCCGATGATACCTTCGCGCTGCATCATGTCGAGTATGCGCGCGGCGCGGCCGTAGCCCAGCCGCAAGCGCCGCTGCAGCGTGGAGGTGGATGCTTTGCCCTGTTCCAGCACCACGCGCACTGCGTCCTGATAGAGCGGGTCCTGAGTGCCGTCGAAGTCTTCGGCGTCGAGCTCTTCGTCCTCGGCAGGCGGCGCCAGCAGGAAGGTCTGATCGTATTCCGGCGCGGCCTGGCGCTTCCAGAATTCCACCACGTCGTTGGTTTCCGCCTCGCTGACATACGAGCCGTGCACGCGCACCAGGCGCGACGATCCCGGTGGCAGGAACAACATATCGCCGCGGCCCAGCAGATGTTCGGCGCCCATCACGTCGAGCACCGTGCGCGAGTCGACCCGCGTCGCTACGCGGAAGCTGATGCGCGAAGGAAAATTCGCCTTGATCAAACCTGTGATCACGTCGACGCTAGGCCGTTGCGTCGCCAGCACCAGGTGCATGCCGACGGCACGCGCCATCTGCGCCAGGCGGGTTACGGTCTCCTCCACGTTGGCGCGTTCCAGCATCATCAGGTCGGCCAGCTCGTCGATCAGAATCAGGATGTAAGGAATTGGCTCCAGAACCGGCTCTTCGGATTCTTCTTCAAACAGGCTGCGCGGCTGCGCCTGCAACTGGCGCACCTTGCGATTGTATTGATCGATGTTGCGCACTCCCAGCGAGGCCAGCAGCTTCAATCGCCGCTCCATTTCCAGCACGGCGTTGCGCAGCGCGTTGGTGGCCTTCTTGGGGTCGGTGATTACCGGCGTGAGCAGATGCGGAATGCCTTCGTAGAGCCCGAATTCCAGGCGCTTGGGATCCACCATGATCATGCGGACCTGCTGCGGAGTGGCCTTATACAGGATGGACATGATCAGCGAATTGAGCATGACGCTCTTGCCGGATCCAGTGGAACCGGCGATCAGCAAGTGCGGCATGGAATCCAGCGCGGCGATTTTCATACGCCCGTTGATGTCCTTGCCCAGGGCTACAGTGAGCGGCGAACTCGAATTGTGGAATTCTTCCGACTCCAAAATCTGCCGCAGGCTGATGACTTCGCGCTTGGAGTTCGGTACTTCAATACCGACCGTCGGTTTTCCGGGGATGCGCTCGATCAGAATCGATTCCGCCTGCAAGCCCAGGCACAGGTCCTCGGTGAGCGTGGTGATGCGCGAGTACTTCACGCCGGCTTCCGGCTTGAACTCGAAAGTGGTGACCACCGGTCCGGGGTTGATCTGAGTCACGCTGCCGCGGACGTTGAATTCCTCGAACTTAGATTTGATCTGCGCCGCGGTTTCTTTCAACTCCAGGCTGTCGAAAGCGGTGCGCTCGGGCGGCTCCTGCAGCAGGCTGGTGGGCGGCAGCTTGAACGAAGAACGCGGCCTGCGAGGCTCGGCGTGCACCGGCTTGGGCGCTGTCCGCGATATATCGACGGGCTCTGGACGGGTCAGTTCGAAGGGCGGAGGTTCGGGCGGCAGTTCTTCCAGCGTGCGGATCGGGATCTCTTCCTGCTCCGGCGCGGGAGCATCGTCGCGGTCGAGCACTTGCGGCACAAACGGCGGCCTTAAAGGATCGTTGATCGCAGGTTGTATAGGGGGATGGAGGGGGGCATACGCGGACTCGGCCGGCTGGGGCTGCGCCGCAGCAGCTCTTGCGGCCATGGTTCTCTGCAGGGCGCGCTTCTCGGCCTGCTCCTTGGCGGTACGCGCTCGCGCTTCGCGCCACTTCTGCCAGCGCTCGCCCATTCCGCCAAACATTCCACTCGACCTCCGCCCAATCCAGGAAGCCGGCCCACCGAACCATTTCGCGAGCTTCGACATCTCGAAGGTGGACACCAAATAGAGTCCCAAAATCCAGCACACGCCGGTGAACATGGCCGCGCCGGTCAGATTCATGGACCCGACAAGACTGTCCGCCAGAATGCCTCCGACGACGCCGCCGGCCGGCAGCGAGTCGGCGATCGGACGCCAACTAGCGCCAAACCCGAAGGCAGCGCAGGAGGCGCCCACCAGCATTACCGATCCTGCCAGCTTCGCCCAAGGCGTGTGGATAGGCACCGAACGCACCCAACTCCACCCCAGCAGCAGAGTCAGAACCGGGATGGCGTAGGCCGCGAATCCGAAGGCCTGTAGCAGGAAGTCCGCCAAAGTCGCCCCTGTTCGGCCCATTAAATTGAGGGGCTTGGCGGGCGGAGCTGCAGTATTCCACGATGAATCGAACGGGTTGTAGGAAACCAGGCTGATGAGAAGGAACAGGCCTGCGAATAGAAACACGACTGCCACGGCTTCGTTAAGCCGTGGTCGCGCGGTGGGTCCTAAATAGTTCATTCCCCGGCGAGCCGGAAGAAATGAGCCAGAGCAATTATTATTATGCCAAAAATCACACGGTAGGCGACGAAGAAGTTCAAAGTGCCCCGCCGCAGGTAGCGCATGAAGAATTGGATGACCAGGCAGCCCGTGATGCCGCTCACGGCAATCCCCACCAGGAACGCCATTCGCATGTCGTGCGGAATCCCGCCTTCATGCTTCATCAGATCGTAGAAGTCTTTAGCGGCGGCCGCGGCGATGGCGGGTGTGGAGAGCAGGAACGAGAAGCGCGCCGCTGTCGCCCGGTCCAGGTTCCGCAGCAGCCCTGCCGCGATGGTGACGCCGCTGCGCGAAGTGCCCGGCACAATCGCCAGCACTTGCGCTAAGCCCACCGTCATGGCGTCGGGAAAATTGAGATGCCCCAGGTCTTTCTGTTTGCGGCCGGCGCGCTCGGCCCACCATAAGAAGAGGCCGACGGCGATCATCATTGCGCCGATCACATTCGGTGTGCGCCACGCGCTTTCGGCTTGGTGCTGGAAAAGAAAGCCGAATACGCCGATGGGGATAGTCGCCGCGACCATCAGCCACAACAGGCCCCGATTTCGTGCGAGCGCCGAATCGCCTCCGGTTGGAATGCCCAAACCCTGTGCCAGTACCTGCATCCAGTCGCGAAAAAAATAGACCAGAATCGCGGCCAGTGTTCCCACGTGCAGCGCTACGTCGAAGGCCAGGCCTGGATCCTTCCACCCCAGCAACCAGGGGATCAGGATCAGATGCGCGGTGCTTGAAATCGGGAGAAATTCCGTAAGTCCCTGGACGATGCCCAGGACGATCGCTTGGATCAGAGGCATGAAGCTTAAAGCGTAGCGGAAACCGGCGAGCCGGGGCAATTTGCGAGCGGTATTCTTGCACGTGCCGGGCCGGAATCTTGCGGCGATTCACGCGGTGTTCTAACATTGAAGGAGTTCTGTTCGACGTTGCCGGTTTCCGCCCCTTCTCATCACGCATTTTCTGACAATGCCCAGCGAACGAAAGCTCCGAATCAAGACGCTGGTGATGGTGTTCGCGCTGGTGATTTGCGCCAACATCGGGGATCTCACGTTGAAGCGCGGCATGACGGAAATCGGCGCCGTCGACCTTTCCGCCGCCGGACTCGCACATTCGCTTTGGCTAAGCATGACCAACGCCAAGATCTGGATCGGTATCTTCTTCCTGGTGGGATTCATGGCGAGTTATATGACGGTGCTCAGTTGGGCGGATTACAGCTATGTGATGCCGGTGGGCGCTTTCGGCTATGCAATGTTGACCTTCTTCGCCGTAGTTGTCCTGCACGAGCATGTATCTCCGCGGCGTTGGATTGGCGTGCTGGTGGTTTGCTTCGGAGTCCTGCTGGTGGGTATGACCAAGCCTCGCACCACAGAAACCCAAACGCTGGACAAAGCGGCATGACGGCCACTATTATCCTGCTGGGATTGTTGATCTGCGGCAGCACCGGGGGGGAGATTTCGATAGCCCACGGCATGAAGACGATTGGCGAGCCTGCGGCGCTGCGGCCGAAAGCGCTGCTGCGGTTTCTGGGGCGTGCGCTTCGCAGCGGCTCACTGTGGATTGGCATCGGGCTAATGGCGGTTTCGTTTTATTCACTGCTGGTGCTGCTTTCCTGGCACCCGGTGAGCTTTGTGATCCCGGCATCGGCGCTCAGCAGTGTGGTGGGGACGCTGGGCGCAAAGTACATTCTGCGAGAGCAAATCAGCCGCGCCCGCTGGGCCGGTGTCCTGCTGGTGTGCGGCGGAGTCGCGCTGGTTGCGGGTGGCTGAATGTCCTGGGCATTGTTCCTTGATCTGCTGCTGGGAATAGCGCTCCTGGGGATTGCCAGTTCCACGATTTTCCTGGGATTGGCCGCCGCCGGAACCATCCGGTTTCATCGCGACGCGCGCCGCGCGAGACTTTCGCAACCCGCCGCGGAGGGCCTGCCTCCGGTCTCGGTTCTCAAGCCGGTGCATGGCGCCGAGGCCCGACTGAAGGAGAATCTCGAAAGTTTTTTCCGCCAGGACTACCCATCGTATGAGATTCTGTTTGCCGCCGACGAAGCGGACGATTCCGCGCTGGATGTGGTGCGAGACGTGAGCGCGCGCTATCCGCGGATCCCCTGCCGCATCCTGGTTACCGGCGTGCCGCCTTGGCCCAATCCTCCGGCGTACTGTTTTTTCCGGATGACGGAGGTGGCCGCGCATGAAATCCTGGTGACCAGCGACAGCGATGTGGAAGTCGCACCGAACTACTTGCAGGAAGTGGTGGCGCCGCTGCTCGATCCGAAGGTGGGCATGGTCACTTGCGTTTATCGGGGCAAGAATGTAGCCGGGTTCTGGTCCGGGCTGACGGCGATCGGAATGTCGGTGGAGATGACGGCGGGCGTGCTGGTAGCGAATCTGCTGGAGGGCATCAATTTTGGTCTGGGCCCAACCATCGCCGTTAAGAAAACAGCGGTCGCGAGCATTGGCGGATATGAAGCGCTGGGGGAGTATTTCGCCAACGATTATATGATCGGCAAGCTGATCGACAGGGCCGGCTATCGCGTGGCGCTCTCGCATCACGTCATCGATCATGTCGTGAGTCAGACGACGTTCCAGAAGATGTGGGGCAGCCAACTCCGTTGGGCCAAGTCTACGCGCTATTCCCGGCCTAAAGGCCATTTCGGCAGCGGTTTGATTTATGCCGCGCCCTTCGGCTTACTGGGATTCGCCGCGGCTGCTCTACTCGGCAAAACCGGTTTGGGGCTCTCTTTGCTGGTTGCCGCGTGCCTGAACCGCGTCATCGAGTCATGGCTGGTCGGATGGACCGTGGTCCGCGATCCAGTTGCCCTGAAGCAGCCGTGGATGAATGTGTTTCGGGACCTGCTGGGATTCGCCGTCTGGGCCGCCAGTTACACGGCGGCGCGCGCGGTCTGGCGATCCAGCAACTACGAATTACGACGGGACAAAATCGTCCTGCGCGAGAATTTTTTGCCTACCGATGAGCAGAGATGAGCGGGGATGCGGATCAAGGCTAGGGCTTGACCATTTCCGGCTTCACGACCAGAACATCTTTTGCATCCACCTTGCCGTACTGCATCGGGAAGCTGCGTCCCGCGGAGTACGCATCCCATTGGTCTTTGTAATGCGGCGACAACACCTGGGCGGATTCGCCGGTCGCGAGATTGGCGAAGGAATGTTCCAGATCTGCCAGGTCCACCACCATGCGCAGCGACGGACCCAACCGGCGCGTGTACTGTTTGACAGTAGTGCCGGCTCCGCTCATCGCGACCGGCCCGACGTTAAAGAATCTGCCGATCACGGGCAATCGGCCCTCCACCGGATTTTGGATTTCGAGTGACATGTACTGTCCGTAATCCCAGCGCGACACCCTCGATCCCTGGACCTTCCGCCCTGCGTCCAGTGCGCCGGTGAGGCAGCGCAGCAGCAACGCATTGTAATCCGGGAACCAGTCCGCAGGGCGTTCCTGCAACAGCTTTTCGATCACGCCCGGCGCCATAAAGCTGGTATAGACGTCCCCCATGCCGGTGGCTGCGCGCTCCGCCGCCTGCCGGCGGATCTGGTCGTAGATCAAGGACGCGAGCATGGGAGCCGCCAGCCCTTTTTGCATCTGGCCATTCCAGGCGCGCAGAACTTGGACGGCTTCCTGGATTTGCGGATTGGCAGGCTTCGTCTTTTGCGCATCGAATGCCGCCACCACCTGTTGCGCCAGAAAATAATCGAAGGCGGAGTATACATCGGTCTCTATCGACAGCATCTCTTCGGCCTGCCACTTCTGGCGCGAGCCCAGCCGCGCTCGAATCTGAGCCGCACGAAAGGGGGCCGCGAAGTTGCCGTTCACCTGGTATGGAAAGTCCGCCGGAAAAGGATTCTGATTCGCCGTGACGATCATCCCCGCCGCTGGATTGTAGACGCTCGGAAGTTTCTCGAAAGGGATGAATCCCTGCCAATCACAGCCGGCCTCCGCGACCGGCGCATCGCCCGCGCAACTTTTGCGGATCGGCAGGAGGCCGGCCACCTGATAACCGATATTCCCGTCCGTATCGGCGTAAACGAAGTTCTGCCCGGGCCCTCCGTAATGCTCGAGCGCCGCTCGGAACTCGCTCCAGTTGCGCGACCGATCGATATCCAGGAAAGGATAGGTCAAGCCGCCCGGCTCATCCGCCATCCATTGCATGGCATACTGCTGGCCGTCTTCGGACAGGAACAGCGGTCCCTGCGCCGTGATTCCAACTGCGAGCGGAATCGCGCTGGCGCCCCTCACCGGAATGGCGTCCCGTTCCACCTGCACGGCTGCGCCCGCAGATTGGCGATAGAGATCTTCTACGTCGAATTGCAAATTGGTGGCGCCCCAAGCGATGTGATCGTTGTGGCCGATGATTACAGCCGGCAGTCCGATGATGGTGGCGCCGGTAACGTCCAGGCCGGGCGCCTTCAAATGCACCAGGTACCACGGCGACGGAATGGAAAACTCCAGATGAGGATCGTTCGCCAGGATCGGCTTCCCGGTGGCTGTGTGGGATCCCGCCACCGCCCACGCATTCGATCCTGGTTGCGGCTCGTGCCCGGTCCGCACTGGAAATAAGAACTCTACCTTGCTGCGCTCGCCGGTTTCGAGCATCTTCTGCTTGAGCAATTCGCTGCGCCAACTGTTTGTGAGGGTGCGGTACATTTCCAGGCCAGCCAGCAGGCAATCGCTTGCGGCCCACGGGCGCGGATCATAGCGCAACAGCGTGAACTCTAGCGGGAAGCGGCCGCGATGGGTTTCGATGAAGTAATTGACGCCGCGCGCGAAGGCTGCGAGCACGGCTCTTTCCGAAGGTTGCAAGGCGCGTTCCCGGGCCTCCGCGATGCGGCGCAGGTTCATGCGGCGCGCCTCCTGGTCCGAGCCGATCGCCATGGGTCCTGCGATCTCCGCCAGTTCTCCGGCCGCGCGCCGGCGAAGGCCATCCATCTGCCATAGCCGATCCTGGGCCATCGCGTAGCCTTGCAGGAAAATCGCGTCCTCCCACGAAGCAGCCTGAATGTGGGGGACGCCCCTGGCATCGCGTGCGATGCGGGCCTCGGCTGAAATGGGTGCGCTGATCTGCCCGGAAGTCTGCGGCAGCGGCCGCCAGGCGTACCAGTAGGACGCGGCAAGAAGAACGAGCAGCAAAACCGCTATGCTCAGATTAAACAGGCGAAGCAAGCGCGATGCGCGCACGAACCTGGGCGCATGGTGCTCGATTTCGGGAAGGCTCACTGCTCCGATTGTAGCGAATCGGATTCAGGCACCATGTCTTTACGGCTCATCTTACTGGCGGCTATCGTGGCGCTGAACGGCTTCTTCGCGGCGGCCGAAGTGGCTCTGGTATCGGTGCGCCGGTCGCGGCTGAAGGAACTCGCGGAGCAGGGCAACGCGTCTGCCCGCGCGGCTCTTGGATTGCTCGCCAACCCGGGACGCCTACTAAGCGTCACCCAGGTGGGTGTCACACTGGCCAGCCTGGGGCTGGGGTGGGCCGGCGAAGACACCGTGTACCAGATTCTGCTTTCGTGGTTCCAGCCATGGATCATGCCCCGGTCGGCCTTTGAACCGTGGCTTCACGGGCTAAGTTTCGCAGTGGCATTTCTGGCGATCAGCTTCATCCACGTGGTGATCGGCGAAGTGGTGCCCAAGAATCTTGCGCTTGAAAAAGCCGACAAACTGGCGCTGCTGGTGGCGACTCCGCTGCTGATTTTCCGCCGCGTATCGGCTCCCTTTGTTTTTGTCATCGAAGGCACCTCCGGTGCTCTGTCACGTCTGATCGGCCTGCGCGGCGAGCATGGCGGAGGGCACTCGGCCGAAGAACTGAAATTCATCGTGGAATCCAGCCGTCACGCAGGCCATCTGGAAAGCTTCGAAGAAGAGGCCATCAATAAACTGCTGGAACTCAAGGAAGTGAACGCGCGCGAGATTATGACGCCGCGCCGGCAGATCATTTCGGTCTCGGTGGACGCCGGGCTGGACGAACTGCTGCGGCTGACCTTGAAGCACAAATATTCGCGGCTGCCGGTGTACCAGGACAGCCCGGAGCATATTATCGGCGTGCTTCACTACAAGGACCTGGTACGCGCCTGGCAAGACCGGAAAAGCGCCGCGGATCGCCGCCAGACGCCGCGCCCGTTCCGGCTGCGTCCCTATGTGCGCAAGCCGCTGGTGGTGCCGGAAACCAAACCCCTGCATCAGTTGCTTGAAGAATTCCGGAGTTCGCATACCCACCTGGCCATGGTGGTGGACGAATTCGGAACATTCACGGGACTGGTGACGTTGGAAGACGTTCTGGAACAGGTATTCGGCGAGATCGCCGACGAGCACGACGTCCGCCGCCCTCTGCCAGTGGCCGGAGCGCCGGTGGTGGAACTCGATGGCAGCACCAACATCCGCGATTTGAGTTCGCTGTACGGGATTGAACTGCCGGGCGACGCAGGTTTCGAAACGCTCGCGGGCTTCTTGCTGCATCAGTTCGGCTACATTCCGGTGGCGGGCGAGTCGCTCACACACGATGGCCGCACGTTTATCGTAGAATCCATGGAGCGCAACCGCATCGCGCGGGTGAAGATTGTGAACGCGCAGCCGGCGAGTCCCAGTACGCTGCCGCAAGATAACGGTGCACAGGCCGCACAGGCAGAGAGCATTGCCGCACAGGCCGAGGTCAAAGGCGCGAAGGCCGAAGACAAAAGCGCGCGGGCTGACGGCAGCCAACGGCCGGCCGACACCAGCAGAGCGTCCTGAAACCTCGCATGCAGTGACATTTCCTGGCTGTTATCGAACCGGGCATCGTCATTGTGGGACTGGCCGCGGCCGCGCGACTATCGAGCAGGCTGGGCTCTTCGACGATCCGGTCAAACTGGATCAAAGACGCCTGGCCGAAAACCACCACGGACGGTTGGAGTCGGCCATTCCGCACCGGTGGACATGCGGCAAAAACAATGGTTTCAATCGTTTAGATTTTGGTGCGCTAGTTGCAATTGACAGAGCAGAACAAGGAGGCAGACATGAAAAAGAATCGGGTTGGAATGGGAATGTTGGCAGGTGCTTTGATGCTGGCCGGACTGCTCTTTACTGCCCGCCCCGCGAAGGCAGAGTCACATTTCTCATTTGGAATTGGGATAGGGCCGGGTTATTATGCGCCCCCGCCCGTGGTTTATGCGCCTCCACCGGTGGTTTATGCCCCTGTCGCGCCCTACCCTGGCTACGTTTGGACTGACGGCTATTACAACCCGTACGGAGTTTGGGTGAACGGTTTTTGGGGACCCCGCTTCGGTTACGGACGCGGTTTCTACGGCGGACGCGGTTTCTACGGCGGGCACGGGTTCTACGGCGGGCACGGGTTCCGGGGTGGACGCGGATTTGTCGGCGGTAGGGGCTTCGTGGGCGGGCACGGGCGCGGACACCGCTAAGTCCCAGCTATTTTCGATTTGGCGTCCCCGTAAGAATTACTGGGTGATCTTTTC
>DATJEI010000318.1:0-5689 GCA_035496735.1 Bryobacteraceae bacterium | reverse complement strand
GGTCGCCCAAAATCTTGCGGATTTCCTGGATGTACTTCCGAACGCCTTCCGGATTGACATACGTTTCGGGCCACACCGCCTCCAGAAGTTCGGCTTGGCTGACCAGCCGGTCCGCATGATCAACCAGGTAACGGAGCACATCGAATGCTTTCGGTGTCAGGAATACACGTTCGCCACCGCGCCACAAACAATGGTTCGCCGCGTCAAGCCGAAAGGGTTCGAATACTTTCATCCGGGACAGGCTCTCAGTCCGAACGCCAGGCAGGTTCTTAAGTCAAACGCGCTCCATATTATAGCAGCGGCGCGCCGGAGTCGGTTAAAACCTTTCCCTCCCGGACCGACGAAAAAGTTACAAAAACTTCGCTATAACATCACGACTTCAACTTCGTCATGACCCTACTCTGGGGCTGTAGCGGGTTGCGTCGCGAGATGAGAACCGGCTTCAAATAAAAAAAAGAGAAAGAGAAAGAGATATCAATGAAAGCACTTTGTTTAGCAGTTTCTCTGGCCTTTTCCGCCGGAGCATTTGCCCAAAGCAGTCCAGTCGTTCGGTGGAATCGAATCGTGGGAGTCATTACCGCACCTGGGGTTGACAACCCCGTGGGTGTCGCACCCAATCAAATCCACAGCGGCGCCGGCCCATGGACCACTCGTAGCGGCAGCGCTCACGTGAACCTGTTGTCCGGCGAGGGCTCCTTCGAGGTAGAAGGCCTCGTATTGAATGGTGGAAACGCCAGCGGCACGCCGGGTCCTATCAACAGTGTAGTGGGCACGCTGGTGTGTAACGCGGGCACCGCCGCGCAGACGATTGTCGACACGCCCGCAACCGACCTCAGCGCCACCGGTAACGCCGATCTCTCCTTCAGGCTACCCGTTCCGGCGGCCTGCGCCAAACCGCTTTTTCTGATCCGGATTCCGCAGGCCGGACTGAAATGGATTGCCACCGGCACGGTGCCCGTCACGCGCCCGGGAGCTGATTTCTACTAGACTCCACAGGTTTTATTCACGATAGCGAGGCTCAAGGGCCTCGCTTCACCTCTTAGGAAAACCTTTGACAGAACAGCAAAAAATGACACGCGCGAATTTGCGGCGCCCGCTCCTTAACTGGAAATCGATCGCGCTCATTGTGTTGGGATTCGCGCTCTATCCTGCGCTGATGCTGTTCCCTTATCCGTTCTTCCGGCACCAAGCGCACGCCGAGAACATTGCCGTCTACTCCGATCAGTCCATTTCTCCGGCAATATTCCCAATCCTTGGCGATGTTGAGCGGCGTATTCACAGGTCTCCTCTCGACGATTCCAGGCTGCGGCATCGAATATTCATCTGCAATGACACTTGGCTGTTCATTTTCTTCGCCAATACGGACTACCACGCCGGAGGTGTAAACAAGGCATGGTTGAATCAGGACATCTTCCTGCGGCGTGCCGAGATTCAAAGAAATCGTCTGATCGGTCCATCCGGAATCGAAGTGCCTGGAGACCGCACTCTGGCCTATTTCATCGCCCACGAAATCGTCCATTCGCTCGAGGTGCATCGTCTGGGCCGCTATGGATACGTCCGCCTGCCCGCCTGGAAACGCGAGGGCTACGCCGATTACGTCGCACGAGACGGCGGCTTTGTGTTCGGCGAGCAGCTTCCGTCCTATCAGCAGAATGCCTGTGAAATGAATCCCAAGCGCTCCGGGCTGTATTTACGGTATCAACTCTATGTTGCGTACCTGCTCGACCGAGAGCACCTCACGCCTGAGAAAATGCTGACCGGCCGAATTGCCGAACTTGCCATCGACCGACGGCTGAGAGCGATGCAAATGGAGTAACGAGAACTTGCAATCTGTTCACAATCCGGGCCTGGCTCTGCCACATCCGAGGAGGTACCGGCAAAGAATGTGATGGGAGGATCTTTCGAATTGTCGTTCAAATCATTATTTCTGTGCTATGCGCTGGCCGCAAGCTTTTCGCTGCATGCCTATTCTGCCGAGCCTGTCATTACCTCGGTGAGTCCTAATGCCGTACTGGGCACGGGCACAGATCAATCCTTTTGCGTCAACGGTAGCGGGTTCATTAGTGGTTCGGGGCTCATGGTGCGTCTGACGGGCCCTACCGCGCAGATGGATGTTCCGGTGAAGTATTTCAACCCCGATCAGCTCTGCCTCACTTTCAATTTTGGCAGCTTGCCTGGGAACTGGACGGCCCAGGCGATCAACGGCGACCGTCAGCTCTCGAGTCTATTCTTTTTTCCCGTCACCGCCCCGGGTCATGGTGCGAACCCACATTTGGCCTTGACACATTTCGTTTTCGGCGGCGTCTGGTACTCGGCGATTTACCTTTCGAATACCACCAACGCGCTCGAAAGCGTTCGACTCACGTTCATGGACGATGCCGGCGCGCCGTTGCTTGTGCCTCTGGCCGGGATTGGATCGGTGTCCTCTCGGATCGTCATTTTGAACCCCGGCACAACGACACTACTGGAGGCTCTCAACGTTGGGGATGCGTCAATCGAGGGCTGGGTCGATATCTCGCTGCCACCTGGTGTCATCGGCTACGGAGTATCGCGTCTGGTAACCGATGGGCCCGCGAACCAGGAGACGCTCATTCCATTCGTTCCCGAGACCAGCCAGACCGCTGAATTCACGTATGATGACTCACATTTTACGACGGCGGTGGCGTTCTTGAATCCCAGCGACCAGCAGACCACTGTGACGGTTATCGCATTCGGGGACGACGGAGATCAGGTGGGATCCACGCAATTTGTGCTGCCCCCACATGCGAAAGTGGCAAGTATCCTTAGGGCTTATACGGGAATGGCCGGTGTTTTCGGAAAGCAAGGCAGAGTCATCGCCTCAGTGCCAAATGGTGCCGTGTCGGTACTCGCGCTGCGCTTCGGCGGAGCAGGGTTCCCAGGCATTCCGGTGAATCATCGGTGACTTGCCACTTCGGGGAGCAGATCTGAGGGCTTAGTTCGAGCGTCTAGCCTAACAGGTATGGGCATCCCATCGAAGTTTTGCTTCGATGGCCGGTGCTAGAGTGGAATCGGTGAATAAGACGCGTTCGTTCGCCGCAGTCGGCATGGTTTTGATAGCCTACTGCCCGGCCCTGCTGCTCGGCGCTCCTGGCGCTCCTGCCGAGGCGGGGCCGCAGCCGCCTTGCGGAACGGAATCCAATCCGCCGTATCCGGATCTCGAACACTCGCCCGCGTTCAAGGTTTGGGATCGTTCCACTCTGGGTCGCGATTGGACGCCGCCCACCTGCCTCGGATGGTCCGCGCACGGCTTCACCACGCTGGTCTCCACAGTCGCCCGGTTTCACGCAACCGGCGCGGATGAATTGCTCCACCGCATCGGAGAAATTTCCAGGCTCACAGGCATACGTTACTGGTCCACCACCCACCACAACTGGCGGACGCTGATTTCAAGTGCCTCGGCGTTGGCCGGACCGGGGGGAGGAAGCCGGCCGGATTTTTCCGCCGCCGACCTGGCACCGGGCAGCGTCCTGTACTTCGAACAGCGCGATAGCCTCTCGGGTAAAGCCACATACAGCATGCGGGTTGTAAGCGCCTCTCCGGACCGGTTGATTTTCGAAACCGAAAATGTGACTGCGATGCGATACCTGCTGGTGCCTCTGTTTCCGCCCCATGAATTGCAGGCCATCTACTTTCTTGAAAGGCAGTCTTCGGATATCTGGCGATTCTATAGCATCACGCGGACGGGCAAAGACGCCAGCAGTCTGGCGGCGGGGCACGATGCGTCCGCCGTAAACCGTGCGGTTGCATTCTTCCGCTATTTCGCAGGCATCCCTACGGACCAGGAGCCTCCCGCCGCGCGTTGAGGCATTTAACGCCGGCTCGAAGTGGCGTTTCACCACCTTTGCAAGCCGCGCTACTCCAACCACGCGATAAAGTGCTAGACTGTAGTTGTCGCTTCAAACATCCGTTTCTCCTGAGTGCCCTGCCAGCATTCCAGGTGCCAACGTTGGAAACAAAAGAGTTTACGGGGCGACAGTCCGGCAAATTTTAATTCACATTCAGGAGCACGTTATGGCCGGTCGTGGACCGCAGTCTTTCAAAAAACGGCAAAAAGAACAGTTGCGCAAGGAAAAACAACAGGAAAAGAATGCCAAGCGCGCGGAACGCCGTACCCTGGGCGGGGTTTCTCCCCTCGAAGAGGAGATTCCGCTGCTTGATGGACCAGTAATTTACGAAGTTGACGAGGCTGACCTGCCTTGGGATGGGACACCGAGGGTCAGCGAAAGTGAAACAAATTAGTGGTTATGGAATTTGTTCTAACTGGTTTCCGGCAAGACGCCAACGTCCGGCGTTTCGCGTTTCAACGCGTGGCCGGAGACCACAGCCGCACCGAGTTCACGGTGTCGGCCGACATGTCGCTGTTGGTGAAGCATAAGATTCCTTTGCAGGAACTTCCGTTGCTGTGCCGCGCGCTGCTCGAAGACCAGCAGCAGACCGGTCCGGCAAAGGCCGTTACGTTCACCGAGACCGATATGCTGGTCTACGTCAACCGCCGCAGCGCCGCCAAGGACGAAGCCGACCGCAAGCGCGCGCAGCACCGGTCGCCGTTCGTCAAGCGGGCTAAGACTCCATAAAGCGAACCGCTTGCGGGCGGCTATTTCTTGCTCAGCGCCGCGACGCCGGGAAGCTCAACACCGCCCAAAAATTCCAGTGAGGCACCGCCTCCCGTGGATATATGTGAGATCTTCTCAGCCACGCCGGCGGATTTGACTGCCTTCTCGGAATCACCGCCGCCCACCACACTTATTGCGCCCGACTCCGCCACCGCCTTAGCCACCGCCACCGTTCCCTTGTCAAAGGGCGGCATCTCGAAGACACCCATCGGCCCGTTCCAGATAATCGTCTTGGCGCCGCCGATTACCTTGGAATACTCGGCGACCGTCTTGGGTCCAATGTCGAGAGCGATCATGCCATCGGGAATCTGCTCCACCGCCTGGTTCTCCGCCCCGGCTTTGAACTCGGCGGCCACCACGTGATCCAGCGGCAACATCAGCTTCGCGCCGCTGGCTGCCATCAATTCTTTCGCCAGTTCGACCTTGTCTTCCTCGACCAGCGATTTGCCGGTGCCCTCGCCGCGGGCTCGCAGGAACGTGTAGGCCATGGCGCCGCCAATCATCAGGCGATCGACGACCTTCATCAGATTCTGAATCACTTCGATTTTGTCGGACACTTTCGCGCCGCCCAGAATCGCGACGCAAGGCCGCTCGGGATTCTGCGTGACCTTGGTGAGGTATTCGAGTTCCTTGTCCATCAGCAGCCCAGCGGCGGCCGGGAGCACGCCTGCGGCGTCTGGTTTCAGAAATGCGATCATGCCGACGGTGGAAGCGTGCGCGCGATGCGCGGAACCGAAGGCGTCATTGACATACACGTCGCACAGCGCCGCCAGTTTCCGCGAGAACCCCGGATCGTTCTTCTCTTCCTCGGCGTGGTAGCGCAGGTTCTCCAGCAGCAGCACTTCGCCGGGCTTGGGCAACATCGCCTCCACCTGGGGACCGACGCAATCCGGCGCCATTGCCACCGGCTTCTTGAGAAGCGCCGCAAGGCGCTCGGCGCAAGGGGACAAGCTCATCTCCGGATTCGGCTTGCCCTTGGGACGGCCGAGATGGCTAGCCAGGATCAGCGCCGCGCCGTGGTCGAGCGCATACTGGATGCTGGGCAGCGACGCCTT
>DATJEI010000317.1:0-14492 GCA_035496735.1 Bryobacteraceae bacterium | reverse complement strand
CGGATGCGGCTCTTGAACTCGCCACCCAACAATTGAATCGGGTGCGCGAGGAAATTGGGAAGGTGATCGTTGGCCAGCAGGAAGTGGTGGATGGCGTGCTCATCTGCCTGCTGGCGGGAGGACACGTTCTGCTGGAGGGCGTGCCGGGGCTGGGCAAGACCACCCTGCTGCGCACCCTTTCGCGCGTGCTGCATCTGAAGTATTCGCGCATTCAGTTCACCCCCGATCTGATGCCCGGCGATATCGTGGGCAGCATGATTATCGACACCGAAGGCGGCGCCAAGGCCCTGCGCTTCCAGCCTGGCCCCATTTTCGCGCACCTGGTGCTGGCCGACGAAATCAATCGCGCGACGCCCAAGACGCAATCGGCGTTGCTCGAAGCCATGCAGGAGCACACCGTCACCAGCGGCACCACTACCCATGAACTGGAACCGCCGTTTCTGGTGATGGCAACTCAGAATCCCATCGAGATGGAGGGCACCTATCCATTACCTGAAGCGCAACTGGATCGGTTCCTGATGAAGATCCTGGTGCGCTATCCCTCGCGCGAGGACTTGAGCACCATCGTCACGCGCACCACGCAGAAGGAAGAAGCGGAACTGCGGACAATTTTGAATCGCGAAGAAATCATGGAGCTGCGCCGCGTGTGCCGCCACGTTCTGGTAGCTCCGCACGTGCAGAGTTATGCCATAGACCTGGTAATGGCGACGCAGCCTGATACCGCCGAATCGCACGCGCTCTCAAAGAAATTCATCCGCTTCGGCAGTTCGCCGCGCGGGGCGCAAGCGCTGGTGGAGTGCGGGCAGGTGCTGGCCTTAATGCGCGGGCGGCTGCATTTGTCGATCGAAGACGTGCAGACCGTGGCGGCCGCGGTGCTTCGGCATCGCATCATTTTAAATTTCGACGCGCACGCCGAAGGACAAACCACGGAGACCATCCTGGACAAGATCATTCCCAGCGTAATGGCAGCGCAGGCGGGCGCCAAGGTATAAGAAGTGCCGGAAAACGGGCCGCTGATCGACACTCCTCTGCTGGAAAAACTGGAGCGCCTTGCGATCCAGTGGCAAAAATCCTTGCCCGGCGCGGTGGGCGGCCATAACACTTCGCGCTTCGCAGGCGCCGGCCAGGAGTTTCTGGATCACCGCCAGTTTTATGACGGCGACGACCTGCGTGCGGTGAACTGGCGGGCCTATCTGCGCCTGGAAAAAATGTTCCTCAAGATGTTCCAATTGGAGCCGCGGATTCCGGTGCGGGTGCTGGTGGACGTCAGTAAGTCGATGTTGACGGGAGGCGCGATCGACGCCGCCGGCGGCAAGGGCGCTCTTTCCAAATTCGATTACGGGCGAAAACTCGCGGCGGCGCTGTGCTACGTGTCGCTGGTCCGACTGGACTCTATCTACCTGCAGCCCTTCGCGGAAAAGCTGGGAGACCCGCTGCGGCTGGGCGGAGGGCGGCAGCGTTTCCAGCCGGTGGCAAACTATCTGCAGGCATTAAAACCCGGCGGCGCGACGCATTTCATCGATGTCACCCGCGATTTCATTTCGCGTTATCCGCAGCGCGGTTTGGTGATCGTGATCTCGGATTTCCTGGACGACGGCGGCTGCGAAAAACCCCTGCAATATCTTGCGGATTTCGGCCATGAGATGATCCTGATCCACCTATGGGCGGATGAAGATCGGGAGCCGCCATGGGACGGAGAATTGGATTTGGAAGACGCCGAAACCGGCACCCGGGTTCAATTGGCGTTCGACGATAGCGCGCGCGCGGCCTACACCGCGGCCTTCGACGACTATGCGCTGCACCTCCGCAATGTGGCGCTGCGCAACGGAGGGCGGTATGTTGGATTACCGACTTCGATTCCCATCGAAGAAGCGATTTTTGGACCGATTGTGCGAGCCGGCGCGATTGCGTAGGCCATGAATTTTCTGAACCTCAGTTTCGGGGAATTGCTGGGGCTGGCGGGGATCATCTCCGCGGGCATCGTCGCTTTATATCTGCTCGACCGGACCAAGCGCCGCCAGGTAGTGGCCACGCTGCGTTTCTGGACGGCGGGAAAGATGCCCGAAGAACTGCAGCACAAGCGGCGCATTCATCAGCCCTGGAGCATGCTGCTGCAGTTGCTCAGCATGTTATTGCTGCTGCTGGCGATTGCCGCCCCGCGTATCGGCGATCTGGGCGCGGCGCGCGATCACGTGCTGCTGCTGGACACTTCGGCGTGGATGGGCGCGCGTGCGCGGCAAGGCATCCTGCTGGATCAGGCCAAGAACGCGGCACTGGTCTACGTAAGGTCTTTGCCGCTGCTCGACCGCGTGATGCTGGTGCGCGCGGACGCGCTGGCCACGCCAGTCACTCAGTTCGATTCCGACAAGAACTCAGTCGCGGATGCGATCCGGCGCTCGCGGCCCAGCACGTCCGCACTGAATCTGGAACAAGCACTGGAGTTCGCGCAACAAGCGCAGCGGCTGCAATCCCAGAAAGCCGGCGAGATCGTGTTCGTAGGGGCCGGCCGGATCGCGAAGCAAGACACCGAACTGGCAGTTCCGCCCAACTTGCGAGTGATCTCAATTCCATCGAACGGCGAAAACGTTGGTTTGCGCAAACTGAGTGTCCGGCGCGCGGCATCCACGGCGGCGGGGACTTCGGCAGGGATGATCGCGGGCAGCCCAGCCGGGATCGCAGCCGGCTCGGACACCTGGGAAGCATTCGTCGAATTGCGCAATGACGGATCGCTGCCCCGGGAAATTACCCTGCTGCTGCGATTCGGCGGCGTTGCGGCGGGCAGCAAAACCATGACTCTGGCGGCGGGCTCCACAACCCAGGCTACGTTCTTGTTTCACGCCAAGGCGGCCGGCTTTCTGGAAGCGCGGGTTACTTCGACCAATGGCCGCGGCGACGCGTTTCCGCAGGATGATGCCGCGGTGATCGAAGTGCCCGTCGGCAAGACGCTGCGCGTGGCGGTGTACTCGCCCGAACCGGACCTGTTGAAGCCGCTGCTGACCGGCAACGTGCAGGTCCAGGCTACGTTCGATCTGCCAGCGAAGTACGATCCGCAAGCCGCAGCGGACATCATCGTGTTCGACCGCTTCGCCCCCAAGAACGCGCTTGCGAATGTGGCGTCGGTTTGGATCGAGCCGCCGGCGGGGTCGCCGTTCGCGGTCCGTTCCACCGCTAGCAGGGTGAAATTGGATCGCTGGCATCAGGATACGGCGCTCGGTATGGGGCTCTATACAAAGGGCGTGGAACTGGCATCTGCTGAAGTCTTCACCCTCGCGCCCGGGGACCGGGTAGTGGCGGAGACGGCACAGGGGCCGGTGATTGTGGAGCGGCCGGGGGTAGTGAAAATGGCGGCGCTGGGCTTTGATCCGGTTCGTTCGACCATGAAATACGATCTGGCGACGCCGCTTCTGATCGCGAATCTGCTGCGCTGGATGGCTCCCGATATTTTCCGGCGGTCGGATGTGCAGGCGGGAACCGTGGGCACGGTGAATGTGACGCTCGATAAAGGAGTGAACCCCGCGAGCGTTAAAGTTCTGAGCGATGATCAACGTCCGCTGCCCTTCACTATCGAAGGCAGTCGTCTGCAATTCTTTGCGGGTGCGGCGGGCAATGTCCGCGTGATCACCGGGGATCGCGAAACGGTTTACTCGTTGACTTTGCCGGATGTCGGCGACGTCACCTGGCGTCCACCGGCGGATGTGGCGCGCGGCGTGCGGCGCGGGCTGGCCGAATCTTCGTCGGCCCCGAATCCGTGGCCTTGGCTCGCGCTCGCGGGCGGATTCGGGTTGCTCGCGGACTGGCTGCTTTATGGCCGCAAACAAATCGTGCGCCTCAAACCCCGGGCCGCGTCACTGAGTCTGGTGGAGCGCCTGCGCCGCAGGAAAGCGTCATGACTTTCGACCGCGCATGGGTACTGGCGATCGCCTGGATTCCGCTTGCTTGGGGATATTTCGAATACCGGCGCACGCCGCGCAAACTGGGCCTCGCGCTGAAAATCGCGGCCTTCACTTTGATCTTGCTGGCATTGGCGCAGCCGCGCTTGAGCATCTCCACCGCGAAAGTAGCCGTGGGCGTGTTGGTGGACACGTCGGCCAGCGTAGCGCCGCGTGACCTGGAGCGGGCATCAAAAGTAGTAGCGGATCTGGATGACGCGCGCGGCAGCAATGCGCTGCGTGTGGTTCCCTTCGCGCGCTCGACGCGCCTGGCGGATTTGACGGAGGGCCAGAAGCCCTGGAAACTGCGCCTGACTTCGGGCTCCGACGGGCGTTCGACGGATCTGGAAGCGGCGGTCCGCGAAGCGGTCAGTTCCCTGCCCTCCGGAATGCTGCCGCGGCTTGCGCTGATTTCCGACGGCAAGGAGAACAAGGGCAGCATCGCGCGCGCCGCATGGCAGGCGCGCCAATCCGGAGTCCCGATCGACACTTTTGCGATGGCGGGACATGACCGCCCCGCGCTGCGTCTGGAATCCGTAAGCCTGCCGGTCAACGCGTTCACCGGAGAACCGTTCGCGATCGACCTGACGGTCTCGGCGCCGCGCAGGACGCCGGCGGAAGTGGAGCTATCAGCCGAGGGCCGCTCTCTCGGCGTCACATCGGTGTCGCTGAATGCGGGCGTCAATCCCATTCGCATGCAAGCCAGCATCGAGACGGCAGGCGCGCTGGATCTCTCGATCGCCGTGCGCACCAGCGGCGCGGGCGAATTGCATGTGGACCAGGCGGTCATGTTGCGCCGTCCCAAGGCGTTGTATGTATCGGTCGACCCGCCCAATATAGACAATGCGCTGCCCGGGGCTTTGACCGCTGCCCAGTTCGAAGTGACACGCACCGACGGCATAGAAAAAACTAACTTCACCGACTATCAACTCATCGTTCTGAACAATTGGGACCTGGAGAAGATTGCGGCGCCACGCAAGGCGGACCTGGAGAAGTACGTCAAGCAGGGCGGCGGTCTGCTGGTGATCGGCGGCGAGCGCAACGTCTACGACCTGAAAAAGAAGACTGAAGACGCGCTGGATCGCGCGCTGCCCGCAAAACTCCTGCCTCCGCAATCGGCGGAAGGAACCGTAGTGGTGCTGATCCTCGACAAGAGCTCTTCAATGGAGGGGCCAAAGATGGAGCTGGCGCGCGCGGCGGCCACCGGTCTGGTGAGCAATCTGCGCCCCATCGACCAAGTGGGAGTGTTGATTTTCGACAACTCCTTCCGCTGGGTGGTGCCGATCCGGAAAGCCGACGACCCGCGCGGGATCAATACCTTAATCGCGGGCATCACGGCCGATGGCGGCACCCAAATTGCGCCCGCGCTTACCGAGGCCTATCAGAAAGTCCTGCCGGTGGAAGCTACTTACCGCCACATCCTGCTGCTGACGGATGGAATTTCCGAGGAAGGCAACAGCTACGCGCTGGCCCGCGAGGCCAAGGAACATCAGGTGACTATTTCCACCATCGGGCTGGGCGCGGACGTCCACCGCGAGTACCTGGAGATGGTGGCGAATATCGCGGACGGCAAATTCTATTTCCTCAAGGACCCTGCCGGCCTCGAGCAGATCGTGCTTCGCGATGTGATGGAGCATACCGGCACTACGGCAGTGGAGAAGCCGCTGTCCGCGCAGGTGGCCATGCAGACCGAGATCCTGGACGGGCTGGGTATCGAGTCGGCTCCGCCGCTGAAGGGTTACGTGCGCTTTGAGGCAAAGCCGACCGCGGAAACAATTCTGCGCTTCGATAAGCGCGAGCCCCTGCTGGTGCGCTGGCAGTACGGACTGGGGCGCTCCGCAGTATTTACATCGGACGCGAAAGCGCGCTGGGCCGCGAGCTGGATTTACTGGAAAGGCTTCGACAAGTTCTGGACCAATCTGAGCCGCGACTTGCTGCCGCACACGCAAGCGGGCGAAGCAACCGTCGAGTACGACAGCGCCAACGGGGATCTGGTGGCAAACTACCGGCTGGGCGTGGGCGTGGATGAACCGAAAGAGATTCCGGCGATTTACGTGATCGGCTCGGATGGATTCAAGAAACAGATGGACGTGATCAAGGTGGGCTCGGGTGTGTATCGCGGCAGGCTGCAGATCGGCCCGCGCCAAGGGTTGTTCCGAGTCCGGCCTTTGGTGGACACTCCGGCGTTCCCTGAAGTCGGACTGTACCGGCCGGAAGTGGAACTCACTGAATACGGTTCAAACCAAGCCTTACTAAAACAGGTAGCCGAGTTCACGGGCGGGCGCTTCGAGCCGGCTCCCAAAGCCGTGTTCGACGCGGGCGGGCGCACGCTCGCATCCACGCTGCAACTATGGCCGGGGTTGCTGGCGCTGGCCATCATCGGGAACCTGGCTGAGTTGGTGATGCGCAAATGGAAGGGTTTATTCGGCCGCAGTTAGGGACTTCCAGTGGTGGTATACCAGTGAGAGCGGCAATCCCATTACGTTGAAGTAGCAGCCGTCAACGCTCTCGACGAACTTGGAGGCCAGTCCTTGAATAGCGTAGGCGCCGGCCTTATCGAAGGGTTCGGCGCTGGCAACATACGCCGCAATTTCGGATTCAGTGAGGGGAGCGAAGCGCACCTGCGTGGCCGAGTGATCGACGATCATGCCGTCGCGATGCAGCAGGCAGATACCTGTGATGACGGCGTGTTCGCGGCCCGAAAGCAGGCGCAGCATGCCGCGGGCGTCTGCGGCATCCGCCGGTTTTTCGAGAACCCGCTCATCGATGACGACGACCGTATCGGCGCCCAGAACGATTTCGTCGGCGCTTTCCCAGGCCGCTTCGGCTTTGGCCTGCGCCAGACGCCTGGCATAATCGACTGGGCTTTCGCCCGCTCGGCGCACTTCTTCCACCGGTTTCACGCGCACGGAGAAGCGGAATCCGGCGACCGCCAATAATTCGCTGCGGCGCGGCGATTGCGATGCTAAGACAAGCTGACGCAAGAGTCAGGTATAACATTCCCGGCATGCTAAAATCGAATTCCCCCCGAATAAATGGAGACCATGGAGCGCGCTGGCCGTCTCATCGGAAAAATGAAAGTATCGCCCGGCCTAACCGATCCGGAAACGCGTGTGCGCATGGCGTGGCCGGTGGCGGCGGGAAAGAAGATCGCTCTAAAGACGCGCGCTACCGGTTTGGTGCGCGGGACGCTGGTGGTGGAAGTGGAAGACATCGTCTGGCAGCGGCAACTCAACACGCTGCGGCACTTTTTACTGCGGAATTTGCATAAGGAAGTGGGAGAGGTGCTGGTGACGGAAATCGATTTCCGGCCCATGCCGCGGCGGCTGGCTCCGCAACGCGCGGAGACGGCGCGTCCTGCCGGGGCCATCGAAGGGATTCGCGACCCGGTGCTCGGAATGCTATACCAACAGTCGAAGAAGAAGGAAATGGCGTGAAAATTACGGAGCAGGAAGTGCGGCGCGTGGCGGATCTGGCGAACCTGGCGCTGCGCGAAGACGAAGTGGCGCATATGGCGCAGGATCTCGACTGCATCCTGACTCATATCGACAAGCTGAACGAGTTGGACACCACCGGCGTCGAGCCGATGGCGCAGGTATTGTTTGACGCGGAGGAGACGGCCACGCTGCGCGAGGATTGCGAGCGTCCTTCGCTTTCGAATGCCGAGGCGGTAGGCAACGCGCCCGTCGCCAGCGGCGGATATTATAAGGTGCCGAGGGTGATCGAGCGGTGAGCAGTCCACTCAACGGACTCACTATCGAGTCAATCCGCGCCGGCTTGCTTGCAAAGAAGTTCAGCGCGGAGGAACTGGCCCGCCAGTCGCTAGCTTATGCCGAAGCCGAGAATCCCAAGACCAATGCCTACTTGACGCTCTCACCCGAGCGGGCGCTCCGTGCGGCGCGCGCCGTGGACGCGAAGATTGCGAGCGGCGAAGATCCCGGGGCGCTCGCGGGTGTGCCGGTCGCGGTAAAAGACGTGATCGTGACCCGTGGGTTGCGGACGACGTGCGGTTCGAAACTGCTGGCGAATTATGTTCCTCCGTACGATGCCACGGCGGTAATCCGCCTGGAGCAAGCCGGCGGTGTGATCCTGGGCAAGACCAATTGCGACGAGTTCGCCATGGGATCGTCGAACGAGAATTCCGCGTTCGGGCCGGTGCGGAATCCGGTGGCGCTGGATCGCGTTCCAGGGGGATCGAGCGGCGGCTCGGCCGCGGTAGTGGCGCAGGAGACCGCGCTGGTGTCTCTAGGCTCGGACACAGGTGGTTCGATCCGGCAGCCGGCGTCGTTCTGCGGGATCAGCGGCGTGACACCGACGTATGGGCGTGTGTCACGCTACGGGCTGACGGCGTTCGCGAGTTCGCTCGATCACATTGGGCCGTTCGGCAAAACCACGCGCGATGCCGCTCGCCTGCTGCAGGCGATCGCAGGACGCGACGAAATGGACGCGACCTCGGCGTTCGCGCCTGTGCCGGACTATTTGGCTGCGCTCGACGGCAATATTGAAGGGTTGAGAATCGGCCTGCCGCGCGAATACTTTGACGGCCTGGAGAGCGAGACCGGCGATCGCGTGACGGCCGCCGTCGAAGTCCTCAAGACGCTAGGCTGCGAAGTGCGCGACATCGGGCTTCCACACACGCCCTACGCAGTCGCGGCGTACTACATCATCGCGACAGCGGAAGCCAGTGCAAACCTGGCGCGCTATGACGGCGTTCGCTACACAACTCGTTCAGCCGGGGCGAACACGCTATCCGACATGTATCGCATGACCCGGGAAGAAGGTTTCGGCGACGAGTGCAAGCGCCGCATCATGCTGGGAACTTATGTGCTGAGCGCGGGCTACTACGATGCGTACTATCTGAAGGCGCAGAAGGTCCGTCATCTGATCGCGCGCGATTTCGCGCAGGCCTTCGAGCAGGTGGACGCCATCGTTGCGCCGGTATCGCCCTTCCCCGCATTTAAAATCGGCGAGAAGGTGAAGGACCCGATTTCGATGTACTTGTCCGATATCTACACGATTACCGGTGACCTGGCCGGCATCCCGTGCATGAGTGTCCCCTGCGGGCTCACGGCGGAAAGTCTGCCGGTGGGCTTGCAGATTATAACCCGTCATTTCGACGAATCGACGATGTTCCGCATTGCCGACGCCTACGAAAACGCGTCACACTGAGATCAGGAGAACAACACATGGCATTTACGCTACCCGCACTGCCCTACGCCTTCGATGCGCTGGAGCCGCATATCGACGCGAAAACAATGGAGATTCACCACGGCAAGCACCACCAGGCCTACATTACGAATGTGAACAAGGCACTGGAATCAGCGCCGGAACTGGCATCTAAGAGCGTGGAGGAACTGCTCGCCAATAACTGCGCCATCGTGCCCGACGCGATCAAGACCGCGGTGCGCAATAATGGCGGCGGCCACTACAATCACTCGATGTTCTGGACCATCCTGGGCCCTGGCGCAGGCGGCGCGCCGACAGGCAATCTGGCGCAGGCGATCACAGGCGCCTTCGGCAGCTTCGATGCCATGAAAGAAAAGTTCAACGCCGCGGCGACCACTCGTTTCGGGTCCGGATGGGCGTGGCTGGTGAAGAGTGGGCCGACGATCGAAATCATTTCGACCGCGAACCAGGATTGCCCGCTGATGGAAGGCAAATTCCCCGTGATTGGTCTGGACGTGTGGGAACACGCGTATTACCTGAAGTATCAGAACCGGCGTCCGGAATATATCGGCGCATGGTGGAACGTGGTGAACTGGGCGGCAGCCGAGAAGCGCTTTAACGCGGGCAAGTAGCACCCGCCCACAAAAAACCGCCATCCTGAAGCTGGTACCACTCAGCGTCTCCATCGACGCTTTCGCCGGCTACAACCGACGCGACGGAAACGCTGGCTCCCTGATTCAGAACCGCGCGGATCGCTGAAGTGCGATTCGGCTGATCCGCGCGAACGTTGGCCCGCGTGATCGTCATGACGGTTTTTCCAGGCTCCTGCGAAAGCTCCGACGGGATGAGCGATAACAACTTTTCCCGTCTAAATACAAAGCCCGGACAGGTCTTGTTGCTGCGGATCTCGCGATGCATCACGATGTGATCCGCGTCGATAGGGATCGACCAGCGCCGCGCGATTTCTCCCACCAGTTCGGCCGATGCGGCATACTGCGCATCCGTCCACTGATCCTGCGCCCAACCTTCGTGTTCGATGCCGACGGTATAAAAGTTAGGATTCACATGCGGCCGTAGCAGCCGCCAGGTTGGATTCACGGGGCTTCCCGCGTGATAAGCGGTATCTTCCTCGCTGACATACTGATGCACTTCGCCGCGGCGCCCGACGCAGTAGTGGGCCGATACCAGAGCGGCATCGTTGTTGAACCAGGCGCCGGCCGAGGCGAGCGTCCCTTCAGAAATGTGAATCACAATGGCCGCCGGTTGTAACCGTCCGGGCCGCCCCGGCATAAAGTTTTTGGGAGAGCACGATTTGCGGATGACGTTCATAGGGCGCCTCGCTCTCCGCTGGCAGGCGGTGGTAAATCGGTGAGTGCTGCCTGCCGCTGCGCGCGGTCTTGGGATTCCTGACTCGCGGCCGCGGAGCGCAGTCTGAGCAAATCCTTGAGGGCGGTGAACCAGAATGGCCCCCCCAAAGTGAGCAGCAACGCGCTGACCGCCACGCCTGCCCAGTTGATTTGCTGCCAGCGCGCGAGCCATTCGGCTCGGCTGGAGGGCACTACGATGACCTCGGCGGCCCGGAGTTTTGCGGCGGCGAGGCGCACGTCCCGCGGCGTGGAGTCCGCGGTGGTTTGATCCAGGTTAGATTGATTTGCCGCGAAGGTCTGGGCGAGCACGACCGCCTGCTCCCGCGCTGAGTCGCTGCGCGTCAGCCGCTTCAGCAAATCGAAAGTGTCCAGCGGAAGCGCCACTGCTACCATGATTCCGATGATCGCCACCAGCTTTCTGCTCTGCTCTGTGAATCGCGCGGACGCGCGATCCATGGTGGAGTCGAATACGCCGAAGACCTCGCTCGCGAGACCAGCCAGCGGACTGCGCGCGAGGGCGGCGGAACGAACCACGGCAACGGCCAGATCCGGACGTTCGACGGAAAGCTCCAGCGTCGCGCGCCGCACGTGGGCCAGCAGCATCTGCGGATCGAAGTCCGGCGCCAAAGCCGCGATCTTGTCCTTCAGTTCGGTGTTTTTCTGCGCCAGCACGAGAAGCGTTTCGATCAGATCTTCGCGAGTGATGGCGTCTTTCGAGCACACGACGCTGCCAGCCAGGTTTTCCGCGCCATCGCCCTCAAACCGCCAGCCCAATTGGCGGAACACATCCAGCACTCCTTCGCGCAGGTGGCGGGAACGAAGCCGCAGGAAATTCGTAGTCATCTGAGTCAGCATGGTTACAGGCAGGCTCAGGACCAGCAACACGGTGACGAAGCCAATCAGGGTATCGAGCGATCGAAGCACGCTCCAGCAATAGCGGACGGCAATCGCAGATCGGGAACAGCCGCGCCGCTAAAATGAAGAGCCCAGGAAACTTACGAAGATCGCAATCCGGCTACGCGCAAACGGTAAGCATCGCGCTTTCCATGAAACGAATCTGAAATCCCTTCGTACTATATTTCATATGTCGACCCTATGGGCAGATCTGCGCTATGCCCTTCGCATGCTCCGTAAGAGCGCCGGCTTCACGGCGGTCGCTGTAACCGCGCTGGCCCTGGGGATTGGAGCGAACACGGCGATTTTCACAGTGGTCAACGCAGTGCTGCTCGATCCGCTGCCTTATCCGCAACCGGATCGCATCATGAAGCTGGGGCGGAAGTTCTCGAGCGGCGTCGGTTATTCCAATTCCATACCGAAGTACATGGCGTGGCGCCGCAATCAGGCGTTCGAAGCCTTGACGCTTTACGATCAGGGCTCGCTGGGCATGAATTTGGGCGCCAGCAGCCCGCCGGACCAGATCAAGGCCGCGCACGTCTCGGCGGATTATTTCAAGGTCTTCGGCGGATCGCCGGTAATCGGCCGCGGCTTCACGGATATGGAGGATCTGCCGAAAGGACCGCAGGCGGCAGTGATCAGCTACGGCTTGTGGCAGTCGCGATTCGGCGGAGACCGAGGCGTCATAGGACGCACGGTTCTGCTCAACGGCTCGCCGTTCCCGGTCGTTGGGGTGCTGCCGCGTGGATTCCAATCCCAGCCCGAGGCGGACGTGCTGCTCCCCATGCAGGCCGATCCTGAAAGCACCAACCAGGGTCACTACTTGTGGGTGGCGGGCCGCCTGAAACCGGGTGTCACGCGGGCGTCGGCCCAGGCACAAATAACCGCTGCCGGGGAACAGTTTCGCAGAGATTATCCCAAGTGGATGGATCGCAACGAAGGCGTGGCCGTGATTCCGATGCGCGACGCCATGGTGGGCGATGTGCGAACGGCGCTGCTGGTGCTGAGCGGAGCGGTCGGGCTGGTGCTGCTGATCGCTTGCGCCAATGTCGCAAGCCTCCTGCTGGCGCGCGCCTCGGTGCGGCAACGCGAGCTGGCGATTCGCGGGGCGGTGGGTGCGACCCGGGGGCGCGTGGTTCGCCAGATGCTGACCGAAAGCATGGTGCTGGCAGCCTTGGGCGGCGTAGTGGGATTCGGGCTAGGAGCGTGGGGCGTACGCGAACTGCTGGCTCTGGTACCGGGGAATCTTCCGCGGCTTACCAATGCAGCCGGGAATCACGCAAGCATCCCGCTGCTGGACTGGAGGGTCGCCGCCTTCACGATGGGCACGGCGTTGCTAACCGGGTTGCTTTTTGGAACTTTTCCCGCGCTCCAGGCATCGCGCGCAGACTTGTCGTCGCATCTGAAGGAATCGAGCGGCCGCTCCGGAACCGGTTTGAAACACAATCGCGTGCGGTCGCTTTTGGTGGTGAGCGAAGTGGCGCTGGCGCTGGTGCTGCTGGTGGGAGCGGCGCTGCTGATCCGCACTTTTGCGGGCTTACAGAGCGCGAAGTCGGGTATCGAGCCGCGCGGCGTGCTAACCCTGCAGACTTCTCTCGCGGGCGGCAGGTACACCACCACCGCGAAGGTCGTCAACTTCACTAATCAATCTGTCCAGCGTATCGAAGCGATTCCCGGCGTGGAGGCGGCGGCAACGTCAATTGTGCTTCCCATCGAGGGTGGCGTCGATCTGCCGTTCACGATTTTAGGCAAGCCTCCGGCCAAGGGCGATTACAACGGAGACGAGCAGTGGCGCAGCGTTTCGCCGCACTACTTCCAGGTATTCAAGATTCCGCTTTTGCGTGGGCGGGTATTCAGCGAGACCGACACCGGCAACGCCAGCCGGATCGTGGTCATCAATGAGGCCATGGCAAAGCACTATTGGAAAAACGAAGATCCAATCGGCCAGGTAATCACCATCGGCAAAGGAATGGGACCCCAGTTCGAAGATCCACCCCGGCAGATCGTCGGCATCGTGGGCACGGTGCGCGAAAACGGATTGAAGAAAGCCGATGTCGGCGTGATGTACATCCCGCAGAGCCAAGTCCCCGAGGGCTTAACGACGCTGGCGAACAGTGTCATCCCGCTTTCGTGGGCGATTCGCACTGCGGCGAGCCCCATGACGCTGCGCATTCCGGTGGAGCAGGAACTGCGCGCGGTGGACGGGCAGATTCCCATTTCGCGGGAGCGGACGATGGAGCAGGTGGTTGCCGATACGGTTTCCCGGCAGAGTTTCAATATGCTGCTGCTGAGCATCTTCGCGGGAGTCGCGCTGGTGCTGGCAGCCATTGGGATCTATGGCCTGATGTCTTATGCCGTGCAGCAGAGAACTCAGGAGCTAGGCATCCGTATGGCACTCGGAGCGAATCGGAGCAATGTACTGCGTTTAGTGATGGCGCAAGGAACAAAGCTAGCGGTCTGCGGAGTGGTCTTGGGCCTGGCGCTGGCGTGGGGCTTGACGCGTTTAATCGCGAGCTTGTTATTTGGCGTGAAAGCCGCCGATCCCACAACCTTTGGTCTTGTGGCCGGGATACTCGCCGCGGTTGCGCTGGGGGCCGCCTACATCCCGGCTCGGCGCGCAACCACCATCGATCCGTTGATTGCGCTGCGGTATGAGTGAGACAACTCAAACCCCGAAGGCGCCGAAAACAAGGATAGCCTCTTCTTCATCTTTGGTCAGCACGCGTTCGAAATCGAACTGTTCACGAAAAGTCCACAGCGCGGCTTCGATGCGCTCTTCGCGGCTGGCGAACCCGGCGCCCGGTTGATTTGGGCTCCATGAAGAAGTTGCCACTCCTCAGTATTTGGGAACCGACGGGTCGATTTTATCGCTCCACGCCAAAATACCGCCGAGCATGTTCTTCGCGTTCTTGAAGCCCGACTGGCGCAGAAAATCGCAGGCCTTCGCGCTGCGGGCCCCCGATCTGCAATGGACCACCACTTCGGTATTGGGATCGAGCTCTCCCACGCGCTTAGGCAGATCGCCCAGTGGGATCAGTTTGGCTCCGGGAATGCTGGCGATCTGATATTCGTTGGGCTCGCGCACGTCGATGAACTGGAACTTGTCGCCGCGATCCAGGCGAGCTTTGAGGGCCAC
>DATJEI010000316.1:0-14327 GCA_035496735.1 Bryobacteraceae bacterium | reverse complement strand
TCGGGGGAAACGATGCCCACCACGCCAACGGCGATGGTGAGGAAAGCGACGAGTAACGCGGCATTTCTCATATCTTTCACACGGCTGTCTTTCCTGCGGCTGACTTTCCTGCCAGCTAAGTATCGCTCATTCTCGCACGGTCAATCGGCGGGCCCAGAATCCGAAACACCAGGGATTTCAAACTGACCCACGACTCGCCCAGGTGCCACAAGGTGCCGCAAAGACGCTGGTCCCCGCCAGCAAAATCGTGTATAGTGTCCAAGGTTCTTGAGAACAAGATCGGCAGCAATGCTCGAAGGGAGATAGTTATGACGCATAAGCTCAAGGTGGGAGCAGGCCTGGTTGCAGTCGTCGCAGCGCTCGGTGTCGGCTCTGCTGTGCTCCAAAGGCGCGCGGTGGCGGCGGCCGCTGGAGGACAGGCGCCAAGATTTGAAGTGAATCCGCTGTGGCCGAAGCCGCTGCCGAACCATTGGGTAATCGGGAACACGATCGGCGTATCGGTGGATTCGAACGATCATATCTGGATCATCCATCGCGCCGGCTCGCTCGAAGCCAAGGAAACCTACCTCGCGACGAATAGCGCTCGCTGCTGCATCGCCGCCCCGCCGGTTCTCGAATTCGACGAAGAAGGCAATCTCTTGAATCACTGGGGTGGCCCCGGCCAAGGCTACGACTGGCCGCTGTCGAACCACGGCATCACCGTCGATTACAAAGGGAACGTCTGGATCGGCGGCAATGGCCGCGGCACGCCTCCCGGCGCCACCAGCAAGAAGAAGGAAGGCACGCCGATGGAAGACCAGACATCGGCGGGCGGCTACTATCACGATAACCAAGTGCTCAAGTTCACGCAGGACGGGAAATTCCTGATGCAAATCGGCAAGCCCGGCATGAGCAAAGGCAGCAACGACACGGCAAACCTCCGGCTGCCAGCCAAACTCTTCATCGATAAGAAGACCGATGAATTGTACGTTGCCGACGGCTACGGGAACCGCCGCGTGATTGTGTTCGACGCCACCACCGGCAAGTTTAAGCGGTATTGGGGCGCCTACGGCCACAAGCCCGACGATACGAACCTCGGCAACTATGATCCGAAGGCGCCAATCGCGCAGCAGTTCCGCAACCCGGTACACTGCGCCGATGTCTCCGACGACGGGTTCGTGTATGTCTGTGACCGCGTGAACGACCGTATGCAGGTGTTCAAGACCGACGGGTCCTTTGTGAAGGAAGCGTTCTTCGACAAGAACACGCTGGGCGACGGATCGGTGTGGGATGTGGCGTTCTCCAAAGACCCCCAACAGAAATTCCTGTATGTTGCCGATGGCGCCAACGAGCGGATTAACATCCTCGACCGCCAAACGCTTCAGGTAGTCAGCAGCTTCGGCGACGGTGGACGCCAGCCCGGTCAATTCTACGCCGTGCACAGTATCGCGACCGACTCGAAGGGCAACATCTTCACCACGGAAACCTATCGTGGACAGCGCGTCCAGAAGTTCGAGTACAAAGGCATGGGGCCTGCGAAAGCAGATCAAGGTGTGCCCTGGCCGACCAAAAAGTAACCGTCCACTGATCGCGGGATGATTTAATTCGCTAGACTCCGGGGGCCAGTCAGGCCCCCGGTTTTATTTGCGATCCACCCTGCCGATTCGATCGCTGATACACTTACCTGAGGAGAAAGACATGCGAATTTCAGGCAGGATATTGTTGGGTACCGCGGCGCTGCTAGTGTCCGCCGCCGCGCTGAGCGCCGGATCGCCCTTTGATGTGTTCTACAACACGGAAAAATTGACCGCCATGATCGCCAAGGCGAAAGCTGAACGCAAACCCGATCAAGGGAACTTCGTCCAACCGCTGTGGGCGTTTCCCCCTTATCACGCGAGCCTGGAATACCGCGTGCACGGAATCGATACCCCTCCCAACGTTCACGAGCAGGATAAAGAAATCATCTACGTGGTCCAAGGCGCCGCCAAGTTAACCATGGGCGGGCACCTTCGCGATGAGCACCGGACCAACGCCGCAAATCGGCAGGGTAGCGCCGTTGATGGCGGCACGGCCCAGCATATTAGTAAAGGAGCGTGGCTCCTGGTTCCGGAAAATACCCCCCATTCCTTCACCGAGATCGAGGACACGTTGGTGATCATATCGCTGCACGTGCCAAAGGACGGCGCTGCCAAATAGAATCGTGGCGCTCGGGTCATGAGCGAGAAGTATGCTCGATCTCTTGGGTAATTGGCGTCGGCGGGGGCTGGCTGCGACCGGGGCTATCGTCGCAGTTCTGCTGGTCACGCCAAGCCTCCTCCGCGCTCACGACATCCCGAACGACGTGACCGTCCAGGCGTTTCTGAAACCCACCGGCGACCGGCTGCGTTTGCTGGTCCGCGTACCCTTGAAGGCCATGCGCGACGTCGATTTCCCGGTCCGCGGGAAAGAAGGCTTTCTGGATATCGAGCGCACCGGCCCGTTGCTTCCCGATGCCGCCACACTGTGGATCTCCGACTTCATAGACCTCTACGAGAACAACACCGTCCTGCCCAAACCGCGCGTAGCCAAGGTGCTGTTGTCGCTGCCGTCGGACCGGTCCTTTACGGCCTACGACGCAGCCATGGCGCACGTCACCGGCCCGGAGCTCGATAACAACGTGTTCTGGGACCAGGTGATGTTGGACGTCCTGTTTGAATATCCCATCCAGTCCGATCGATCCAGATTTTCCATTGCCCCCGGCGGCCTGAACCGTTTGGGCCTCAATGTAGTCACCGTGCTCAGCTACGTGCTGCCCAACGGCACGATTCGGGCGTTCGAATTCACCAGCGATCCTGGATTGGTTCGGCTGGACCCGCAGTGGTATCAGGCGGCCGGGAGATTTGTGGATCTCGGATTCAGACATATTTTGGACGGAACCGATCATTTGCTGTTCCTGTTTTGCCTGGTCATCCCGTTCCGGAGATTCCGGGCCCTGATCCCGGTGGTGACTGCTTTCACGGTGGCGCACTCCATCACCCTGATCGCGTCCGCGTATAATCTCGCGCCCGACGCGTCATGGTTCCCGCCGCTGATCGAAACTCTCATCGCAGTTTCCATCGTCTACATGGCGCTCGAAAATATCGTCGGCGGCGCCACCGTAACACGCCGCTGGATGATTGCATTCGGCTTCGGACTGGTGCACGGATTCGGCTTCTCCTTTGCGCTCCGGCAGACGCTGCAGCTGGCAGGGTCACATATGCTGACTTCGCTGTTATCGTTTAACATCGGCGTCGAGCTGGGCCAACTGCTGGTGCTGGCGATGCTGATCCCCGCGCTCGAACTTCTTTTCCGCTATGCGGTGGCGGAACGCACGGGCACCATCATTTTATCCGCGCTGGTGGCGCATACCGCCTGGCATTGGATGATGGACCGTTGGGGAGTGCTGAGCAAGTATCACATCGAAATGCCGGCCTTCGACGCGGCCCTGTGGGCAAGTCTCTTGCGATGGCTTATGTTCATCGTCATCGGCGGCGGCGCAGCCTGGTTTATCGCAGGGCTGGTGCGCGATCGCAATGCGCAGCGGACAGCCGTCAGGGTCCAAGAGGACCGGTAGTACAGGCCCTATGGCCTGTCATTCCTAATGGGTCGATCGCGTACTGGCTACGGACGCACGGCCTCGGCGGGCAGGATTATCATAAGAGAGAGCCCGCCTTCATGATTCAAACCACGCCCCGCGGCATTGCGTTAAGGTTCGCCCTCACGGCGGCGCTGCTGGTTCCAGTACTTTTCCTCTCGGCGTGCAACTCCGCGCCGGCCAAACCCGAGACGCCCCTCGTAGGCTGGCGCCATATAGCGGACTTCTCGGGTCGGGGCAGCACGCAGACCGAGTCCTTTAATATCGAGAGCACCCAATGGCGCATCAAGTGGGAAACCAAGGGCGACACTACGCCCAGTACCGGAACGCTGCTCCTTATGGTGAACAGCGCGGTGAGTGGACGCCCCATCGCCCTGGGCCTCGAGCACAAGGGCAACGGCAAGGGTGTCGCGTATGTTACTGAAGATCCCCGCTACTACTACTTGGTCATTACTTCCGAGAATTTGGATTGGTCCTTTAGTATCGACGAAGAAGTCCTCGGCCAACCCAAGGGCTCTTAAGCAGGAGTTGGTGCAAGCGCCGGGGGAGCGGACAGATAGGTTAGCTTGGATGAGCCACCGGAGACGGATTTCAGTGTACTCGGCTTTAGCTATATTGGGCATATTTTCGGTTCATTCCTTAGCCCAAACCTGCGTGCGAGATCGACCAACATTACATGACCTCGCTCTGTCCGGGCTTGGGTTAATTCAAATTGAGGGCTACGGGTATGTCCACGGAGCATACGCACAGGAATATGACCTTGTGCGCTTAGATCTGAGTAGGGTTGGTGACGTCGTGGTAGGTGTAACGCGTAGCGGAGACGCTTTGTTGGTTGAAACATCCAGTGCCAGAGATCCAGCTTCCCACGATGCCATCGAGATCGTTTCCTCTAACGGCGTACCGCAGGCTCGGTTCGCGCCGGGCGTTCGTTCGATTGGCGCGATAGCCGCTGAGATTTCGCCTGACGGTCAAAAGTTGGCGTTTATCGGTACTTTTGCATTTCCCAAGAACCGTGGAATCAATCTCCTCACTTCCGACGGCCACATCCGCAATCTAATTGCGCTGGAAGAGCGGAGCTACCCGGATAGCTTCGGTTGGTCGTCGTCTGGAAACGAGCTGGTTTACGATGAAGACAAAAAGATCTACATCTATTCGTTGCAGACTGGCTCCAGCAGGCTGTTAGTCCGGGGTACCAGCCCAACGTGGTCACCCAAGGGCGATTGGATCGCTTATCGAGATATGAATGGACGGGCTAGCCTAACTAGTCCCGACGGCAGCAAGAACAAGGATCTCTTGTCTGGCAGCGTAATCCGGCGTGGATTGCGCTGGTCACCCGACGGCCGCTATCTGTTGTTCGCGAACGCTCGAACCTCCAATATTCAGATAGTGAACTTGGCTACAAATCAGATCAGTAATATTCTCTGTCCGATCGATGGCACAGACGAAAGCCGCTTACGGTGGGTAAGCCAGCGCTTTTCCTGGCGTTGACATTAGTCCGGGGCAGAAAAACCCGTTGGACTCGCTAACCTAAGAGCCTCCTGAAACATGTTCGTAAACCTCTCTCATATCCCCTCTCGACGGGACCTAAATCTTTTCCCGACCCCCCTTGCGGCTTTTACCCGAGGGTGTATAATTGTTCCCGTATTGACGCCAACTAACTTTGTGACTTGATCCGCGTCTTCCGTTTTCGGAGCAAGCTATTCTGGTTGCAGAGATACTGGCCATTCGATCGTTGACGGCATGACATCTGATCGCGTAACATTGTTTCGCACGAACGGGTTCGCCCCGGCAGGTTGGCATAAAGCCAGGTTTGCATAAAGCATGATTTGCGTAAACACGATTCACGTAACAGCGTTGCACGGCCTAAGCTGTGCGACCATCGAGGTGATCTAAATTATGGCGGATAAGAATAATATGGAAGACGCCCCCAAAGGGATCTCTAGACGCAGTGCGATAAAAGGCGTGATTGCGGCAGGCGCCGTTTCATCGTCTGGCGCTTACCTGTTCCGTACGTCCACCGTGCGGGCGCAACAGTCGGCGGCGGGCTCCGTCGAGCGTCTGGTCACTCTCAATGTCAATGGACAGCAGCGGCGCGTGGATGTGATGAAGCAGGAAACCCTCAACACCACGCTGCGCTATAAACTAGGTCTCACCGGCTCGAAGCTGGGCTGCGACCGCTCGGAATGCGGAGCATGCACCGTCCTGATCGACGATGTGCCCCATTATTCGTGCTCGATCTTGACCCACACGACACGCGGAAAGAACATCGTCACCATTGAAGGCCTGGCTAGTGCGAACGGCAAGCTTCACCCGGTCCAGCAGGGCGTGGTCGACGAGCAAGGCTTCCAGTGCGCCTTCTGCATGCCGGGCTTCGTCATGGCGACAGTTGGGTTCCTGAAAGTGAATCCCTCGCCGACGCGGGCCGAGCTGGCTCACGGTGTTTCCGGCAACCTGTGCCGGTGTCAGGACTACGACAAGATCCTCACTGCTCTGATGAAGGGCGCCGAGAACTTAAGGAAGGTAAGCTAACATGCCAGCAGCCAAGACCACTCCGATCGAATCTACCCACAAGCTGGTTGGAAAGAATTACCAAACCCCGGACTTGGTCGCCAAAGTGACGGGAAAGGCAAAATATGCCGAGGACTATCGTGTCGACGGCATGCTGTTCGCCAGGCTGCTGCTGAGCCCCATGCCGCATGCACGGGTGGTCAGCATCGACGCTTCCGAAGCTCTGGCGATGCCAGGCGTGAAGGCGATTCTGACGGCGGACGACCTTCCGGCTCCCGCCGACGGCATGACCGATCTGGGCCAGGTCATCCCGGCTAACAAGCTGGCGGACCGCAGCCTTACGATGGAGCCCATGTATCAGGGCGAGCCGATTCTGGCGGTGTGCGCCGTCGACGAATTGACTTGCGCCGAAGCCATCGAGAAGATTCACATTACTTACGAGCGTCTGCCGCATGTGGTAGATCCCTTCGTGAGTCTGCGCCCGGGTGGGCCGAATGCGCGCGTGCAAGGCAACGTCTGGATCCGGCCTGAAACTCCCAAGGCAGTGCCCGGCCAGCCGCCGCCACTTCCGCCGGCGGCCCAGGTCCAGGAACTGAAATGGACCGAAGAAGATTTCGCGGCCGCCAAGGATGGGCAGATGCCCATGGGCAAGCCTGCCGAAGAATGGTCCTTCGGCGATTGGGAAGCGGGACTGAAGAAGGCCGACCTGGTGCTGGATGAGACCTTCGTTTCGCCCAACACCAGCCACCAGCCGCTTGAAACCCGCACCACTATGGCGTACTGGCAGAACGGGAAAGTTTACGTTCACACCGGCACCCAGAGCACGGCGCAAACGGTCCCCGCGATCGCGCGTTGGTTAGGCCCGAACATCAAGAGTCCAGATGACGTGGTGGTCATCAGTGAATACACTGGCGGCGGATTCGGCAGCAAGATCACCAGTTCAATTTCCGCAATCATCCCGTGCATCCTTTCCAAAAAGGTCGGTGCTCCGGTGATGATGCGGATCAGCCGCGAGGAAGAGCACTTTATCGGACGCGCGCGCCCTAGCGTGCATGGCCGCATGAAGGTCGGGTTCACCAAGGACGGCCGGATCACCGCCATCGACATGTACACGGTCTGCGACAACGGATCGTATGACGCCCAGGGCGATGGCATGACCTCCGGACGCATCGTTTCCCTTATGTATCAGCCGCCGGCCATGCGTATGCGCGGCGTCAGCGTGATTACGAATACTTCGCCTCGCGTTTCGCAGAGCCAGCCGGGCGGGTTCCAGGGCATCGTGATGATGGAGCCGATTTTGTCCAAGGCGGCGCGCAAGCTAAACATCGATGCAGTGGAGATTCACAAGATCAATTCCCCGACGGGCAAGGCCGAAGTGGGCCCCCCGGTACGCGGGAAGCGGCCCTATATCACCAGCAGCTTCATTCGCGAAGCGCTCGACCGGGGGCGTGAGTTGTTCAGCTGGGATGAGCGCAAGAAACAAGTCAAGCGCAGCGGCACCAAAGTGCGCGGTATCGGTGTTGCCACCAGCGCCTTCGTTGGCGGGTCCATCGGATTCGATGGACTGTTTGTGATTAAGCCGGACGGCCGTATGTACGTGCAGAGCGGCATCGGCAATCTGGGTACGGAATCCGTGCACGATTGCAATCGCGTCGCGGCTGAAATGCTCGGCGTGCCGTGGGATAAAGTTGAAATCGCTTGGGGCCACACTGGTCGCAATCTGCCCTGGGCCTGCCCCTCGGGTGGTAGCCAGACGACCCACGCCATGACGCGGGCGGCCTACATTACCGCCACCGATGCCATCCAGAAGCTGCAGCAGATTGCTGCCAAGGACCTGGGTGGGAAGCCGGACGATTACGTGGTCGCCAACGAGCGCGTCTTCCGCAAGGGAGGTGGCGCGGGCATGAGTCTCGCGCAGGCCGCCAAGCGGGCGATCGAACTCGGCGGCATCTACGATGGCCACGAACTGCCCAAGGGCATCAACAAAATGACGGCGGCTTCGGCTACCGCGCTGGCCGGGCAGGGATTGCTGGCCGTAGCTCGCGACACCATGCCGCGCGACGGCCTGACTCACTCCTTCGTGGCGGGTTTCGCAGAGGTGGAAGTCGATCTTGAAACCGGCAAGTACGCTGTGACGGACTACATGGCGGTTGCCGACGTGGGAACCGTGCTCCACCCGCACGCTCTCGGTGGCCAGGTTCTCGGCCGTTCGGTGCTGGGAATGGGTCACGCGCTCGGGCAGAAGTGGGTTTACGATCAGCATTACGGTGTTCCGCTGGCCAAGCGGTTCCACCATAACCGCCCGCCCACAATCCTGGATGTTCCGGTGGACATGAAGTGGGATGCGGTGAATATCCCGGATCCTGAAACTCCGATCGGCGCGCGCGGTATCGGCGAGCCTCCGGTCGGCGCCGGCTGCATGGCGATTCTGAACGCGCTTTCTGACGCTCTGGGAGACGACGTTTTCCGCCGCGCTCCGGTAATGGCAGATACAATTCTGGCTTCTCTCGAAGCTGGGCACCCCATGGAAGAGGGCCTGACGGCTCACATTTAGGAGACTTGAATATATGGCTATCATTCGCGACATCATGCCGGCGTTCGAGCTCTTCCAGCCGGCAACCGTTGGAGACGCTCTGGGCTTGCTCGATCAGCACCGCAGCGACGCCTGGGTGCTGGCGGGCGGACTCGACAGTTTCGACTGGCTGAAAGACCGCATTAAGCGGCCCAAAGTAGTCATCGACCTTAGTCAGGTCAGCGAGCTGCGCGGGATAAAAGAAGTGGCGGGCGGCCTGGAGATCGGCGCCATGACCACGCTCACCGAAGTGGTGCGCAACCCCATCGTGAAGGAAAAATTCAGTATCCTTTCGCAGGGCGCGGAGCTGGCCGCATCGCCGCAGATCCGCAATCAGGGCACCATCGGCGGCAACGTATCGCAGGACGCGCGCTGCTGGTATTATCGTGGCGGCTGGAAGTGCTATCGCGCCGGCGGCAACATCTGCTTCGCGGATACCCCGACGGCCGTCAATCGTGAACACGCCATCCTGCACGCCGACCGTTGCGTGGCCGTGAACCCGTCTGACAGCGCTCCGGCGCTGATCGCTCTGGAAGCGCAGATGGTGATTCGCAGCGTCAAGGGCGAGCGCGTGGTCAACGCCGAAGATTACTTCGTCGGCCCGGCCATCGACATCACCCACATGACCGTACTGAAGCCGGGCGAGTTGTTGACGGCCATCCGTATCCCGGCCACCTGGGCCGGCGCGCAGTTCTACTTCGAGAAGGTCCGTGACCGCCAGGTGTGGGACTTCCCGCTGATGAATGTTGCCTCTGCCATGGTAGTGAATGGCGGCAACATCGAAAAGATTCGTATCGTAGTGAACGCCGCCGCGGCAACGCCGCTGCGTTTGACGGCAGTCGAGGATGCCGTACGCGGTAAGCCTCGCAGTGTCGCCACCGGCGAGATGGCCGGCAAGCTCGCTATCGTGGGCGCCGAGCCTCTGCGGTACAACGGCTACAAGGTTCCCCTCATGCGGAACCTGGTGAAGCGCGCAATTAGCGGCGTGGAGGAACCAAAGTGGGCTTAATTGAAACTGCAGTCAATCCGTGGGGGCAGACCGTACCTATTCACATCGAGTTTTACCTGATGTGGGTGGCCGCTATCGGCGGATTGGCATTCTTAATGGTGCACGCGATCTACGTGCAGTTTGTGGCCGCGAAGGCGTCTCACGCGGCGCGCATTTCTCCGGCGCTCGAAGCCCAGTATCCGCCGAAGATCAAACGGCATAGCCTGGTCGCCCGCCTGTTTCACTGGGTGATGTCGGTAGCCATGTTCGCGCTCCTGATCACGGCATTTCTCCCGCGCATGGGGTATCCGTTTGCCTGGGTCGAGTATCACTGGATCGCCGGTCTGGTGTTGACGGCGTCCATCATCTTCCATATCTTCCATGCGACCTTCTGGATGGATTTCTGGTCCATCTGGCCGGACAAAGAAGACATTCAAGAGGCCAAGTGGCGCTTTCTGCGGGCCACTGGGAAAGACGCACCGGAGCCACGGAAGTTCGGGAAGTATCCGTTTGAAAATAAGATGTACCACCTGGTCATCGTGCTATCCGGCCTGGCAGTTACCTTGACCGGCGTCTTCATGATGAAGCGGGTGCGTACTCCGTTCTTCACGCGGAATCCTTACCTCTTCGGCGACATGACCTGGGGCATGATGTACATCCTGCATGGGCTCGCAGGCGTGGGTCTGATCGGTTTGGTCATGGTCCATGTCTACTTCGCGCTCCGGCCGGAGAAGTTCGTGATTACCAAGTCGATGATCGGCGGCGACCTGGATCGTGATTTCTACCTGGAACATTACGATCAAGAACGCTGGAAAGTCCCTGCGGCGAAATAGCGGTCGTCTCGATCATCAATGTTCAAAGAACTAGCGGCGCGCTGCGACGTTATTGAAGAGTGCTACGAGTACATGCTGGCCTTCGCCGGGCAGGGTCTGCCCGGTGAAGCTGGCAAAGGCGCAGTGATCCGAGACTTCCTGGGCCGTGCCTCTACCGCGCTCACTGGCCTTTCTGAGGTCTGTGCCGACGCCGTCAAGCAGGAAGGCTTGGAGCACCCCGAACGCTACCAGGCTTTCATACGGGTGGTGGAGCGGGACGCGCAGGACTCGCTCGCCGCGATCGAAATCGTGCTCGCCCAACCCATCATCAGTTCGCAGTTAATCGACAATCTGAACGCTTCGATCCATCTTCGCGCCTTGCTCACTGACCTGTTCTTGATCGACGAGATCATCAAGGCGCATCATATCGCCGAAGAACCCGCCAGCGCCAACTAGCCCTGTCCTTGGCATCCGCGCGCGTCCGGGCTTACAATAATCAAAGTGCCCAGAACCCTCGCATAGAGCGAGTGTCTGACCGTGCGCTTTCGAACTCATACGCAAACAAGGAAGGGAATTTACCATGGCTAAGATTGCATTTGTCGGACTCGGAATCATGGGCAAGCCCATGTCGAAGAACCTGCTCAAGGCGGGACATTCAGTGGTGGTTTTTGACGTCGCGCCGGCTCCCGTCGCTGATGTAGTAGCGGCTGGTGGAACCGCCGCGAAGAGCAGTAAGGAAGCCGCGTCGCAGGCAGACGTAATCATCACCATGCTTCCCGACGGACCCGAGGTGGAAGCCGCGGTGCTTGGTCCCGGAGGGATTTTGGAGGGCGCCGCGAAGGGCTCGACGGTCGTCGACATGAGCTCCATCAGCCCCGTGGTGGCGCAGAAAGTGGGCGCGGCGTGCGCGGCAAAGGGCGTCGAGTTCCTGGACGCACCCGTGAGCGGCGGCGAGCCCAAAGCCATCGAGGGTACGCTGGCCATTATGGTCGGCGGCGATGCCAAGACATTTGAGAAGATCGAGCCCATCCTGAGGAACATGGGCGCCTCCGTTACGCTTACCGGACCCGTCGGAGCGGGCAACGTGACCAAACTCGCCAATCAGATCATAGTGGCCTGTAACATCGCCGCCATGGGCGAGGCCCTGACTTTAGCCACCAAGGCTGGTCTCGATCCTGAAGTGGTGTTTAACGCTATCAAGGGCGGTCTGGCAGGCAGCACGGTCCTGAATGCCAAGGCGCCAATGGTGATCTCGCGCAATTTCCAGCCCGGCTTCCGCATCGCGCTCCATCAGAAGGACCTGCGCAACGCACTCTTGGCGGCCGAATCCATGAAGGTCTCCTTGCCGCTAACCGGCGCAGTGCAGAACCAGTTGATGGCCCTCATGAATGACGGGAAGGGCAGTCTGGATCACTCCGCCATCGTGACCTTCGTCGAAAAGATGGCTGGCATCGAGATAAAGAAGGCCGCCACCGCCAAGGCCTAGCGCCCCGCCGTGTCCCTCTAGCCAGCCGGAGGGGTAGTTGAGCGCTTAAAAATGGAATCCTCGCGCAATGAGGGCTAGTGCGTTTTTTCTGGCGATTTAGTTACCGCAAACTGGACTGGTCGAGTATAATACAAGACCATGTGGCCACAAACCTACGATCCTGTTGGCGGTAGTCTCGAAATTTCCGCGTTGGTTGCGGTGTTGCCGGTATTTGTAGTTCTGGTGGTTCTCGGCGTGTTCCGCAAACCCGCCTGGGTCGCGGCTATGAGCGGATTTGTCACGTCCGCGATCGTCTCGGTGACCGCCTATCACATGCCGTTCTCGCTGGCCATCAGTTCGGCCCTCTACGGAGCGGCTTACGGCATTCTGCCCATCGGCTGGATTGTATTCACCGCGATCCTGCTTTACCGGATCACGGTCGAGACCGGCAAGTTTGAAATCATCAAGGATTCGCTGGGGCACA
The DNA here is from genome assembly GCA_035496735.1 of Bryobacteraceae bacterium. Lineage (GTDB taxonomy): Bacteria > Acidobacteriota > Terriglobia > Bryobacterales > Bryobacteraceae > Palsa-187. The sequence continues at coordinate 1,906 of DATJEI010000316.1, read as the reverse complement.
TCACCAAGGACCGTCCCGTGCAGGCTCTGCTGATCGCGTTCTGCTTCAGCGGATTCATCGAAGCAGCCGCCGGATTCGGCACCCCGGTGGCCATCGCCGCCGCCATGCTGGTTGGTCTGGGATTCGAGCCGTTCTTCGCCGCCAGCATTTGCCTGCTGGCGAACACAGTGCCAGTCGCGTTCGGCTCCATCGGCATTCCCATTGTCATGCTGGGCGGAGTCACCAAGCTGCCCCTGGAAGCCCTTTCGGCGGATGTCGGCCGCCTCTGCGCGCCTTTTTCCTTGATCCTGCCGTCGTATTTGATGCTGGTCATGGGCGGCTTGCCGGCTTTGCGTGCGGCGCTCCCCGCGGCTCTGGTGTGCGGCTTGGCATTCTCGGGCATCCAACTGGTGGTTTCGACTTATATTGGCCCCTTACTCACCGGCATCCTCAGCGCGGTCGGCGCGATGTGCGCGATGCTGCTGTTGCTGAAGTTCTGGACCCCGCCCGGCGAACGCGGTGATGAGCGCGTTGCTTCGCGCCATACACCCGGCGAGGTCTTCCTGGCGTGGAGTCCATATCTGATGCTCGTGATCTTCGTGTTGATATGGGGGAACGCCAGCACCAAGGCGATCTTGGATAAGGTCACGGTCATCATCCCCTGGCCGGGTCTGCATAACATGGTTCAGCGCATGCCGCCTATTACGCCTGCGCCTGCACCCTATGCGGCAACTTACACGCTAAACCTTTTATCCGCCGCGGGAACGTCGTGCCTGTTCGCGGTATTTGCGTCGTGCATCATCCTGCGCGTGAGTCCGGCAAGATTCTTTAAGGTACTCGGAGCCACGGCCCGCCAGCTCGCTCTACCATTGCTCACGATTGCCAGCGTGCTTGCTCTCGCGTACATCATGAACTACTCGGGACAAACCGCCACGCTGGGGCTGGTCATGTCGGCGACGGGAGTTGCCTTCCCGTTCTTCAGCGCGCTGCTCGGATGGCTCGGCGTTTTCCTCACAGGCAGCGATACCGCAGCCAACGGGCTGTTTGGAACCTTGCAGGTAGTAACGGGTACCAGCTTGGGCTTGAATCCCGCACTGATGGCCTCGGCGAATTCCGCGGGCGGCGTGTTAGGCAAGATGATCAGCTTGCAGAGCATCGCAGTGGCGGCCGCGGCCACCGGCATGGCGCGCAGCGAAGAATCGAAACTGCTGCGATTTACGCTGCGGCACAGCGTGTTCCTGGTTTGCCTGATGGGCCTGCTGACATTGTTCTTTGCCTACGTCGAGCCGGGCTGGGTCCGTTAGCCGCGCAGTTTTGCGGCGAACGCGTCAAGCGCAATCGACTTCTGTATGTTGCGCCGCACCAGGAGCGCCATCTCGTCTACTCGCGCCACGGCCAAACGTAGCCAATCGAACGATACGCGGCGGGCGAGCGGCTCCAGTTGTCCCCGCACATCCTCATTGCGTAGCGGCGTCACGCCGTTAGCCGCGCGCAATACGTCTTCGAGCAGCACGTACAGCACTTCCAGATAGGAATCCAGTTTCTCGGTGCGGCGCGCTGCAATCGAATCGGAATGTTTCAGCCAGGTCCCAAAGGGCTCCAGGCCGCTGGCGACGCGCAGTAGCGCCAGCATGGCATCCCGGCGGCGGTCGTAAGTCTCCAGATCAAGCGATATCGCGATGCCCGGCGAACCTGCAGCCAGCCGCAAGCGGCGCTCGGCATGATCCAACTGGCGGGCGGCAGCGAAGGCTCGCATCTCCGGGTCAGTCAGCCGTGACAGTCCAAACGGGACGGCGCGAGAGCGAATCGTCGGCAGCAAATCATAAGGATTGCGCGCGGTCATGATCAGGACCAGGTGCGGCGGCGGCTCCTCCAGAGTCTTCAGCAGGGAATTGGCGGCCTGCTCATTGGCGCGATCGATATCGTC
>DATJEI010000315.1:0-7555 GCA_035496735.1 Bryobacteraceae bacterium | reverse complement strand
GATATAGACCATTTCGAGTCCGTCATGCTGTTTGCGGGGCATGATACAGTGAGGGTTTCGCTTTTAGGGATCACCAGTGCAGATTTTTCTTCAAGGAAAGCTTTTGGGTGTCGAGAACTTCCTGCTGGCGCCGGCTGGCGGGGAGCGCGATCACGCTTTCACGGGCCGCTCCCACTGGGTCAGCCTGCTGGGCGAGATCCTACCCCGCGCTTTGCTCGCGGAACTGGGGCTGGCCAAAATTCTGCTTGGTTCCAGCGGCGGCGGCCAGTTCCTGATTCTGTTGCCCCAGGAAGTGCGCGCGTCGGCGGATGCGTTTCTGGAAGCCGCCGCCCGTGAAATCGCGGCGCTGAGTGACGGCGTCGTGAAACTAATCTGGAGTGTCACCGAGAATCTGGGCGACTGGAGCGACGTCCGCAAGCGCTTGCACGATCAGATGAGCCTGCTGCGCGGCACGCCTGCGGCCGGCTTAACGCTCGAAGATTTCGCGCTAAGCGCCCGCGATTCGGCCAGCGACGCGGAACTGTATTTTGCCAGCCAACTTGGCTGGAAGCTGCGCGACGCGGAAAGCGTTGGCTGGTCGCCCGAAACACCCGGCCGCATCATCGTTTCTGATAGCAAAGTCGGGGTCGGCGAAGGTAAACACGTCTGGAGCCTCACCGGTTCGCAGGAATCTCTGCCTTTTGCACGCCATGCCGCGCCCAATGATGCGGGCACCGAGCCGGCTTCCACCACGACGCTGGCATCCCGCGCCGCCGGACTCGGCACTTGGGGCGTTCTTCGCGGCGACGTGGACAATTTCAGCATCCGCATCCGCCGCGCCGAGAGCATCGAACAGCACATCCAGCTCTCCGTGATGTACAAACAATTTTTCGCCGGCGAACTCGAAGTGCTGTGCTCCATGCCGGAGTTCTGGCGCAAAGTGACGGTGATCTACTCCGGAGGCGACGATTTCGCGGTGTACGGCGCCTGGGATGCCCTCATCGGCCTTGCGCGCGAAATGGAGCGTCTATTCCGCCGCTTCACCGAAGCCAACTTGACCGACTTCGCCGGCCCCGAAGGCAAGACCATCACCATGGCGCTGGCGCTCGCACCCGCCGAGGACGCATCGCTCGGATCGGTATTTGAAGAAGCCGGCCGTCGACTGGAAGCGGCGAAGTCGGCCGACAAGGATTGTATATGGCTGCTGGGCCGCACCCTTGAATGGAAGCAGTTTAGCGATGCAGCCGATTTGAAGGATCTGCTGCTGCGCATGGTGACGGATTTCGGAGTCTCCGCGCAATACTTGAAGGATCTGTGCGGGATCTACCGCGAGACACAGTCGAAAATGTCCAAGCGGCAGGCGCGCAAGATGGGCGGCGAGCGGCCCTGGCGCTATCATAGACGCATTCGCCGCATCCTGAGCGCCGCGCGGCCGTTTTCCGGACCCGCACGCGGCGACTACCAGAAGGCGCGCAGCGCGCTGATCGCGGATCTGATCGGCAGAAGCGCAGTCACCGTGAAGCTACGCCCGGCCGGCCGAGTAGCGCTAGAATGGGCGAGATTGTCAGCGGAAGCGTAAAGGAAGAACTGAATGTCTGATGATGTGCAACCGGAAGTGAACTTAGTGGCGGAGACGCCCGCGCCGGAGCCGGCCGCACCGGAAGCTCCAGCACCGGCGGCTGCTGCAGAAGAGGCAGCGGTTGAGACGCCGGTGCAGGCGACAGAAGCGCCGAAACAGTCGTCTCCCAAGCCGGAGGGCCGTCCCCAGGGTCAGCGTCCGCAGGGGCAAGGGCAGCAGCGGCGCGAAGAACGTCCGCCTCGTCCGGAGCGTGGCGCGCCGGGCGGTGAGCGGCGTGAGGTTCGAGGTGGTGAACGCGGCGACCGTCCCCCCGGCAATCGGCCTCATGGTGACCGTCCCGGCGGCGACAGAGGTGACAGGCGCGGTGACCGACCCGGTGGCGGCCGTCCCTTCGAGATGGCTCCGGAAATCGAATTGGAAAAACTGATCTCCGACAGTTTGTATTTGGATAACCAGGCCCACGCCGTCGTAGCCCGCATGCGCGACATGGATTCCGGCACCAAGAGCCAGTTGCGCCGGCTGTATAATGCGGTGCGGCGGGCGGTGCGCGCTCCCGAGGGCGAACGCCAGCATCACTTCGTCATGTTGCGCGCGCGCCTGGCCTATACCATTGCGCGCCATTCGCTACGCAGCCTGGATGCGCTGGAGCGCCTGCTGTTGCAGGTCACCCGCCGCAACGACGCCCGCGGCTACGAGCGCTTCAAAGATTTATTCGAAGCCATTGTCGCGTATAACGAATAGAAGACCAAGAGGATTATGAGCACACACACCGCCCAGACACAGTTACAACTGGTGGGCAAGCTGATTCTGTCGGGCGAGCTGCACTGCGAGACGGGTTTGCACATCGGCGCCGGAAAGGGATCGCTCGAAATCGGCGGCGCGGATAATCCGGTGGTCAAGGATGCCTTCGGCCTTCCTTATATACCCGGCAGCTCGCTGCGCGGCCGCATCCGTTCGCTGCTCGAAAACGCGCTCGGCCTGACCACGCCCGCGGAGCTGGTGTATCTGTCCAAGCGCAAAGGGCAGGAGGTCCGCATTCATCAGAGCGACCGCCCCGATGACGAAATCTGCCTGCTATTCGGCCGCAATCCGGGACGCATGGACCGCGTCGCGGGCGAAGCGCTCGACACTCGCGCAGCCACTCCGGCGCGCCTGGCGATTTACGACGCCCCGCTGGACACCGCTAGCATCACCGCGCAGATGCGGGAGAATCTGGACGACGAAATCACCGAAGTGAAGAGCGAGAACGCCATCGACCGTATCACCTCGCAGGCCAACCCGCGCACTCTGGAGCGGGTTCCCGCCGGCGCGCGCTTCCACGTGCGCATGGTGCTGGATGTGCTGTGCGAGGAAGACAAAGCGTTGGCCGCGCGGCTGATCGAAGGGCTGCGCCTGCTCGAAGACGACGCCCTCGGCGGCGGCGGCTCACGCGGCAGCGGACGCGTGCGCTTCGCGAACCTCAAGCTGGTCTGGCGTAATCGTACTTTCTACTCGACCGGCGGCGCGGAAACGGAATTAGCGTCGGCCGCGGATCTGACGGCGGTCCAGGCGCTGGCCAACGACGCTTCCTTCGGCGAAAAACTGGCGAGTTAAGCATGCCCTCTGTTTTGGTTCGCCTGCGGGCCAGCGGGCCGTGGCGCATCGGTCCTGATTCCGGCGATCGCGATCGCGTGGAGCGCATTTACCACAGCGACGCGCTCTACTCCGCTGTCTGCGGCGCGATGGCGCGTCTCGGCGCCTTGGAGGAATGGCTGGACGCGACCGCGCGGGCCATCGATCACGGCCGCGAACCAGCCGTGCGCTTCAGTTCCTGCTTCCCGTTTCACAACGAGACTCTTTATGTGGTGCCGCCGCAACACCTGTGGCCGCCCCCGGCGTCGTCCAAGATTCGTTGGAAAGGCGCGCGCTTCGTGCCCTTGGCCGTAGTCGAATCGCTGCTTGCCGGTAAGCCGCCGAGTGAGGATGCCTGGACCGTCGACGGCGAGAGCGAATGCCTCATGCCCGCGACCGCTACCGCCGGTTCCACACTGTTCCGGGCTGCGGTTCGATCCAGCGCGGCAGTAGATCGTGGCGGAGACGCCGCGACCCCGCACTCCGTAGCGTGCCTCGAATTCACCACCGGCAGCGGATTCTGGTTCATCGCCGAATTTACCGATGACGCCGCGCAGGAAGCATGGAGCGAGCGCGTCAAAGCCGCCATCCGCCTGCTCGCCGATTCTGGATTCGGCGGCGAGCGCTCCCGCGGGTGGGGACGGTCGCAGACGCCCGAGTTCCGCGATAATCCTGCGCTCCTGGGTGCTCCGGCCGAAGGAGAAACGGGCCACTGGATGTTGTCACTGTTCCATCCCGCCGCCAGCGACGCCGTCAACTGGCAGCGCGGGGACTACTCGCTCACCACGCGCGGTGGCCGCGTCGAAAGCGAATCCGGCTGGGGGCAAATGAAGAAGAGCACCCGCATGGTGGCCGAGGGTTCCGTGCTGGTCTCCTCCGCTCCGCCGCGTGGGGCTGCCGCCAATGTCGCGCCCGATGGCTTCGCGCATCCGGTCTATCGCGCCGGTTTCGCACTGTCGTTGCCGGTGCCCCTGAAGGTTCCGGCATGAAGTACCGCGTCACCTGCCTCACCCCCACGCTGGTCGGCGACGGGCAGAAGCTGGCGCCTATCGACTACATGGTGTGGAAGGATCACGTCAACGTGCTCGACCAGCGGCGCATTTTCCGTCTGCTCGCCAAGGGCCCTCGCCTGGAAGGCTACCTCGCGCAGCTCAAGAAGGCCGACAAGCTGGACTTCGCGTCATGGGGAGGATTCGCCCAGAATTTCGCAGGCCGCCGTCTGCCCTTCGAACACGCGAGCTCGATTCCGTTCTATGAACGCGCCCCGGCGGCGGATTTATTCATCCCGACTTTTGCGACCAACGCCAGCGGACCCTACCTGCCCGCCACTGCTCTCAAAGGAGCGCTCCGCACCGGTTCCGTCTTCGATCGCTGGACCGAGAACACCGTGCGCGAATTGGCCGAGCGTATCGAAGACCGCGTCCCGCGCTACTTCGCCACCAAATCCGAAGACGCTGTGCTGGGCGGATCGGGAAACAACCGCATGCGCCGCGTGTCGATCGCGGATTCCGGCGTGGTCGCCTACGCCGGCATGAAAGTTTATCTGCTGCGCACCGCAACTCTCATCGCGCGCGGCGGGGATCGCTTCGAACTCGGCTGGAAGTCTGCTCGCGGCTCGGTAGAAGCGAAGCGCGTCGACGACAGCACTCCGCTGTTTGCCGAGATGGCATCGCCAGGAACCGCCTTCGACGGCGATTGGCGCGAGCGGTCCACGGGAGACCGCGTCAAAATGTTTCAGGCCGCCAACCGTTACGCCGAGGGACAGATCCAGCGCCATCGCGAATATGCCGAGCGCACCGGCATGACGAAGCTCGCAGCCAAACTCGACCAGCTAAGCGCGCGCCTGGCGGAAGTCCGCGCCAGCGATCACGCTTGCCTGTTATCGATTGGCTGGGGCGGGGGACTCCTGGGTAAGTCCGCGTACCTCAAGACCGAAGACGATTCCTACCGCAAGATCCTGCGCCAGATGCCCCTCTACCAGCGCGCGATCCAGACCGAAATGCCATTCCCCAAAACCCGCCGCGTGGTGTTCGAAGGCAATCAGCCCGCGAGCCTCCCCGGCTGGGTGATGCTCGAAGTTGCCTAGCCCTTCCTCCGCAGACGCGCGGTCGCCTGTTTTCCATGGTCGCCTGTGATAGCATTCTTGGAATGCGAACCCTCAAAATCAGTTTTGCCCTGACGCTATTAGCTGCGGTCGCGGGGGCCCAGCAAACGGCCGACAAGATTGTGGCCACCAACGCCGAGATCATGGCTATGGTCGCCAAAGCCAAGAAAGAACGTAAACCCGATCAGCCCACTTTCGCCCAACCGCTGCTCGCGCTGGCGCCGTATGGCGCTAATCTCGAATACCGCGCCGCCGTGGGACCCTCCGCCGTTCACAAGAAGTACGCGGAGTTTTTCTATGTGATTGACGGCTCAGCCACCCTGGTAACCGGCGGCAAGCTCGCCAACGAGAAGGCCAACGGTGACAATCTTTCAGGCACGGGCATTGAAGGCGGCTCCCCGCGGCAGGTTGCGAAGGGCGATTTCGTCATCGTTCCAGAAAACACGCCGCATTGGTTCAGCACCATCAACGGGACCATCACCCTGATGTCGTTCCGTTTGCCGCGACCTTAAATCGCGGTCACTAGCCGGCGGTCGTCTCTATCTCGCTTCGTGTTCGCACTTTGCCGTGGTGACCCGCGGACCTCGCGCGGCCACCTCGCGTAGGTTGTGGACAAGAGTCCTGGGTTCTGCCATTGGAAGCCAGGTCACGGGACGGGAAGAGTACTCGAGTCCACTCCCCGTAAGCGTCATGTGCGATGGCCGAATCACGCGCGTTACAGTGACCCACGCCGTTGCGGGTTAATAAACGGATCGAGGGCCCTCTAGTAGCGCTTTCTGCAAGGGGCAAGGCGATGCGACACCACAAGTGTGTCTGCCGCCGCTATTGCAGTCCCAGCAGCGCCGCCGGATTCGTTTTGTCCATCGCATCCAGCTCCTTGTCGGTGATTCCCGCTCTGCGCAGGATATCCAGGAACATCTTCCAGCCGTCGGTATGGACCGGATTGATCGCCTGCCCCAGGTCGCTGGATAAAATCACATGATCCGCCCCTACGCTGCGGATGACATTGACGTAAACCTCCACTGGGATTTTGCCATTCGGTTCCTGCGTCGGCAGCAATGAAGCGCCGCACAATTCGATGTAAGCGCCCATCTTCGCGGCCTCCTGCATTTCGGGAATCGTCATGTGCTGAGCCTTGGCCAGCGGATGCGTCACGATAATATGGTTGATCCCCAGCTTTTTCGCCTCGCGCACCAGCAGCAGATCTTCGGCGGCCGACGAATGACCGGTGGCCAGAACGATGTTCTCCCGGGCGATGATCTTGAGCACTTCCATCGTCTCCGGCAGCAGATTGCCGTCGCGCTGGATCGACACGAACGGACGATTCTGCTTGGCAAAGTGCGCTTCGTTTTCAGAATCGAAAGTCGGCATCCACACCACTCGCAGCTTCTTACCCTTGAACGCAGCCGCCTGCCGCACCGCCTCTGGATTCACGCCGCCCACCGCGCGGTCGAGCGAAATCGCACCGAAGATCTGGATACCCGGCACGATCTGGCTCACCAGATAGGCCGCCTGCACCGTCGGCGCGTAGTGATTCTTAAGCACAATGGCGCGCATGCCCGCGGCCTTGGCGATGCGCGCGAGCTCCAGCACGTCGATGCTGCGCGCGGAACTATCCGGGTCGCCGTGCGTGTGGGTGTCGACGATGCCCTGCAATTGGGCGAACGACATCCCGGCCGAAAGCAGCATCAGCAGCACGCGTCTCATAGGCCTAAATTCCTTCCACTGACACCATCTGGCTATCGGCGGCGCTCTCCCGCAAGACCTTCAGCGGCTGGTATTCCGGGTCATTCAGGAACGACTTCACTGCCGCCTGATCGGGGAACTTGAGCAAGACGATGCGCCCCGGCTTCCAGTCGCCCTCCAACATCTGGGTAACCCCGCCCCGCGCCAGATATTCACCACCATGCTTGCTCACCATGGGCGGGACGCCGCGCTTGTAGCCTTCAAAGGCAGCCTCATCCTTGATGTGGATGTCGACAATCACGTAAACGGCCATAGCTAGAAAGTATACCGTTTAAAATAGTACTAAAGTACCGGAGCAGCTGCCCATCTAACAACCTTTAAGATCATGGGATTGCGTGTTAACATCGAGGTGTAAGAGACGAAGAGAGGGAACCACCCTCCGAGTGGACCGCCAGGCAGATATGTACAATGCGTTCTTTGGTTTTACCGAGAGCCCTTTTAATTTAAGTCCCGATCCTGCGTTCTTTTTTCGCAGTGAGCAGCATGAAGAGGCGCTCGCCAACCTGGTTTACGGCGTGCAAGCCCGCAAGGGTTTC
>DATJEI010000314.1:0-11017 GCA_035496735.1 Bryobacteraceae bacterium | reverse complement strand
GACAGGTTCGGGTCAAAGCGAAAGCGTCGTTCGTTCGGCCGGCGTAGTCTCGATCGCGGTGTTGATGAGCCGGGTCACCGGCCTGGTGCGGGAAAGCGTGATGGCGCGTCTGTTCGGCGCCGGGCTGATCTATGACGCCTTCATGTTGGGATTCCGCATTCCCAACCTCACCCGTGACCTGTTTGCCGAAGGCGCTTTGTCGAGCGCATTCGTCCCCACCTTCACTGAATACCTGACCAATCGCGGTAAGGATGCCGCCGCGCGCCTGGTCAATCTGGTGGCCACGGCACTGATTTTGGTCGTGGGCGTGGTGTGCGCTCTGGGGGTGATCTTCGCCCCGCAATTGGTGCACCTGATGGCGCCAGGCTACGCCGCCGTTCCCGGCAAATTCGAACTGGCCGTCAGAATGACGCGCATCATGTTCCCATTCCTGTTGCTGGTGGCGCTGGCGGCACAGGCCATGGGGGTGCTGAACGCCTCCAACAAATTTGGCGTGCCGGCCTTGGCGTCCACGTTCTTCAACCTAGGCTCGGTAGGCTTCGGCATCGTGCTGGGAATCTGGCTGGGACCGTCCCTGCACTTCACGCGCATCGAAGGCATGGCCGTCGGTGTAGTCCTAGGCGGAGCGCTGCAGCTGGCGTGGCAGCTGCCCAGTCTTTATCGTCTGGGATTCCACTTCCGAGTGACATTCGATTGGAAGCATCCCGGCTTGGTGCGCATCTTCCGCCTGATGGTCCCGGCGATCCTGGGCAACGCGGCAGTGCAGGTCAACGTGATGGTGAATACCAACTTCGCTTCCACCATTGTCGATCCGGTGCGCGGCATGGATGGCCCGGTCAGTTGGCTGAGCTATGCCTTCCGCTTCATGCAGCTTCCGCTGGGCCTGTTCGGCGTGGCGATGGCCTCGGCGACTTTGCCGTCCATCTCGCGCAGCGCCGCAGCCGGCAACATGGATGAATTCCGGCGCACGCTGTCGAAGTCCCTGGGGATGGTGTTCCTGCTGACTCTGCCATCGTCGGTGGGCTTGGCGGTGCTGGGCAAATCCATCATCGGCGCTATCTATCAGGGCGGCCACTTCCAGCTTTACGACACGCATCAAACCGCTGTGGCGCTCTCCTGCTACGCGATCGGCCTCGCGGGCTACGCGGCGTTGAAGGTATTGAACCCGGCGTTCTATGCGTTGGGTGATGCTCGCACGCCGATGCTGGTGAGTCTCGGTTCCATCGTGGTCAACTTCGTCGCCGCGGAAAGCATGATCCGCTTAGCCGGACTCGGCCACGCCGGCCTGGCGCTATCCACGTCGGCGGTCGCGCTCTTCGGCTTCTTTTTGCTGTTCGAAATCCTCCGCCGGCGGATTGGCGGCGTGCATGGGCGCGAGCTTGCTTCGGGAATTGGCAAAGTGCTGATCGCATCCCTGGTCATGGCGGGCATCACGGCGCTCTCCAGCCACGGCGTCGAACGCTGGTTAGGCGTTTCCCAACTGGGTCGCCTGGGCGATCTCGCGATCTCGCTGCCGGTCGGACTGGTGGTCTTCTATGGGATGTGCCGGGCCCTTGGAGTGCATGAGGTAGATATGGCCATCAGCGCCTTCGCTAACCCTGTGCGGCGGCGGTTGCAGCGGACTAACACGCACTAATACTTCGCCAATTTTCTACCGATACAAACTGTATGAGCGGTCTGGCCCTGGTCTTCTTAACCTTGCTGGCCACCGATCCCGCTACCTCTCGCGACCACCTGCGGCTGGCTGCCGAGCTGGTCCAAGCCGGCCATGTCGAGGAGGCGCTGCCGCACTACACGCAGGCCATCAAGCTGCGTTTGGATAATCCGGATGCCTGGATGGCGCGTGGTAAAGCGCTGGCCATGCTCGGCCGCTATCGCGACGCCATCGACGATTTCGATCAAGCCGTCCGCCTTCAACCCGGCGCCGCGGACCCGCTGCTCGAGCGCGGCTTTGCTTACGGAGAGGCCGGCGATTTCGCTTCCGCAATCGAGGATCTGACCCGCAGCTTACGCACCGCGCCCTCAAACAGCAGGGCCCTGGTGCTGCGTGGCGCGGCCTACGCTAAGCTCGGACTCCGTCCCAAAGCGATTGAGGATTTCAGCCGTGCGCTGGAGTTGACGCCAAATGACGCACAGCTTCATTTGGCCCGCGCCACGGTTTATGCCGCGGAGGATCGGCATCGCGAAGCTCTGGCCGATCGCGAGATTGCGGTGCGCCTTCTGCCCGGATCGGCCGAGGCGCTGCTTGCCCGCGGCGGAAGCTATCACGCTCTGGGGATGCACGCTCAAGGACTCGCCGACCGCAGCGCCGCTATCCGCTTGAAACCCAGTTTTGCCGAAGCTTGGTGCGCGCGCGGTAGCGCCTATTTCCTGCTGGGGGAATACGCGAAAGCAGCCCAGGATCTGGAACAGGCGGTCCGCCTCAATCCCACTTATGAGGAAGCCCGCGACGTGTTGGCCAAGGCGCGGAAGGAACTCGCGCCCGCTCCGGTTGTCGAAGCGGAAACGGCGGCGGAGGTGGCTGAAGAGAGCGTCCCAGCGCCTATCGCAGCGCCCGAGCCCGCACCGATACCGGCGGCGCACCCTCCGCAGCATGCCGATCCGAAATCGGCCGCTCTGCACAACCAGCGCGGACGCGAAATGCTGTATCAAGGCCACTATCAGGAGGCCCTAAACGAACTCACCGCCGCCATCGAAGCCCAGCCGGATCTCGCGCTTGCTTACAACGCGCGCGGCTTTACCTACCATCTACTGCGCGACACGGCCCACGCATTGGCAGATCTCGATGAGGCCATCCGGCTCAACCCCGCGTATGCCAACGCGTATCACAATCGCAGCGTCGCCAGAAGCGCGGCTGGCGATAAAGCCGGCAGCGCGGCCGATGAAGTCAAATCGCGTGAATTGGCCGCGAAGAAGTAAAGTCAGGCGCTACAAGCCGAGCAGCTTTCCGATTTCAGCCGCAGGAGTGCGCTGGCCCACATAGAAGGCGCCGAACAGCGCGTACACCGCACTCACCTCGTCAAAGCGCATTTCATAAATCAATTTTTTGAAAACCAGAGGGTCTTCGGCGAACAGGTCCACACCCCACTCCCAGTCATCGAAACCGATGGAGCCGGATATAATCTGCTTTACCTGCCCCGCGTAGCGCCGGCCGATTGCGCCGTGATCGCCCATCTGCCGCTGCCGCTCCCCTAGCGGAAGCTGATACCAATTCTTGTTTTCGCCGCGCCGCCGGTCCATCGGGTAAAAGCAAATATACTTGTGCGCCGGCATCTCCGGATACAATCGCGGATGCATGGCCTGGCGTTGGCGGGCGAGCGTCTCTTGAATTTCCGCGTCCCACGCAGGAGTGTGGGGCTCGATTCCACGCTCGGCCAGCCCGCTATAAACCTTTGCGGTGGATTCGTACAATCCCAGTTCCACAACCGATAAGTACGACGAGGTTTGCTCTAGAAAATCCCACAGTGCCAATTTTTGCAGGGCGCGTTCCGCCTCGCCCAGCTGCTCGAAGTTCTGCCGGAAATGAACCAGCATCAAGTCGCCTTTATGGCCCAGCAAGGAGAATAGCGCGCTGCCCTGGCTCTCCATCTGTTGAATCGCAGCCACAGCTTGGCTCAAAATCTCATCGCGACGCACTGCCGGCAACCCGCGCCATTCCGGCCAGCGCACGCGCAGCATCTGGTGCAGCAGGCTCGAACCTTCCAGGGTGAGCGGTACCGGCGTCAATGAATCAAGGGGAGACATCGTTTTAAGAATCGCATGATCGGCGAAGAAAATCAGGTCCCCCGATGACTTCAATGCCCACTTACCGTCCTGCTGCGCGACCAGCCATAATAGAAGCATCCTCTGGTCCGCCGCCTGCATCCAACCACGTAAGACTTGGAAGGCCGCGTACGCTGGAAGGCTAAGTTTTCAAAAGGTTTATGCATCGATTGAATCATTTACCTGCCAAAGCGGCAGCCCTGCTTGCAATAATTCTGTTCCCTTGGATCGTGATTTCAGGGTGCGGTTCCGAGGCACGAAGCCAGAACGCTGCACCGCCGCCTCCAACGGTGCTCGTGACGACCGCGCATGCCGGAGACGTGCCGATTTTTTCGGAATATCCGGCGCAAACCTATGCTCGCAATACCGTCGACGTACGGGCGCGGGTCGATGGATATATCGAAAAATGGCTGTACCGGCCGGGCCAGGAAGTGCAGGTGGGCCAGACGTTGTATGTTTTGGACAAGCGTCCTTATGAGGCCAGGCTGGATCAGGCAAAAGGTAATCTGGCGCAAAGCGAAGCCGATCTGGATTTCGCCCAAAAGCAGGTAGCGCTCCAGCAGGCGCAGGCTAACTTAGCCGTTATGCAAGCGAATTTGGTCAAAGCGCAGCAGGACGTGGATCGTCTGACACCTCTGGTTAAGGCAGATGCTGCTTCAAAGCAAGACCTCGATGCTGCAGTGGCCGCGCTCGGCGCCGCCGAGGCAAACGTAAAGGCCAACCAGGCGAACGTCGAGCAAGCCCGGCTTTCGACCCGAACGCAGATCGCGTCGATGCAAGGGAAGGTCGAAGCGCTCCGCGGCGCTGTGCGGACAGCGCAGCTCAACCTGGAATACGCGACGATTCAAGCGCCCATCAGCGGCTTGGTGGGAGACACGCTGGTGCCGGTGGGCGGCCTGGTGAATGCAACTTCGCCGCAACCGCTCACGACGATTGTTCCGCTGGATCCTATCTGGGTGCGCTTCAAAGTGACGGAAACCGAGTATCTGGAATTCAAGAAACGGGGCAACCTGACGCGATCGGAACTCACACTGGTTTTAGCCAACGGAAGTGAGTTTCCATATAAAGGCTTAGTTGAGAACACGGTCAATCAGGTGGATCCGAAGACCGGCACATTGGAATTGCAGGCTCGCTTTCCCAATCCGCAGCATGTGCTTCTTCCCGGCCAATTCGGCAAAGTGCGTTTCGAAACCGATCTTCGCAAGAACGTGGTTCTGGTTCCGCAGCGCGCAATCCAGCAGTTGCAGAGCACGCAAACCATCTTGACGGTGGGTACGGACGACAAGGTGCAGCTGAAAACCATCACCACCTCCGACCGAGTAGGCGACGCGTGGGTGGTCGAGCAAGGGCTCAGCGCCGGAGAACGCGTAATTGTCGAAGGGCAGCTCAAGGTGCGTCCGGGCATGACCGTTCATCCAAGTCCGTATGTCGACCCGGCTAGCAGTAAGCGGGGGGGCTGATTTTCAATGGCCCGGTTTTTTATCGACCGCCCGGTGTTCGCAATCGTCATCGCCATTGTGATCGTCATCTTAGGGAGCGTCTCGATCCCAACCTTGCCGATCGCCAGCTTTCCTGAAGTCGTGCCGCCGGTGGTGCAGATCACGGCCAGCTACCTGGGCAGCAACGCGCTGGACCTCGAAAAAACAGTGGCGCAACCCATCGAAGAACAACTTGCCGGGCTGGATGGCATGCTCTACTTCTTATCCAGCAGCGCGAATAACGGAAGCATTACTATTCTGGTTACCTTCCAACTGGGCACAAATCCGGATATCGCCGCGGTCCAGACTCAGAACAAAGTGAATATCGCCTTGCCGCGTCTCCCGCCCGAGGTGCAACGCCAGGGCGTGGTGGTCAAGAAAGTATCCAGCGCGTTTCTGATGGCGGTTGGGCTGGTGGCGCCCGATGGACGCTACGACTCGCTTTTCCTCAACAATTACGCGCAGATCAATCTGCTGAACCAGATTGGCAGTCTGAAAGGCGTGGGCGACACCCGTCTGGCTTCGCAGTTGGTGTATTCGATGCGCGTGTGGGTGGATCCCGACAAGATGTCCAAACTGGGCGTCACCGCTACCGATATCAGCACCGCCATCGCCGCGCAGAACCGGCAAAATCCGGCGGGCTCCACGGGACAGGCACCGGCGCCTCCCGGCACCGATTTTCAGTATGCGGTCAATGCGCCGGGGCGCCTGACGGATCCGGCGCAATTCGGCGATATCATTGTGCGCGCACTGCCCGACGCCTCGCTGCTGCGCATTCGCGATATTGGCCGCGTAGAGCTGGGCGCGCAGAACTATGCCGGCTTCAGCCGCCTGGACGGCAAGCCTTTTGGCAACACCATCGTTTATCTGTCGCCGGGAGCCAATGCGGTGGAGACCGCGAAGAGCGTCAGGGCCTTTATGGAGGAAGCGAAAAAGAGCTTCCCGCCGGGCGTGGATTACGTGATTCCCTACGATTCCACGATTTTTGTGACCACCGCGATTACCGACGTGGTAATCACGCTTATCGAGGCAATCGGACTGGTCATACTTGTAGTCTTCATATTCCTGCAGAACTGGCGAGCGACGCTGATCCCCCTGCTCACCGTGCCGGTGGCGGTGGTGGGAACCTTCGCGCTGTTCCCGCTGCTGGGCTTCAGCATCAATATCACCAGCATGTTCGGACTGGTGCTGGCAATCGGCATCGTGGTCGACGACGCGATTGTGGTGGTGGAAGCGGTACAGCGCAATATGGACGACGGCATGCCGCCTCGCGAAGCCACCATGCGCGCGATGGACCAGGTGTCTGCGCCAGTAGTAGCCATCGCGGCGATTCTCGCCGCCGTATTCATCCCTGTCGCGTTCCTGGGCGGCATCAGCGGCCAGCTTTACCGGCAGTTTGCCCTGACCATTGCGGCGTCGGTGTTGATTTCGGCGTTTAGCGCACTCTCGCTCAGTCCGGCGCTCAGCACACTACTGTTGCGGCCACACAAGAAGACCTCGCGCGGCCCGCTGGCGCTCTTCTTCCGTTACTTCAACCGGGCCTTTGAGTGGACTACGAATAAGTATTTGAGCGGTGTAGGGATGCTGATCCGACGCGCCGCGCTGGCTCTGCTGATCCTTGGAATTTTCTGGATTTCCGCCGGCTGGTTGTTTAAGAAACTTCCGAACGGCTTTTTGCCGGATGAAGATCAAGGCGCCTTCTTTGTGTCGGTTCACTTGCCGGATGGCGCCTCCATCGACCGCACCGCCGCAGCCGCGGTGAAAATTGAAAACGTGATTGCAAGCCTACCCGGCGTGGACCACTACTTCGTGTTAGGCGGCACCGATATTGCCACGCAGACCAGCAGTTCCAATGTGTCCACCGTCATCGCCACGCTGAAGCCCTGGGACGAACGAAAATCGCTCGACCAGCAGCTTCCCGCGATTCTCGCGGCTGCCCAGCGCGGATTGGGTCAGGTTCCGGAGGCGTTCAGTTTCGCTTTTGGCTTGCCTCCGATACTCGGGTTGAGTCTCACCGGAGGGTTTCAGTACATGCTGGAAGACCGCACCGGCGGCGATATCCAGCAACTGGGGCGAGTGGCCGAAACCCTAGTAGACGCCACCCGTCAGCGCCCGGAGTTGGCCAACGTCCTGAGCACCTTCCGCGGCAACGTTCCGGCCTATGACCTCAAGATGGACGTTGACAAATTGCAGACGCTGGGCGTTCCGGTGAGCGACGCCTATAACACGTTGCAGACTTTCCTGGGCGGCCTGTACGTGAACGACTTCAATGCGTTCAGCCATACCTGGCAGGTGTTGATCCAGGCCGAGACCTCGTATCGCAATCAGCCGTCCGACATCAACCGCTTTTATACCCGCGCAGCGGATGGCACCATGGTGCCCTTGGGCACCGTGGTTACCCTCAAGCCCACTACCGGTCCTGACGTTGTGTATCGATATAACCGGTTCCCCGCCATCCAGATTTTGGGCGGCCCATCGCCGGGAACCAGCAGTGGCGTCGCGGTGGATACTATGGAAAAACTGTCAACTGCGACCCTGCCCGCCGGCTACGCGTATGAATGGACCGGAACCACCTATCAGCAAAAGCTGGCGCAAGGGAATGAGGGCGTCACCTTCGGGTTCGCGGCGGTGCTGGTTTTTCTATGCCTCGCGGCGCTTTATGAAAGCTGGTCGATTCCGTTCGCCGTACTGATGGCGCTGCCGCTCGGCATATTCGGCGCTCTGCTGGGTGCGTATATCCGCGCATACCCCTACGACATTTACACGCAGATTGGCATCGTCACGCTGATCGGGCTTGCGGCGAAAAACGCGATCTTGATCGTCGAGTTTGCAAAAGATAGTCACGAGCAGGAACTCATGTCGTTCCGCGACTCGGCCATGCACGCCGCGAAGCTGCGGCTCCGCCCCATCCTCATGACGTCCTTCGCGTTCATCCTGGGCGTGGTGCCGCTGGTGGTGGCGACCGGTGCCAGTTCCGCCTCGCGGCGGTCACTTGGAACCGCGGTGTTTGGCGGGATGCTCGCGGCGACCTTGATCGCCGTCTTCTTGGTTCCAGTTCAATATTATGTGATTGAAACCTTGGTCGAGCGGCGTAAACGTCCCGCGTCCGACTCCGGCGTTGCTCCAAAGCCCGGCACCGGGTCAGGTATGGACCCCAAGCCGATTAGCGCCGAACCGGAGTTTGCCGAATGAAACGTACGCCGGTTGTACCAGCGTGGATACTGGCGGCCTTCGGGCTGAGTTTGGCCGGCTGCATGGTAGGCCCCAACTATAAGCGTCCCGCGGTGGCGACGCCGCAGCAGTTCCGGGGCGCGCCCGCGGGCGGCACATCCCAGGGCGCGGCCACGCCGGATTCGATCGCGGAAACCAAGTGGTTCGATCTGTTCCAGGACGATACCCTGAAGCAGCTGGTAACAGGCGCGCTCGAAAAGAACTTCGACCTGCGTATCGCCGCGGAGCGGGTCCTTGAAGCTCGCGCCCAATACGGAATTTCGCGCGCCAACCTTTGGCCTACATTCGACGCGCAGGTCCAGTTCACTGCCACTCGCAGCTCATCCATAGGTTCCTTCCCGTTCATAAAACCGGGAACAGACCTCAGTGTCAGCTATACCCAAGCCACCGGCGATCTCAATTGGGAGCTGGATCTATGGGGGCGCCTGCGCCGTCTGAATGAATCCGCCCGGGCGCAATACCTGGCTACCGAAGAGGCGCGCAACGGCGTGAAGCTTTCGCTGATCGGCGACGTCATGAACACCTACTTCGCGCTGCGGGAACAGGATCTGGAACTTCAGATCAGCCGGCAGACCGGCGATATCGCGAACGATAACCTTCGCCTAATCAATTTGCGGCATGATCGCGGCGCGGCCAACGCGCTGGATGTGCACCAGGCGGAACAATTTCTGTACACTGCCACTGCGCAAATCGCTAGTTCGCAGCGCGCCATCGGAGAAAGTGAAGACGCGCTCAGCTTGCTTCTGGGAAGCGCGCCCAACGACGTGCCGCGCGGCAAGGCACTCGATCAAATCTCTGCCCCGCCGCAACTTCCGCCGGGATTGCCCTCTTCTCTGATCGAACGTCGTCCCGACATTCGCCAGGCTGAACAAAATCTGATCGCGGCGAACGCGCAAATTGGAGCGGCACGGGCGCTGCTGTTTCCGCAGATCTCCCTTACTGGTCTGCTGGGCGGGCAGAGCCGCGCGCTCACCAGCTTATTCACCTCGCCAGCCCGTATGGCCAGTATTGGCCCGTCGGCGCTGATTCCCATTTTTCACGCGGGTCTCCGCTCCGGCGTGCGACTCACTGAGGCGCAACAGCGCGAGGCGCTGATCACATATGAGAAGACCATCTATGGAGCGCTGCGCGAAGTCTCAGACGCGTTTATCGTTCACGAGCGTACTCGCGAGCAGCGGATCGAAGAGGAGAAGCTGGTGACTGCGCTGACGGAAAGTGTTCAACTTTCTACACTTCGCTACCGTGGAGGTCTGGACAGCTATCTCCAGGTGCTGGACGCGGAGCGGAATCTATTCGGCGGCCAGCTTACGCTGGCTCAGCTCCGGTTGCAGGAGTTGCAGTCCGTGGTGCAACTGTATCGCGCGCTCGGCGGCGGCTGGCAGTAAAGCGCGCAGCAAGCAGCCGCAGCCATCGGTGTATACTTGCGAATATTGCGCGTATGACCAGATGGATCGGCATTCTTTACTTCGCTTCTCTTTTGTCTTCCGTAGTTCCGGCGCAGGCGCCGTTATCTGTTCCCAACGGCCTGCCCGCCTGGGCGTTTAACATCCCGGATAAAGTACAGCCTCCCAGCGCCCCCGCTAACGGACCAGTACGGGTGCCCGGCAGCAGCAAGGTGTACGAAGCTTCGAAAATCGCAGGCAACGCGCATCCGCCCGATTGGTTCCCCGAGGAGCACGGGCCGGCACCCGGCATCGTTACCGGTGAAGGCGGCGCAACTACGATGGCATGCGGCTCCTGTCATCTGATGTCGGGACAAGGGCACCCGGAATCTGCCGACTTGGCGGGTCTCCCCGCCGAGTACCTGATGCGGCAGATGAATTATTTCAAGTCCGGCGCACGTAAAGACGACGCACGCATGGGTCCGATCGCGAAGGCAACTTCCGACGACGATATCCGTAAATCCGCCGAATATTTCGCGGCGTTGAAACCGATCCCCTGGGTGAAGGTGATCGAAACCAGCACGCCGCCCAAGACCTACGTCGCCACCGGCGGACGCCACCGGCTCTTGTCTCCGGAAGGCGGAACGGAACCCATCGGCCAGCGCATCATCGAGATTCCGGTAGATCCCCAGCGAACCAACGATCGCGATCCACACTCTCCATTTCTCGCTTATGTCCCGCCCGGCAGCATCGCGAAAGGCCAGGCGCTGGTGAAGACCGGCAGCAGCGGCAAAACCATCGCCTGCGCGATCTGTCACGGCGATGAGTTGAGAGGCTTAGGCGAAGTGCCCCGAATCGCCGGACTGCAACCGGTTTACATTGCGCGGCAGCTCATCCAGATGCAGAACGGATCGAGCGCGGGCGCGAACGCGGCGCTGATGAAGAAAGCCGTAGCCAATCTCACTGAGGACGATATCATTTCGATCTCGGCGTACCTCGGAACGCTCACGCCGCAGTGATCCCACGTCAAGCGCGGGTTGCAAGGCCCAACACGGTGCGTTGCACGATCTCGCGGGTGAGCGAAACTTTGTAGGCGTTCTTCGCCAGCGGCGTCGCTCCGGCCACCGCGGTCGCGGCAACTTTCGCGGCAAGCTCCGGCGTGAC
>DATJEI010000313.1:0-7519 GCA_035496735.1 Bryobacteraceae bacterium | reverse complement strand
AAGCACCCGTCATTCGGGGATGGAATGGCAGGTTTCGGACGATATTATTGGCGCGGATTCGCCGACAAAACAGTTGGCAATTACCTGGTGATCTTTGCGTTGCCCACCGTTTTCCACCAGGACGAGCGCTACTACGCTTTGGGCAAAGGGAGCCCCTGGAAGCGCCTTAGTTATTCGCTTTCTCGCGTTGCCGTCACGCCGAACTATCAGGGGCATAACAGCTTCAATGTTTCCGAACTGCTGGGCCGGGGAATGGCGCAGGGCATCTCGCTTTCGTACTACCCAAGCCAGAGCCGAAGCGTCGATGAGATCGCGGTCAAATATGGATACGCCATCATGCGAGACGCACTCACCAACGCCTTCCGCGAGTTCTGGCCGGACATTGCCGTGCACGTGCTGCACCGCCATCCGTAATCGTCAGCCCGCCGGGGACTCGCGGCCTAGCCGCCGCGGATCAGGCGCATGGCTTCGCCGACGCCCGTGCCATCAGGCCTCGACCCGCCGCCTTTTTCCGACTCGGGAATTGAATCGCCTTCACCGGGCGCCAGGAACAAATTGGCTTCGAGGCCATGCTGGCGCGTGTACAAATCCCAATAACGGCCGCCGAGCGCGTACAAAGATTCATGCGTGCCACGCTCCACGATGCGTCCGGCTTCGACCACCAGAATCTGGTCTGCGCGCCGGATGGTGGAGAGCCGGTGGGCGATGACGAAGGTGGTGCGGCCTTTCATCAGATACTTGAGGCCTTCCTGGATCAGCGCTTCGGATTCCGAGTCCAGGCTGGAGGTAGCCTCGTCCAGAATCAGAATGCGCGGATCGGCCAGAATGGCGCGGGCGATGGAGACGCGCTGGCGCTGTCCGCCGGAGAGCTTCACGCCACGCTCGCCGACGATGGTGTCGTACTTTTTCTCGAAATTCTCGGCGAATTCGTCGACGCGGGCGATGCGGCAGGCTTCGAGAATCTGTTCTTTCGCCGCGCCGGGACGCGCGAATGCGATGTTCTCTTCAATGGTGCCGTCAAACAGGAAAGTGTCTTGCAGCACCACTCCCAACTGGGTGCGGTAGCTATCCAGGCGGACGGTGGAGAGATCCACGCCATCGACGGAAACTTTTCCGGTGGTAGGCACGTGGAACGCGGCGATCAAACTAATGATGGTGGATTTGCCAGAACCGGACGGGCCCACCAGCGCCGTAACAGTGCCCGGCTCCGAGTGGAATCCGACGTCGAACAGCACCGGCTTGCCCGCTTCGTAAGAGAAGCCCACGCTTTCAAAAACCACTTCGCCGCGGATGGGGCCGAGCGCGACCGTGCGCTGCGGGTCTTGGTCTTCGGGACGCTCTTTCAGCACTTCGTGGGTGCGGTCGAGGCCGGCCAGCGCCTCCGTGATCTGCGTGCCGATGCCGACGACTCCGAAAACCGGCGCCACCAGAAATGCCAGGAACGCGGTGAAGGTGACGAACTCGCCCAGCGTGAGCGTGCCTGCAAAGATTTGGCGGGTGCCGACATACATCACCACCGCGCCCACGATGCCCATCAGCACGGTGGCCGAAAGACTCATGAAGGACATCGCGGTGAGGGAGGCCTCCACGTTCATCAGCAGGCGTTTGACGCCGCCCGCGAAGACGGCGGCCTCGCGCTCCTCGGCGTGATATCCCTTGACCACACGCACGCCGCCCAGCGATTCCGTGAGGCGGCCGGTGACCTCGGCGTTAATCTTGCCGCGTTCGCGGAAGATAGGCCGGATTTTGGTGAAAGCCTTCGATAACGCTAGAGCGAAGGCCGCGACGAACAGGGCCGTGAGCCCGGTCATGACGGCGCTGATCCGCAGCAGCACGACTAGAGCGATGACAGCCGTCATGATGCCGCCCACGAATTCAACCAGGCCGGTGCCAATGAGATTGCGCACGCCTTCGACGTCGGTCATGATACGTGAGACCAGCACGCCGCTTTTATTGGCGTCGTAATAGCCTACGGACAGACGGCCGATATGCTGCTGGACCTTCTGGCGCAGCTCCGCGATCAGGCGCTGGCCGGCTTTGGAGAGAAGTTGCGTGAGCGTGAATGACGTGATGCCCTGGATCAGAGTCGCGCCAAGCACCGTGAGCACCAGCGGCGTCAATAGCGCGATCTGATGCTTGCCGACCACGTTATCGACCAGGTACCGCGTGGAGTAAGGCAGCACCATTCCGCTCAAGCGGTTGATGATCATCAGGACCAATCCGAGCGCCAGCAGTTTGCGGCGCGGCAGGATCATTTCCCGCAAGTCGGGCCAGATTTCACGGATTCGTTCGGACTGTTTGCGCTTGGGGGTGGTGGCCTTGTCGCGCGAATGTTTGCCCGACGGGGATCGTTCGACGGAGTGGGGATGCACTATAACTTCAGTGTAGCCTGAGAGGATGCAGCGGCTTTACGCAGGCACCTCGGGATTCGCTTATGCGAGCTGGAAACCGGATTTCTATCCGCAGAAGCTGGCGGCCAAGGACTTTTTGAAGCACTACGCGACACGGTTGAACGCGGTGGAAATCAACTACACATTTCGCCAGCTACCCAAGGCGGCGACGCTCGAAAACTGGGTGACGGCGACGCCCGAAGGGTTTCTTTTCGCGTGTAAGGCGCATATGCGGATCACGCATATTAACCGGTTGAAAGAATCCGAGTTCAACGAATTGTTCTTCAAGGCCCTGGAACCGCTGCGGGCCGCGCGGAGGCTGGGTCCGGTACTGTTCCAGCTGCCTCCGAATTTCAAGCTCGACGCGGCGGTGCTGGGGGCGTTCCTGGCCAAGCTGCCGGAGGACATTCGCACTACGTTTGAGTTTCGCAATGCGACTTGGCTGACCGACGAGGTATATCGTTTGCTGGAGCAGCATGGGGTGGCCCTGTGTCTCGCCGAATCGGATAAGTTCGAAGTGCCGCAAGTGGTGACCGCTCCCTTCGTTTACGCGCGGCTGCGGAAAGAGGAGTACTCGGCGGAAGACCGCCGCCAGATCGCGGATCGCGTGCGGCAGCAGTTGGGAGCGGGCCGCGACGTGTTCGTTTTTTTCAAGCATGAAGACACGCCAGCCGGGGCAGCGTATGCTGTGGAGTTGCTGGCCGAGACGGGAGGATTAGCATGACACGCAGGAAATTTGCAAAGGCCGTGAGCTTTGGGGCGGCGATGGGGCGGGTGGCGGCGCCGGCGCTGCGCGGGCAAGCCAGGGGACAAGTGCGGACGGCGGTGAAGGCCCTGATCTTCGACACCTTCGGGACTGTGGTCGATTGGCGCGGATCGATTATCGCCGAAGGGCAAGCGTGGCGCGGGGCAGCCGGCGGCGCGCGAGGCTCGACCATCGACTGGGCACGTTTCGCGGATCGCTGGCGCGACGGCTACGGGCCGGCCATGGAAAGAGTTCGTAAAGGCGAACTGCCGTGGACCAAGCTTGACGACCTGCATCGCATGATCCTGAACAATCTGATGCCCGAATTCGGCATGAACGGGCTGAGCGAAGCAGAAATAGATCACTGGAATAAGGTCTGGCACCGGCTGAAACCGTGGCCCGATGCGGTTGCCGGGTTGACGCGCCTGAAGAAGAAGTACATCATCGCGCCGCTCTCTAACGGCAACGTATCGCTGCTCACCGATATGGCGAAGAACGCGGGCTTGCCGTGGGATTTGATTCTCTCGGCCGAGCTAGCCAAACACTATAAGCCCGATCGCGAGGCGTACCTGACAGCGGTGGATCTGCTGGGACTGAAGCCGGGAGAAGTAATGATGGCTGCGGCGCACTCGGGCGATCTGCGCGCAGCGGCCAGCTTTGGATTGCGAACCGGATTCATCTACCGTCCGCAGGAACGCGGTCCCGGCGGCAAAGCGGATCACGCCAAGGCGGGCGAGTTCGATGTGGTGTCCAACGATATCGGAGACTTGGCGACCCAGTTGGGAGCCTGATTACTGAATACGCTCGGGCGGTTCGACGCGGACGTGCACTACCCGCGAAGTGGTGATGGGGTGGGCGTCGTCCAGCAGGAAAATCATGCGCATGCCGCAGGCGATGAAGCCGGTTTCCAGCGTGCCGTCCCGATCCAGCGATCCTTGCAAGCTGGCGAGTACAGGTTGCGGACAGAATTCGGGATGTCCCGAAACCCGGATGGAGTTGCCGCCCAGATATTCAATGCGGTAGTGGCGGCTCTGGGTCTGGACGTCGATGAGCGAGCCCGGGACAAGATTCCTGCAATCCAACAGTTGAGTGGATAACATGATCGTCGTCTCCAGTATATCGGAAGCAATCCGGCTGCCATTGACTCCACCGCCATTCCGTATCGAGACCCTACCGCCGCCCGCCCGACGCGATACCCTCGCTACAACCCGCGACAGCCCCGCTACAATAGCGATGATGCAGCTTTCCGATATTTTCCTCCGCATGGGCCCGGAACAGTTCGAGCAGCTCCTGCGTTCCATCTCGCTCGGCCGCCTGAAAACCTTTCAGATGTTCGAGCCCTTCAAGACGCGCCTGCACCTGCACAAGCTGAATACGGAAACATTGCGCAAGTGCGCGCCCCGGCAATTTGCGCGTCTGCAGGAAGAGGGCAATGCGGATCTCGCCACCGACCTGGCGCAGGCCATCCTGATTTCGCATATGGACATGATCAAGGCGGTTTTGGATGAGTTGGGCGTGCCCCACGAAGACGGCTTCTTCGCCAAAGACACGGACGTCAGCGCCTATCTCAAGCAGGGCTGGCAGCAAACGGCGTGGGATAAGTTTCACGGCCAGTATCCACCCGCGGCGCTGCTGTTCTATATCAATCATCTGGCTTGGGAAGTGACGAAGGCCGAGGACCTGTTCGCTCCCGCGGCTTAACCACGCGCCACCGGCATGCAGAAAATTTACGAAGCTTTTCGAGCCGGTGACCGCGAGGGCGCGAAGCAGTGCGTCACGGCCGATCCCACCTTGGCAATTTTTGCCGCCGCGATCTTCGGCGACGCCGCGGAAGTGGAGAAATTACTGGCCGGCAACCGCTCGTTGGGGAGCGCGGTGAGTCCCGATGGGTGGTTCCCGCTGCATCTGGCGGCGCATTTCGGGCACGCGGATGCGGTGCGCGCGCTGCTGAATAAAGGCGCGAAGGTAAATGCGCCCTCCACGAATGCCATGCGCAACACGGCGCTGCACGCGGCTGCGGCAGGCCGCAGCTCAGCCGTGGCGAAGCTGTTGCTCGATGCGGGAGCCGATGTAAACGCCCGGCAGAGCGGTGGATGGACGCCCTTGCATTCAGCCGCGCAGAACGGCGATGTGGAATTCGCGCGGGTCCTCACGGATGCCGGGGCCGATGTCGGCGTGCGCGCCGACAATCAGCAGCGTCCGCTCGATCTCGCACTTACCAAGGGGCAGCAGGCCATGGTGGATTTTCTCGAAGCGCGGGGCGCGAGTCTGTAGCTCCTCGCCGGTACGGCCGTGCGCGGCCGCTGCCCGCCGGAAACTGCGGCCGCCCGTTTACTTCTGCCCGAAGATTCCAATGTAAACGCCCTTGGCGACTACTTTGCCGTTCATGGCGTTCATCAGGTCCGCGCGCGAGGTCGACGCCGGCAGGCCCAGCTTGGCGTTGAGCGCGTAAACTTCGAAAGTGTAGTGGTGATCGCCGTGTCCCGGAGGCGCGCACGGCCCCATGTAAACCGGGTTCCCGGCAATATTGTTGATCTGCCTGGCGCCATCGGGTTGTTCGCCGGCCGTCACCCCCTCGGGCAGTCCTTTGGCGTCGGCGGGGATGTCGAAAATCGCCCAGTGGAGGACGTCATTGGTGGCGGAGCCGCCCAGCACCGGGTCAGGATCATGCAGAATGACAACGTAACTCTGCGTGGTGGCCGGTGCGCCGGACCAAGTCATCGCCGGCGAAGGGCTGGTGGGGCTGGCCGCACAGGTGTACTTGTTGGGGATCCGGCCCCCGTCGGCGAAATCCGCGATGTTGATGTGGATCATCGGCGGAAGCTGGAAGCCGCCTTTTTTCTTGCCTTTGTCCTGGGCGCCGGCGGTTGCAACGGACGCCAGCACCGCCGCCGTGGTCAGCAAGGTGGTCACCAACCTAGGCACCGAAACTCTTTTTAGGCGCATGAATGGTCTCCTCATGTATTTTCGCGTTTCCAAGCCAGCGTAGCTGAGGACGGCCGTGGAATTCAAGACGGCCGGAGGGCAGTTGCAAATTTTTCAACCAGGTTGGTGGACCCCCAGAGCAAGGCCGGCTGCGCGTTTATCTAGCGGCTTGCGAATGTATCGCAAGCGTCGATCTGGCCGGAGTTCAAACCGCTCTGAAACCACTGCATGCGCTGTTGCGATGAACCGTGCGTGAAGCTCTCGGGGCTGACGTGTCCGGTGGCCATCTTCTGTAGCCGGTCGTCGCCGACCGCGGCCGCCGCCCGCAAACCTGCCGCAATATCGCTCTGGTCGATTATTTTTCGTTGCTCGGTGGACTTGGCCCACACCCCCGCGAAGCAATCGGCCTGCAGTTCCAGGCGTACCGATAGCGGGTTCGCCGCCCGCGGGTTGCTCTCCCGCAGGCGCTGAACTTTGCCCTCGATGCCCAGCAGTTTCTGCACGTGATGACCGATCTCGTGAGCGATCACATAGGCCTGCGCGAATTCCCCCGGCGCTCCGAAGCGGCTTTTCAGTTCATCAAAGAACCCCAAATCGAGATACACCTTTTCATCGCCCGGACAGTAGAATGGACCGGTCGCGCTTTGGGCTTCGCCACAGGCGGAATCGATCGAGTCGCGATAGAGCACCAGTTTGGCATGGCGGTACTCGCGGCCGCCTTGAGCCGGAAGTAAATTCTGCCAGGTCCCCTGCGCGTCGTCCAGCACGAACGATACGAATTGGACCTCGGTGCCTTGATCGCCACCGGCCGCCGGAGCGTAGGTGGCGGCAGGCCGGTCCGTTCCAGAACCGCCTAAAAACATGGTGAATAAGTTGCGATGAAAGACGAGGCTAAGCACCAAGAGCAGCAGCATGCCCCCAATCCCGATATGCGGCGCTCCAAAACCCATACCGGAGAACCCGCCGCCCCCGCCTCCGCCGCTGCTATCGCGGCGATCTTCAACGTCGTCGCTGACCCCGCCCGGTTTCCAGTCCATGTTCGAGAAGATGCAATCCAGGGTCCAACTTCGCCCAGGTCCATCTTCGCATGGAGGGCCGCAGCAGTGAGGACGATGCTTTCGACCATGCATGGTCATCTGACGGAATATCGTTACCGGGCCGCAGGCGGGTTGCTGATGGCTCGCATTACGCAGCGGCGTTCCGCGTGCTCAGCCTTGGAACAGGAGATTTAATTTCTATGCGCGGAAATAAATGCAGCGACGTAATGACCAGCCATTTGACCTGTTGTCTTCCGGCCGACACTGTCCACGTGGTGGCCCAATCCATGAAAGCTCAGGATGTGGGCGCCATGCCGGTAATCGACAGCCACGATAGAAAACGGCTGATCGGGATTGTGACGGATCGCGACCTGGCCCTGAAAGTTGTGGCAGAGAATCGCGACGCGCGCAAAACCAGAGTT
>DATJEI010000312.1:0-5628 GCA_035496735.1 Bryobacteraceae bacterium | reverse complement strand
CCTCAATAGGGACGGTAGCGTCGGATGCTCGGGAGGCAAGCCGTATAGGTTTGGAGGCCGCACTGGCTCTTCGAGTCCGACGCGCAACCGGTACTGGTATCTTCCGGTGATCAGCGCCGTCCTGGTCGCGGAGCAGACGGCGGAGTTGGCATAGGCTTGCAGAAATCTGACTCCGCCCGTGGCAATCGAATCGATGTTGGGGGTTTTATACTCGCGCCGCCCGTAACAGGACAAATCGGCGTAGCCCAGATCGTCCGCCATAATGTAGACGATGTTTGGCCTGGCGGCGTCCTGCGCCCATGCGGCGCCGGAAGAAAATGCGGTCGCGGCAGTAGCTGCCAGGATCTCGCGTCGCGTCAGGACGGAGGATTTCGGCATAAAGCCTCCCGTGCGATTATACACAGCGCGGAGTTCGCAACGCGGATCGCAACCTGACCACTTCGGGAGAACTAAGTCAGAATTTCTTTCACCACGCGGCCTTGATTGCCGACGCCGGATAAGCGCGCGTCCAGCCCCTGATAGTTGACGGTAAGCCGCATATGATCGATGCCCAGCAAGTATAGAAGCGTCGCATGGAAATCATGCACGCTCACCGGATTCTCCACGGCCGCGTAACCGAACTCATCGCTCGCGCCATAGGAGAGTCCGGGCTTGATGCCGCCGCCCGCCAGCATGTAGGAAAACGCTTTGATGTGGTGGTCGCGGCCGTCGCCCGATTGCGACATCGGTGTGCGCCCGAACTCGCCGCCGAAGACGATCAACGTATCGTCCAGCATGCCGCGCTGTTTCAGATCCATGATCAGAGCTTTGGTCGGCCGATCCACTTCTTCCGCCTTGAACTGGATGCCCGCCTTGACGCCCGAATGATGATCCCAATCGCGGTGATAAAGCTGGATGAAGCGGACGCCGCGCTCGGCGAGCCGGCGCGCCAGCAGACAATTGGACGCGAACGATCCGTCGCCCGGATGCGCGCCATAGGCATCCAGAACGCTTTGCGGTTCCTTGCTCATATCGACCAGGCTGGGAACGCTGCTTTGCATCTTGAACGCCATCTCATACTGTGAAATTCGCGTGAGGATTTCGGGGTCCTGCACCGCCTGATAACGCTTCTGATCGAGCGCCGTGATGGCGTCGATCGATTCACGCTGCAGTTTGCCCGGGATGCCCTGGGGATCGTCGATATACAGCACCGGATCGCCGTAGGAGTTGAGCTTCACGCCTTGAAACTTGCTGGGCAGGAATCCTGCCGACCATTGCCGCGCGGAGATCGGCTGCATCTGCCCGCCGCGCCCCGCCGACATCATCACGACGAATCCTGGCAGGTCTTCCGTCTCCGATCCCAAGCCGTAAATCAGCCACGATCCCATGCTGGGGCGCCCGGCAATAATCGACCCGGTGTTCAGGAACATGTGAGCCGTATCGTGGTTGATTTGCTCCGACCACATGGAGCGGACAATGCACACTTCATCCGCCGCGCTGCCGATCTCCGGAAAGAGTTCGCACAGGTGCTGGCCGGACTTGCCAAAGGTTTTGAACCCGAATTGCGGCCCAAAACAATTCAACGGCTTGCCCTGCAGTTGCGCGAGCTGCTGTCCTTTGGTGAACGATTCCGGCATGGGCTGTCCATGCATTTTCGCCAGTGCGGGCTTATAGTCGAAAGTCTCCAGGTGCGACGGCCCGCCAGCCTGATAGAGATAAATGACGCGCTTGGCTTTGGCCGGATGATGCAGCGGATGGACCACTCCCTGATATCGCCCGTTCGCGGGCGTCTGCCCGTGCAGTAATTTCGGATTTACGAGAGAGTTCAGCGCAATGAGTCCGAGCCCGGTGACGCCTCGCCCCAGGAATGCGCGCCTCTTCATAGCGGTGTGGTCTAACATCTTTGATCCTCTAATCTCGCGTAATCACTTCGTGCAGATTCAGAATGGTTCGCGCGACATTACTCATGGCAGCCAGCTCGGCCGGGTTCACTTTCGGCGGAAGGGGCGAGTCGCCGACCGCCAGCAGCTTGCGGGCGTCAGCCGGATCTTCCTTGAAATGGGCCAGGCTTTCGCCGTGCAAATCCATCAGAATCTTCAACTCATCGTTGTCCGGCCGGCGACCCGTTGCTTCCCTGAATGCCCACTCCATCTGACCCTGAAGACGGGAGCCGCCTTCCTTCAGGATTCGCTCACCGAAGGCGCGAGCCGCCTCGACGAATATCGGATCGTTCAGAAGATCCAGCGCCTGCAGCGGAGTGTTCGAATTAATTCGGTTGACGTTCGATTCCTCGCGTGAGGGAGCGTCGAAATTTCCCAGCATCGGGTGCAGGAATGTGCGCTGCCAGTGGGTATAAATGGCGCGCCGGTAGAGGTCCTCGCCGCGGCTCGCCGACCAATCCCGCTTGGGAAAATTCAGAGCCGCCAGGTACCCGTCGGGCTGATAGGGGCGCACCGGCGGTCCGCCAAATTTGTTTACCAGCAGGCCCGAAATCTGCAGGGCGAGATCGTGCACTACTTCCGCGTCCACCCGGAAACGGCTCTGCCGCGCGAGCAGACGGTTATCAGGATCACGCTGGTCGAGCTCGGACGTGGACAGCGAGGTTTGACGATAGGTGTAGCTCGTCACGATGGTGCGGATCATGTGGCGGATGTCCCAGGCGTGGGCTCCTGCGGGACTCATGAATTCTGCCGCCAGCCAATCCAGCAATTCTGGATGAGACGGCCATTCGCCCTGCGAACCCACATCTTCCAGCACTCGCGAGAGGCCGGTGCCGAAGAACTGGCGCCATAGCCGGTTGACGAAGACCCGCGCCGTCAGAGGATTGCCGGGCGACACCAGCCAGTTCGCCAGATCCAACCGATTCGCGCGCCGGCCGCCGGTATCGAGCTTGCCGAGGAACTCCGGAATCGCGGGCTGAAGGATCGGGCCCGCGTCGCTCATCCAATCGCCGCGCGGAAGCAGGCGCGTTTCACGCGGCTCCATGGATTCGGTCACCATTACCTGTGCAACCGCGGCCTGCAGGAAGCTCAGATTCATCTCGAGCTTGGCAAGCGCCAACTTTGACGCGAAAAGATCCGCGGATGAATACTCAAAGTAATCGCGAATCACGCCAACTTGCTCGGGCGTCCGCTTGTCCTCCGCAAGTTCCAATGCCTGCCGAAGCGGCGCCGGTAAGCCGCTGGCGGTCGCGCTCGGCGCAGCATTCGGCGCGGCAGCATTCGGCGCAGCTGCATTTTGCGCGGCTGCGTTTTGCGCGGCTGCGTTTTGCGCCTCAGGGGTCGGAGGGTCGGGCCAAAGAGGCGTGCCGCTCGAGAGAGCAATGCGGAAGCGTCCTATCGTCGCTCGCCGATACTTTGAATCCTGATGCAAGCGGATCACGAGCATCGAATCGCGCCCGGTTCGCACCGGCTGGGCGAAGCGCAGAATGAGGAAGGGCTTGCCGGCGCCGCCAAAAAATCCCCAGCCGGTCTGGGAATCGCCGTCAATCGCCGCCAATGCGGGGTAGCCGATGGTGGGCGTAGTGGCCGAATATGCCAGCCCGAACGGCGCTGGCCTCAGTGGTTGCCGGCCATCTGCCGAATACCGCGCGTCCACTTCCGTTATGACAAAACGATCCGATCCCCGGGAAACATTCGCGCCCGCTAGGCTGAGGTCCGAATCCACTTCGATGCCAACGCTGGCCCACAAGCCTGGCCCGGGCTTCAGCTCAACCGTATAGGTTTCGTTATCGGGATTGGGCCCGCCAACAACAATCATTCCGGGACCGCCGGGACTGCCGCCCCGCAATGCCGACGACGCGGCGATTTCGGCCGCTGTTGGCCCATTGGCTTCAATGGTCAGCTTTGCGAACTGCGCCGATGCTGTCGCCGGCATTGGAAATTTCCACACCCGCTCGCCGGACTTAGATTGTTCCAGCGTCTCGCTCTCCCAACGACGCCGTTGCTCACCGAGATTGTCGGCCTTTGCGTCCAACTCGGTCTTAGCCGCGGCGATCTGGCGAATCAAATTATCGATGCGTTCCTTCTCGCCCGGCTGGTATACCGGCATTTTGGGACTAAACGCATCCGGTCCGACGTCCTGCACCAAGCCGTCTTCTTTCACATCCGCGAAGAAGGCCTTCAATGCATAAAAATCCTTGGTGAGAACCGGGTCGAATTTGTGATCGTGGCATTCGGCGCAGCCGAGCGTGCTTCCCAACCAGTTGGCGCCCAGCGCGCGCACGCGATCCGCACCGTACTTGGCAAAGTACTCCTTGGGCTGAAGACCGCCTTCGGCCGACGTGCGGCCCATGCGATTGTAGGCCGAGGCGATTCTCTGCTCGGTGGTGGCGTTGGGCATGAGATCGCCCGCCAATTGTTCGCGCGTGAACTGGTCAAACGGTTTGTTCTCGCGGAAAGCCTTCAGCACATAATCGCGATAGGGCCACGCGGGGCGGTCACCGTCGCTGTGGTAGCCGGCGGTATCGGCGTAGCGGACGGCGTCGAGCCAGCCCACGGCTTCGTGCTCGGCGTAAGCCTGCGAATCGAGCAGCCGGTCGACAACCTTCTCGAAGGCGTCCGGCGAGCGGTCGCGAAGGAACGCTTCTACCTGCGCAGGCTCGGGAGCGAGCCCGGTCAGATCCAGTGTCACGCGCCGGATCAAGATGCGGCGGTCCGCTTCCTCCGATGGCTTGAGCCCTTCCTTCGCGAGGCGGGCCTGGACGAAAGAGTCAATCGGATTCAGCACCTTCGCACCGCTCACGGCGGGCACGTTCGGACGAGTGATTGGTTGATACGCCCAATGCCCTTCATACTTGGCGCCTTCCGCGATCCAGCGGCGGATGGTATCTTTCTGCTCGGCGGTCAGCTCTTTGTGCGCCGATGCGGGAGGCATGATACGGCCGTCGGTGGCAAAGATTCGCTGAACCACTTCGCTATTGGCCGGGTCACCGGGGACGATCGGTGTGCCGTGAGCCTTGGGCTTCAAGGCTTCTTCGCGGATGTCCAGCCGCATGCCTGCCATGCGCGAACTTGCATCCGGACCGTGACAGCGAAAACACGTTCCGGACATAATCGGGCGAATGTCGCGATTAAAACTGACGCGCGACGGGTCGGCGGCTGGGACGCTTGCGATCGCAGCTTTATCGGGCGCCGCGGCCGCCGGGATGCTCGCAGGCGCTGCCACGACGGCGGCGGCGTTGCCCGCGGCGGGGGCGCCGAAATTCGCTACCAGATACGCAATGATCGGATTTATGTCGTCGGCATTTAACGACGCGCCGTTTTCGATCATCTGGCGCAGCGTGTTGCGCCAGCCCTCTTCGGAAAGCTTCAGCGCAGTAATGCGATCCAGCGTATGGCACGAGGAACAGGCGCTTACGACAACATCTTTCCCCTTGCCCGCCGGGAGCACGCCATCCGCGCAAAATGCCATACCGGCCATCGAGGCAAGAATGCAAATGGCCCAATATTTCATTGCATTTGTAGGATACAACATCCAGGCTCCGATTCTGCTGCTGAGCTGACTTTGTCCGTGATCCGTCCGTAAGGGATGTTGAGTAATGGTTGAAGTCAAGAGGGTATTGATGAGGATGGGTTTGTGGGTTTTCACCCGATGGGTGAAAGCAGGCTTTAGAATGCGTGCATGGCTCAACCCGAGCGGCAATCACCG
>DATJEI010000311.1:0-4328 GCA_035496735.1 Bryobacteraceae bacterium | reverse complement strand
TTTGGGCGTGCTTTTTTTGTTCGAGCAGCGCGGCCGAAAGTGCGGAATCCGGCGGCGTGCCGGCCATCCTGAGAAGATGCAGGGCTATATCGCGGTTGCGCACCTCACCCGACAGTTCCATCACCTTATGAAGGCGCTTGTGAATCTTCTTCACGGCGCCGCCCGGATAGAACTGCTGAAAGACCCTGAGGCACTGCTGAAAGCGGCGCACGGACACCCGCAAATCATGAATCGAATCGGCATGGCGGACCCGGGCAGCGCGATGGACGCGAAATGCCATCCGGCGCAACAACATCGAAGTTCGCTCCAGCGCGTACTTTCGCATTATGACCGCAACCTGCTCAGGACAATTTCACGGCCATAGACGTTGCGGAAGGCCTCGGCGGAGCGTTCGGCGGCCCACTGCTCGAGATCGATATCGCTCTTGGACCCGAGCCGCATCAGAACCTGCCCCTCCCGAACATGACATTCCAGCGTTTCGACCCGCTCTTCATGGCTGCGGTCCAGACTGTCGGCAATCCGCAGCAGCGGGATCAGAAGCATCAATGCACGCCTCTCATCGCCGTTCAAAGCATCCAGATTGGCATGGTCCGCCGCGGGCATGGCCTTGCGGTGGAAGCGGCAGAGATTGGCGATGAGCTCCCTTTCGCGGTTGTTGAATCCCGGCAGATCGGAATTGGCCACCAGATAATACGAATGCTTATGATGACGCGACTCGCTCACGTAATGCCCGACGTCATGCAGATAGGCGGCGGCCTCCAGGAGTTTTCCGGTGGGCGGGGCCAGATTGTGGAGCTGGTGCAAGGATGTAAACAGCTTGTTCGCGAGGTTTGCGACCTTACGGGCGTGCTGGAGAGGAACGCCATACCGCCGCGCCATGGTCTCCACCACCCGGCGCTGCTCGCGATCGAGTTCAGAGAGCTCATGGCCCACGCCGCGCATGGCGAGGTCGGCGATAATGCCGTCCCGCAAACCGGCGGCGGAGTAATAGAGCGAGGGCAGTTGCAGATCCTGGAGGAACCGCAGCAGCACGGCGGCGCCGGGAATAATAATTTCGGCCCGTTTGGGTCCAATGCCGGTGATCTTGCGGCGCTCGTCCAGATTGCGCGCGCACAGTTCTTCGTATAGCTTGCGAATCTGGGCGGTAGAGGCGCGGAGACGGTCGGCGTGATCGACCTTGGCCTGCGAGACCTGATTGACGGCGCACACCACGGCCGAGGCGGTACCCGAAGTCCCGATGACGCGGTCCCACCGCCACCGTCCGATGCGGCGCATGGCAGCCGCCAGCTTCTCCTCGATGTATTCCTGCATGCGGCGCAACTCAGCGGGAGCAGGTGGATCGTTTTTGATGAATACTTCCGTCAGCCGAACCGCCCCCAGCGGTTTGGAGACGGCTTCGCGGAGGTGACCGTTTTCGCCATGGATGACCTCAGCGCTTCCTCCACCCACATCAATCAGCAGCACGCGCTGTTTGGAGTGGGGCCACCGGCTTTGCACGCCGAGATGGATCAGCCGGGACTCTTCCTGGCCCGAGATGATCTCGACGGGCGCGGCAATGGCTTCCGACGCTTTGACCAGAAATTCTTCCTGGTTGCTGGAGTCGCGGATGGCGCTGGTGGCCACGGCGCGGACGCCGATGACCTCCAGCTTCTTATACTGCTGGGCCATGGCGCCCAGCACCTTACAAACCAGGGCGATGGCCTCGGGGCTAACCTTACCGGTGCGAAAGACGCTTTCTCCGAGGCGCGTCACTTGGCGGTCGGAGGCAAGAACCTTGCCGGGTGCACCCGGAATAACTTCCGCAACCTCCATGCGGAGAGAATTACTGCCGATGTCGACGGCGGCGTACCGGGGCATATACAGCTATAATAGTGTCCTCTCGCCCCTGTTATGCCACTGTTAGCCCCGAATCGTTTCAAAGGAAAACTGATTGTCGTGGAAGGAATTGATGGATCAGGCAAGTCCACGCAGATTTCGCTGCTGAGCCACTGGCTCCGTTCGCAGGGGATCGCGGTGGCTTTCAGTGAATGGAATTCGTCTCCGCTGGTCAGGGAGACCACGCGCCGCGGCAAGAAAAAGGAGATGTTCACTCCGACGACGTTCAGCCTGATGCACGCTACGGATTTCGCGGACCGTATGGAGCGTTATGTGCTCCCGCTGATGAAGGCGGGTGCGATTGTGTGCGCGGACCGGTACGCCTATACGGCGTTTGCCCGTGACGTAGCGCGGGGCGTCAGCCGGCGCTGGGTGCGCAATCTTTACAGTTTCGCCACCCGGCCCAATCTCAGTTTCTATTTTCGCGTTTCCCTGGATGTCGCCATCGGCCGGATTTTAGGAGGCCGCGACGCGATCAAATATTACGAGGCCGGCATGGACATGGGGCTGAGCCGGGACGTGGAAGAGAGCTTCCGGATCTTTCAGGGCCGGATCCTGGACGAGTACGAAGCCATGGCGCACGAGGTCGGGTTCCATATCATCGATGCGACCCTTTCCATCGAAGAACAGCAAAAACAGATGCGCGATATCGTAATCCAGGAGCTGGGCGAGAGCCTGAGAAACGGCGTGCTGCGCATGGCGCCGGGAGAGGTTCATGCAATCGAAACAGCCACTGCACTTCTACAATGAAGCGCTGCCCGGCGTGGACTCCGCCGAACTGCACGGCAAGCTGATCGTCATTGAGGGTCCCGACGCCGTGGGGCGCACCACGCAAGTGGCACTGCTGCGGCACTGGCTGGAGCAGGAAGGCCACGCCGTCCTGGACACTGGAATGGGGCGGGGCGCACTGGCCGGCAAGGGCATCAAACAAGCCAAAGAAGGCAATACGCTCGGGCCGATCACCATGACCTTGTATTACACGACGGATTTTGCCGACCGGCTGGAGAACGAAATCGTGCCGGCGCTACGGGCAGGGTTTGTTGTTTTGACCGACCGCTACATTTTCTCCATTGTCGCCAGAGCCATGGCCCGGGGCGAAGACCGCCGGTGGATCGAGCAGGTGACGGGGTTCGGACTGGTGCCGCACGCGGTGTACTATCTGCGGGCCGACGTGAAACAACTGGTCTCGCGGGTAGTGATGGGCCGGGGCGCGTTTGATTACTGGGAGAGCGGCATGGACATGCGTTTCGGGAACAACATGTTCGACAGCTTCGTGAAGTATCAGACCCGTTTGATTCGCGCTCTGGATGTCATGGCGAAGAAGTACGATTTCGTCACGGTAGATGCGGGCCGGACGCCGGAAGTCATTTTTCAGGACCTGCGAAAACACATTTTGCGTCTGGACCTGAAGACGATGCGTAACACGCCCCGCATCCAAGCGACGCAGCGGAGTAGCGGATCGAACGGCGCAAAGAGGCCGAGGAAGACCTGACCATTGCGCGTCTACGTCCTGCGGCACGGTATTGCGGAAGACGCACCGCCGGGTGGGTCAGACGGGGATCGCGCCCTAACCCCGGAAGGAAAACAGAAGCTACGGCGGGTGCTGGAGCGCGCGCGCGATTCGGGCGTTGACCCCGGATTGATTCTGACGAGCCCGCTCAAACGGGCTGTAGAGACGGCTGAGATTGCGGCAACAGTCTTGCGTGTCGGAACTGAACTGGTCCGGACGAATGCGCTGCTGCCGACAGGCTCGCCCGAGCAGGTTTGGAAGGAGCTCCGGGCGCACAAGGTCGAGGAGCTCCTGATCGCCGGTCATGAACCGCTGCTGAGCGGAGTGGTGGCTTTCCTTCTGGGCAGCCCTGCGGTGCAGGTCAATATGAAGAAGGCGGCCTTGGTTTCAATCGAACTGGAGACGGCGCAACAGCAGCCCCGCGGCGTGCTCAACTGGATGCTGACGCCAAAGGTGGCGGGCTAAGTTCAGGCGTAGCGCACGCGGGGGGGCCGCCGGAGAAGGCAGGCTCGCGAACGCGCTATGGAGCTCATTCAACATAGATTGAATGGAAGCGGCGGTTTGTTCCTCAACCGCTAAAGACTCCATCAACTGCGCGACTGCCCTGGCGCGAACCGCGTCTGCTTTCGAGCGGGCGTCGCTCGCGTGCTGCAATTTACCCATGGAGTACGCCGCGGAGGAGATCTTGATGAACGTCAGAGCCAACATGAGCTCATTCTCCAAAGACTTCAGAGTCAGCTCCGGCGGCAGTGGTGTCATAGAAGGAGCAGTATACCGTACTTTTGTAGCGGCAAAAATAGGTTAGTGCCCTAGTAGGATTAGGATGAACGAGCGTTTTAGGAGACGCGCGCCTGTGATCGCGCGTCGAGGGAAGATTGGATCGCCTGGAATAGCTGCCGGGGCCGCAGGGGCTTGGTCACGTACTCGTCCACACCAGCCTGGA
>DATJEI010000310.1:0-6456 GCA_035496735.1 Bryobacteraceae bacterium | reverse complement strand
GAAGCGCGAGAACTCCGGGTGGCGCAGTTCCGCGATAAACATCGTAGGAACACCGTAAATCGCGGTCGCCCGCTCTGCCTCGACGGACGCCAGCACCGCCTTCGAATCGAAAGTGTCATTCGGCAGAATCAGAGCGCACCCACTCGCGAGCGCCGACATGGTGCCGATTACATTACCGAAGCAGTGCGCAAAGGGCACCGCCAGGCAGATGCGATCCCGTTCGGTATAGCGCAGACCCCGCGCGCTCAGGAATCCATTGTTGAGGATATTGCGGTGGCTCAGCAGCACGCCTTTGGGAGAACCGGTGGTGCCGGAAGTGTATTGAATGTTGGTGATGTCATCGATCTCAATGCGGGCCGCCATGGGGCGCGGCTCTTCGGCCACCAAACCGTCCCATTCAGAGCTATCAAAATAAATCAGCTTGCGAAGCTCGAAATCTCCGCCGCGGCGTACTTCATCCAGCACCGCAGCGTAATTGGCTTTGCTGTCGCGCTCCCGCAGAAACAGAACCTTCATGCGGGAATTCTTGAGGATAAAAGCCAGCTCATGGACGCGGCAGGAAGGGTTGACGTTCACCAGAATCGCTCCGGCGCGCGCGCACGCCATGTGCACGGCCAGCCACTCCCAGCAGTTCATGGCCCACAGGCCCACGCGCTCCCCCGGCTGAATGCCGAGTTTGGTCAGGCCGTGCGCCACGCGGTCCGCCACATCGAGCAATTGCGCCCATGTGAGCCGCTTGTGTTGGTGACACGAAATCACCGCCGGAGCATCCGGCCAG
Organism: Bryobacteraceae bacterium; assembly: GCA_035496735.1. Lineage (GTDB taxonomy): Bacteria > Acidobacteriota > Terriglobia > Bryobacterales > Bryobacteraceae > Palsa-187. Next base: position 5,678 of record DATJEI010000310.1, on the reverse strand, counting down.
CGCTTGGCATTGCGTTCCAATTGCTCGCCGATGGTGCGGTCGAGCAGCGGGATTTCCGGTCCCCTTGAGTAGCTGAGCAGAGCGCGCCTCCGTATAGCTCAGAATGATTCTACACCGACGGAGGTGCGCCGCAGAGAGTTTCCCACTCGCTGATTGCGAGGACTGCCTTACAACGAACTCCTGAAGTTTCTGTTGGTCATCCGCAGCGATCCGGAAGTCAATTCGCGGAGCCGAAGAGGAGTGGATTCGGAAAGCCTATCTCGCGCAACCCGGTTCCGAGGCTGGGGAGGACGACTGGACACCCCCCCAGGAATGGCAGCGAAACGCCTCGTCGAAATCGAGCGCGTCCTAGGACGGGCGTCCGCATGGTGTTGAACGGATTGACGGCGGAATGAAGCTACCTGGCGCTGCCAAATAATCGCGCGATGGGATCGAAGAACACGTCGACCACACGTTCCTTGAGCGGAATGATCGCGTTGTCCGTGATTTTGATTTCCTCCGGACAAACCTTGGTGCAGCACTTGGTGATGTTGCAATAGCCGATCCCCAGCTCATCCTTGAGAGCCTTGCGCCGGTCGCCTGCGTCGATCGGATTCATCTCCAATTGCGCGGTATAGATCAGGAATCTCGGTCCTATAAATTCATCGTGCAGGTCGTGATCCCGCAGCACGTGGCACACGTCCTGGCAGAGGAAACACTCGATGCACTTGCGAAATTCCTGCGGCCGGTCGACGTCCGCCTGCTGCACGCGCCACGATCCATCGGCAGCGTCCGGCTTGCGCGGCTTGAACGGCGCGATCTTCATCTTCACCCGGTAGTTCCACGACACGTCTGTAACCAGGTCCTTCACATGCGGGAATGTCTTCATCGGTTCGACCGTCACGGGCTGCGTCAAATCCAGCGTGTTCAGGCGCGTCATACACATCAGCCGCGGCTTGCCGTTGATTTCGGCCGAGCAGGAGCCGCACTTGCCGGCCTTGCAATTCCAGCGCACGGCGATATCGTTCGCCTGTGTTTGCTGGATGCTGTGCACGGCGTCCAGCACCACCATTCCGCTGGAGATTTCCGTGGTGTAATCGACGAACTTGCCGCCCCCGTTATCGCCGCGCCAGATGCGAAAGATCGCTTGATCGGCCATGCTCACTTATTCTCCTCGATCACCTGTTTCATTTCTTCGGTCAGCGGCACAACCGGTACACGCTCTAGCTGGGGCTGCCGGTCCGCGCCTTGGCGGATGCGCAGGTTGTACGTGCCCCATTCCGCGTTCTTTTCGGGGTAATCGTCGCGGAAATGGCCGCCCCGGCTTTCTTTTCGTTCCAGCGCGGCGAGCGCGATCATCTCGGAAATGGTGAGCATGTTATCAAGATCGAGCGCCGTGTGCCACCCGGTGTTGTACTCGATATTGCCGGTGATCCCAGCGTTCGCGGCTCGCGCCCGCAGCGCGTTGATCTTTTCAATGGCCCGTTGCATTTCACCTTCGACGCGCACGATCCCGACCAGTTCCTGCATTAAATCCTGCAGCTCGTTCTGTACCGCAAATGGATTCTCGCCCGCGGCCCCGCGCTCGAAGGGAGCCAGCGCCGTTTTGGCGGCCGCATCCACCTGGCCCTGATCCAGCTTCCCTGCCCCGTTTTCCTTGGCGAATTTCGCGGCGTATTCACCAGCGCGCTTACCGAATACCAGCAAGTCGGAGAGCGAATTTCCGCCCAGACGATTCGCTCCGTGCAGACCTGCAGCGCACTCTCCCGCTGCGAACAGCCCCGCCACCGAACTCATTTGCGTATCGCCATCCACTTGAATTCCGCCCATCGCATAATGCGTCGTGGGGCCCACTTCCATAGGCTCCTTGGTGATATCCAGATCGGCAAGCTGCTTGAACTGGTGATACATGCTGGGCAGCTTCTTTTTAATGTGCTCCACGGAATTCGGCAGCTTCTCCTTAATCCACGCGATGTCAAGGAACACCCCGCCATGCGGGCTGCCGCGTCCCGCCTTCACTTCGCGGTTGATGCAGCGCGCCACGTGATCGCGAGTCAGCAGCTCCGGCGGACGGCGCGCAGTCTTGTCGCCTTGCGTATATCGCCAGCCTTCGTCTTCATTGTCCGCGGTGGAGCTGCGGTAGTTCTCCGGAATGTCATCGAACAAAAAACGCTTGCCGTCTTTATTTCGCAGCACGCCGCCTTCGCCGCGCACGCCTTCCGTCACCAGAATGCCTTTCACGCTGGGCGGCCATACCATGCCGGTTGGATGGAATTGTACAAACTCCATATCCAGCAGCGCAGCCCCCGCTTTGTAAGCCAGCGCCTGTCCGTCCGCCGTATATTCCCAACTATTGCTGGTGACTTTGAAAGCCCGGCCCACTCCGCCGGTCGCGAGCACCACCGCCTTGGCGGGAAACACTTTGAAGCGCCCGCGTTCGCGATCGTAGCCGAACGCACCCGCGCAGCGGTTACCGTCCATCAGAAGCGTAAGGACCGTGTGCTCGGCATAGACATCGATGCCTTGATGAATGCCATGATCCTGCAAGGTGCGGATCATTTCCAGCCCAGTACGGTCGCCCACGTGCGCCAGCCGGGGATAGCGGTGCCCGCCAAAATTACGCTGCAGGATGCGGCCGTCTTTCGTTCGATCGAAAATCGCGCCCCAGGCCTCAAGCTCATGAACCCGCGCGGGCGCTTCCTTCGCGTGCAGTTCGGCCATGCGGCAGTTGTTCAGGTACTGCCCGCCGCGCATGGTGTCGGCGAAATGCACCCGCCAGTTGTCGCGATCGTCCACGTTCCCCATGGCCGCCGCCATGCCGCCCTCCGCCATCACCGTATGCGCCTTGCCCAGAAGCGATTTTGTGATAACGGCAGTCTTGCACCCGGCAGCCGATGCTTCAATCGCCGCGCGCAGTCCCGCCCCGCCCGCACCGATCACCAGCACATCGTATTCGTGAATTGGAAACTCCGCCATCGCTAAAAAATTCTCCAATCGTGCCACACGCCCATCGCGCACAGGCGCACATATACATCCGCGAATCCCACAAAGAACATGCTGACCCAAGCCCACTTCATGTGGCTTCGGTTCAGGCAGCTCACGCAATCGTAAGCCTTCTTGCGCCCTGGCGATCCCGACAGCACATCCTTGATTCCGCCCACCAGGTGCCGGAACGAGTGGCACCCGAACGTGTACCCGCCGAGCAGAATAGGATTGAGGATCAATACCAGCGATCCCACGCCCATCCCGAGGTGCTTGACTCCGTCCGCGCCCGTAAACCACAGCGACCGGTAGCCGTCAAACAGCAGGATGAACACGAATAGAATGGCGAAGTATAGAAAGTAACGGTGGACGTTCTGCAGAATGAGAGGAAACTTCTTTTCACCCCGATAAGTCTGGCGCGGCTCCCCAACCGTGCACGAGATGGGATCTGCCCAGAACGCCTTATAATACGCGCCGCGATAGTAGTAACAAGTGAAGCGGAACAAGCCCGGAAACGGCAGAATCAACATGGCCGCCGAGAAGGGAAGAAACGCCGGCCACCACGCCGGCGCCGACGTGTAAAGCAGCGGCGAGTACATGGGCGATAAATAGTCCGCCCCTCCACACTGCGTCGTGCACAAATAATAATTGCCCTGCAACGCGGCCCAAGTCGCGTACACGATGAAGACCATGTAGCCGAGAAACACCAGAATGGGTTCTACCCACCAATTATCGGTACGGCGGGTGCTACCGAATCCCCCGTCTTTGAGGGGGACATCAATCGAAGACATGTGAGTCGGGCTCCTGCGGCTGGGAAAGGTGGGGCAAAGTTCAAGGATAGCGCCGAGGGTCACGCTTATCAAGCGTGGTTGCGGCAGCGTGGTTGCGAGGGCGGCGTTGCGGCGGCGCTGTTGCGACGGCGCAACGGTTGCACCTCATGAGCCGGCAGTGATCTCGCAACCGCAATGGTTCATGATGAGAAGTGAGCGCTTCCCTGTCTGAAAACAATATGTCTGAAACCAACACGTCTGGAACCAAACCGCTTCGCGTGCCGGAACTGACCGCCATGAAATCGCGCGGCGAGCCCATCTCCATGTTGACCGCCTACGATGCCACCATGGCCCGCCTGCTGGATCAAGCCGGCATCGACGTCCTGCTGGTAGGCGATTCGCTGGGCATGGTGATCCTGGGCAGCGACGACACGCTTGAGGTCACCATGGACGACATGGTCCGTCACACGCGGGCCGTCCGCCGGGGTGCGCGGCGCGCAATGGTGGTCGCCGACATGCCCTTCCTGAGCTATCAGGCCAGCACTGCCGACGCCGTGCGCAACGCCGGGCGGCTAATGCAGGAAGGCGGCGCGATGGCCGTGAAGCTTGAAGGCGGCAGGTCCGTGATCGAGACTGTGGAGCGCCTGGTTTCCGTCGGCATCCCGGTGATGGGGCATCTGGGATTGTTGCCACAGTCGGTCCGCCAGCTCGGCGGATTCAAGCGCCAGGCGACCACCAAGGAAGCCGCCGACATCCTGCTCCAGGACGCGGAGGCGCTCGAATACGCCGGCGCCTGCGCTGTGGTCCTTGAATGCATCCCAGACAACCTCGCGCGAGAGGTCAGCGGCCGCCTGCGCATCCCCACCATTGGAATCGGCTCCGGCCCCGATTGTGACGGGCAAGTGCTGGTGAGTTACGACCTGCTCGGTCTCACCGCCAAGACGCCGCCGTTCGTAAAGAAATACGCCCACCTCGATACCGTGGTCACCGACGCCGCGCGCGCCTTCGTGAAAGATGTCAAAGCGACCGCCGCTTTGAAAGCCCGCAGCGATGGCTGAACTGGTCGCCGGGTTGGTGAAGGAGATCGCGACGCTGCGCAAGCTGCTCGCGCCGCGGCGTGCCGCCGGCGAGACCGTGGGTCTGGTTCCCACCATGGGCGCTTTGCACGCAGGACATCGCCGTTTGCTGGAAATGGCGCGCGCGGAAACCGATGTGGTCGTAGCCAGCATCTTTGTCAATCCAACGCAGTTCAATCGGGCGGAGGACCTCGATCGTTACCCTCGAACGCTGGACCAGGATTTGGATGTATGCCGCGCCGCTGGCGTCGATCTGGTGTTTGCACCCAGCGCCGCCGAGATGTACCCAGCCGCGATGTATCCAGGGGAGCCACCGCGCACCTGGGTCGATGTACCGGCGCTCAGCGAGCATCTTTGCGGCCCCGACCGCCCCGGCCACTTCCGGGGAGTCGCCACTGTTGTCATGAAGCTGCTCCAGATCGTGCAACCGGACCGCGCCTATTTTGGCGAAAAGGACGCCCAGCAGCTCGCTATCATCCGGCGCATGGTGAAGGATCTGAATGTCCCCGTAAGTGTCGTGGCCGTGGCCACGGTACGCGAACCCGACGGCCTGGCAATGAGCTCGCGCAACCGGCATCTGACACCCGACGAGCGCCGGCGCGCCGCCGTCCTGTCGCAAGCCCTGTTCGCCGCCCGCGACCTAGTCCAGCGCGGCGAACGATCCGCCGAAGCGATCCGAACCTCGGTCGCACCGCTCTTCGAGGCCGTTCAACTGGAGTATTTTTCCATAGTCGACCCCGAAACCCTCGTTCCCGTCGAGCGCATTGATGGCCCAGTCTTGATTGCCGGCGCGATTTGGCTGGGCGCCACCCGGTTGATCGACAATCTCACGGTCGCACCGTAATTGAGGAGCTGCGGAGCGTCACAACCT
>DATJEI010000309.1:0-12075 GCA_035496735.1 Bryobacteraceae bacterium | reverse complement strand
GGAAGTAGGCTCTGCTGAATGGTTCAGCATCGAATCAAAAAAACGGCTCCGTCGCGTAGCGATGGCCGGTGTCGAGGCTGTCGCATTCGGGGCGAGCGTTTCATTCCATCTGGTGATGCGATATGCGATCAACAACATCCTGCCGGAGGGGTATGCGTATGTACACAAGTTCCTGGAAGCCTTCGTGGTTCTGGTTTTCAGCTTAATTTACGTCGCTATCGCCGTAGACACGGCGGTGATTTTCCCCGCGTTACAAGTGGTCAAGGATCTTATGGAAGGGAAGCATGAGCCGATTCAAGAGAATCTTTTTCGAGACACTGAGACGACCGATTAGGACGATTCCCTACTCGGGTATCTTGGCGATCATCGCATTGCCATTTCTCCAAAAATTCGGCGGACTGACTTGGGACGAGGCAGTGACGGCGATTTTGGTGCCGGTCGTTTTGGTCTATGTTATGGGGCGCTTGTGTCTTCGCGCGATTAGCCCTGAACAGCAGGCGGAAATGGAGCGCGAACACTCTAAAGCCAAGGGCGAGATGAAGCCGATCCCCGCTGATATTGGGATGGCTCTTGTGTTTCTTATCGCGGTTCTAGTTTCGGAGTTGCTGCTGCTACCATCGACAGTCATTTATGGGTTGCTGGGCTTACGGTTCACGTCTACCGTTTTTAGGTTCGATTTGGGAATAGCTAGATTGGCACTCTATGTGATCGCGTACATCGGTGCGGCGCTATGCTGGCGATGGTGCATGCCATTGCTACGTTACGAACTGTACTCGCTCATAATGACCATTTTTGACTTCCCGAATGTGAGCCACAGACGCGATGGGCCGCTCCATCGCACTCTATAACAGCCACACACATTTAGCGCACTACCCTCTGGTACCAGCCACTAACTGTCACCCTGTACACTAGTAACATCCCCGTCCGATGATCACCGAGGTCGCCACAGTCACATTCGATGAGTTGGAACTCGACTGCGGAGTCACGCTTGCGCCGGTCGATTCCGCCTACGAAACCTACGGGACGCTGAACGCCGCCAAGAGCAACGCCATCCTGGTCACCCACGCCTTTTCTGGTGATGCGCACGCGGCGGGCGAGGGCGGCTGGTGGTCCAATATGATCGGGCCCGGCAAGGGTTTCGACACCGATCAATACTTTGTGATCTGCGCCAACGTGCTGGGCGGGTGCAAGGGAACCACGGGGCCAGGCTCCGTGAATCCGGCCACCGGGTGTCCTTGGGGCATGGCGTTTCCCTCGATTACCGTCGCTGACATGGTGCGCCTGCAAAAGAAGCTGATCGATCATCTGGGCATTCGGCGGCTGCTGGCGGTGGCCGGCGGTTCCATGGGAGGGATGCAGGCCCTCGAATGGGCAGTCGCCTATCCGGATCATGTACTGGCGGTGCTGCCGATCGCTACCACGGCGCGCCATAGTGCGCAGCAGATCGCCTTCAATGAAGTCGGGAGGCAGGCCATCATGGCGGACCCTGACTGGAACAGCGGAAATTATTATGACCGGCGTCCTCCGGCGCGCGGCCTGGCGGTGGCGCGGATGGTGGGCCACATCACTTATATGAGCGATGAGAGCATGCGCGAGAAGTTCGGCCGGCGCCTGCGCTCGACAGATGAGTTTGAAGTGGAGAGCTACCTGAAGTACCGCGGCTACAAATTCGTCGACCGCTTCGACGCGAATTCGTATCTTTACATTACGCGCGCCATGGATACCTACGACCTGACGCAACGCGGATCGCTGCCCTCGCTGTTTGAAAACATCTCGACGCGTTTCCTGGTCATCAGCTTCACCTCGGACTGGTTGTACCCCAGCTACCAGTCGCTGGAAATCGTCAGCGCGCTGCGCAGCCGCAACTGCGACGTGGCTTACGTGAATCTGGCGGCGGTGTACGGACACGACTCGTTCCTGGTGGAGGTGAAAGAGCAAACCGAGATCGTTCGCGGGTTCCTGGCGAGCACCTTCCGGGAGGGCGCCGTTGGGGGTTCGTGAAATCTACGGGCGCAGCGACTACGCCATTATCGGGGAGCTGATAGAGCCCGGCACGCGGGTGCTCGATTTAGGCTGCGGCGAAGGCTTGCTGCTGGCCTGGCTCAAGGAAAATAAACAGGTGAACGCGCGCGGCGTCGAGTTGGTGGGGGCGAGCGTGCAGAAGGCCATCGCGCGCGGAGTCTCGGTGTATCAGGGCAATCTCGAATCGGCGCTCGAAGATTATCCGGACGGTGCGTTCGATTACGTGATCCTCAGTCAGACGCTGCAGGAAACGCGCAACCCTCTGAAAGTCCTGCAGAGTATGCTGCGCATCGGCCGCCATGCCATCGTGGCATTCCCCAATTTCGGCCACTGGAGCGTGCGCTGGGCGCATCTGTGGACCGGCGGCGCTCCCAAAACCGAGCTTTTCCCGCACGAATGGTACGATTCGCCCAACATACACTTCCTTACGGTGTTCGATTTCGAGTCGCTGGCGCATAAACAGCGCTGGAAAATTGAACGCAGCATGTTCCTGGCCGGCGGACGCCAAGTGAGGATGTTACCCAACGTGAGAGCCGAAGTCGCGGTGTTCCTGTTTTCGGCGTCTGCATGACCTTCACGGGGGACGCCGGCAAACGTCTGGATCATTTTCTGCAGGAGCATCTGCCGCAGTTCAGCCGTTCGCGCCTGCAAATCTGGATCAAGCAGGGGCGGGTGCTGGTCAACGGGTCCGTGGCCAAGGCATCGCTGATGCTCCACGGAGGCGAGGGCGTGGAAGTATCGCCCGCCGGCGAAGTGGCGCTTCTCGCCATGCCCGAAGATCTGCCGCTCGAGATCTTGTACCAGGACGCTGCGGTGATCGCGATCAACAAACCCGCGGGATTGGTGGTGCACGCAGGGGCGGGCGTCGAATCGGGCACGCTGGTCAATCGCCTGGTGCATCACTTTGCGGCGCTATCGCAAGTGGGCGGCGATCTGCGTCCCGGCATCGTGCATCGCCTGGACAAGGGCACCAGCGGGGTGCTGTTGGTAGCTCGCAATGACGCCGCGCATCGCGCGCTGGCAGCGCAGTTCGCGGACCGCGGGGTAGAGAAGACCTATCTGGCGCTGGTGCACGGACACGTCCGCAACGAACAAGGGCGCGTAACGGCGCCCATCTCCCGCGATCCGGTCCGCCGCATCCGCATGACGGCAAAGCTGGCGACGGGCCGCTCCGCGCTAACGGAATATGGCGTGCTCCGCCGTTTCGAGAAGTTCACGTATCTCGAGGTCCGCATCGGCACCGGGCGCACACACCAGATCCGGGTGCATCTGTCGAGCATCGGGCATCCTGTCGCGGGGGATGAATTGTACGGCGCACCGCCGGCCCAAAGAATTTTCCTGCACGCGTGGCGGATCGCTTTCACCAGTCCCGCAACCGGCCAGCGCGTTACAGTGGAGGCGCCCTTGCCAGCGGAACTCACCGCTTGGCTGGCGAGTCTATAATTGAGGGTGCGGACATGAAGTATTTTCTGGCAACCACGTTGTGCCTGGCGCTGGTTTCGTTGGATGCCCAGGCGCCTGCGCCCAAGCCAACCTCTCCTGATGACGATCCAGCAGCCCGCATCACTCTCGACGTCACCCGCGTGAACATGCTGTTCACGGTTTCCGACAAGAAAGGCCGTTTTGTCACTGATCTCAACAAAGACGAATTCGAAATCCTGGAGGCCAAGAAGCCCCAGAGCATCATGGAGTTCACCGCCGAAACCGATCTGCCGCTGCGCATCGGCATTCTGATCGACACCAGCAATAGTATCCGCGATCGCTTCCGCTTCCAGCAGGACGCCGCCACCGATTTCGTCAATGCCGTGGTGCGGCCGCGCCAGGACAAGGCCATGGTTGTGAGCTTCGACAGCGCTGCGGAGCTAGTGTCCGACCTGACGGATTCGACCGAGCAACTCGCCAAAGCCATTCACAGTTTGCGCCCCGGCGGCGGGACTGCGCTTTACGACGCCATCTATTTCGCCTGCAAGGAAAAGTTGATGGGCGATCAGCCCCGGGATAAGTTTCGCCGCGCGATCGTGATGCTCAGCGACGGCGAGGACAATGACAGCCGCTATTCACGTGAGCAGGCGCTCGAAATGGCGCACAAGGCCGACGTGGTGATCTATAGCATCTCCACCAACATCTCGCGCATTCCCACGGATGGCGACAAAGTTCTGCGCTACTTCGCCGAGGAAACCGGCGGCCTGGCCTTCTTCCCGTTCAAGTCGCAGGATCTGGCGCAGTCCTTCGAAAACATCGCCAATGAGCTGCGGCATCAATATAACGTGCTGTACCGCCCGGAGCCGCTCAAAGCCGATGGTCTGTATCATCCGGTCAGCATCCGCGTAAAGGGCCGGAAAGACCTGGTGGTACGGGCGCGCCACGGTTATTACGCGCCCAAGCTCTAAGCGAAGCGCGTACCCGTAGCGGTGTATTCTTAAAGCGATCCCATGAGAATTCTGATCCACTGGTTTATCACGGCGGTAGCACTGGTGGTCGCGGCGTGGCTGGTGCCCGGTATACGCGTCGAGCGCGAGGCCTGGACGGTGTTCGCCGGAATGGCGATTATCTTAGGATTGGTAAATGCCATCGTGCGGCCTATCCTCGCGTTCCTCTCGTGCCCGCTGATTGTGCTGACGCTGGGGTTGTTTGTCCTGGTGATCAACGGACTGACCCTGTGGCTGGCCGCGGCCATCGCCGTCCGCTGGTTTCACGTAGGTTTCTATGTCGATGGATTCCTGCCGGCGTTTTTGGGCGCACTGATCGTGAGCATCGTGTCCGTGATACTCACGTCGGTGCTAGCACCCAAGCCCGCTGACCAATAGGCTGTTTCGCCCGCGATCAGAAAGTCAGTTTCAAGCCGAATTGGATCTGCCGGGGCGTTGTGGCCAGAGTCGTGATCAGCCCCGCCGAGGCACTAACGCTGGTGCCGGAAAAGACGTTTGCGCTGGGGGTTCCCAGATTGGCCCGGTTCAGTAAATTGAAAAACTCGGCCCTGAACTGCAATCTGAAACGCTCCGACAGGGGGATGTTTTTGAACACCGACATATCCACCTCTGCCAGGCCCGGCCCGGTATAAGTTCCCCGGCCCAAATTCCCGAACGTGCCCGGTGTGGGCAAAAGAAAAGCACTGGGATCGAACCACTGCGTCTGTTTGCCGAGTATGACCGGGCCTGTGAAAGTCGGATTAAGATTGGGCCGGTCCGGATTTCTTATGTTGCCGTCACCGGACCGGTTCGAGCCCAGCAGGGGAGTGAACGGGAAGCCGGTCAGCAGCGTCGTGATTCCGTTCACTTGCCAGCCGCCGATGAGCTTTCCGCGAAAGCCCGTGGCGTTCTTGCCGAAGGGCAGGTCATACGTGATGGACATGCTCGACTGGCCGGTTACGTTCAGGGCCGATGGTCCCCAGTCCAAGGGCAGGTTGTTCCGATTCGAGATCATTTGCGGTTGATTGAGGGCTTGGGCGAGGGTCAGCCCGGAATTCATATCCAGATTCTTCGACCATGTGTAATTGCCGCGGAACTGCAAGCCCTGGCTAAGGCGGCGCGTGAAGTCCACTTGAAGCGCGTTATAACTGGTGTTTCCTTCCGTGAACCAGAAAAAACCCGCGGCGAGATAAGGGTTCGGTCTGCCGGAGCAAGCGGCGCAGCCGGCAGGAGCGGTCTGGACGGGGACGTACAGCCTGCCCTGAGGCACCGTAGGCTTGATGGAGCCGATGCCGCCGGCGGTACAACCGTTTGCGTTACTGCAGATCTGCGGCGGGATGGTGTTTGGATCGACGCTGAGAAGTCCATGATATCCATGCGATCCCACGTAGGCGACGCGAAGAGCCATATTGCGGCTGAGTTGCTGCTCCACCGAAATATTCCATTCCTCCACCGTGGGTGTCTGCGCGTCTGCCTGGATGCCTTGCGGGGCGAAAATCGTACAGCCCGTGAGAACGCCGGGGCCGCAGGAGGGAGGCACCGGCACGTTGGGCGTGATGGGCAGGATCGCGGGCAGGGAACCGGTGAACGACGCCGATCCATTATAAGGAGGAAGCGAGTTCACCAAAAAAGTCAGCACGTCGATCAGGGAATAATAGGTCCCAAATCCCGCGCGGACCGCGGTCTTTTGGTCGCCAAAGACGTCCCACGCCAGCCCGACTCGCGGGCTGAATAAATGCTTCGCATTATTTTGGGTGTAGACCGAGTTGCCTACCATCGGCGCGGTCAATAATACGCCGCCTGGGCCAGTGATGTAGTTGGCGGCCCTTCCGGACTCTTCATTCCAGCCCGTGGTGAATTCCTGGCGAAGGCCAACCTGCAATGTGAGGTTGCGCCGCAGGCGGATTGCGTCCTGAATGTACCAGGCTCCGAACAAACTTCTCCAGCCCAGCGCCGCGTGGTTGGGTACCACCTGAAAGTTGGTCAGCGTTCCCTGCAGGAACGTTTGCAAGGTGCTGAAAATCGCCATTCCCAGCCGGCGCGAGGCGGTATCCTCGTTCTCCTGAACCCGCTGAATCCATACACCCGCGCTGATCTGATGGGCGCCCTTAACGATCTGTACGCCGTCCGAGAAAGTGAACAGGTTGCGGCGATCCCACACGCCGGCGTTCACGTTCCCGCCTGCCGCAGTGATGCCGCCGCCGTTGATAGCGATCGATCCCGGTTGGGCCCCTTGGACAAACGCCGTTCCGGGCGGGAACGGGGCGTAACTCGAAGCGTCATAGTTGAATGCCCCCCGCGAAAACCCAACCCGGAAGGTGTTGAGAATGGTGGGTGAGAGCACGTGCGTTTCCTCCACGCTCGCCACGTGAGCGCCGAGCCCGAGCGCTGAGGCGAACAGCGGATCCACCAGTGGAATGATGCTATTGCCGGTGTCGTTCATATACGACACGAAAAGCCGGTCCTGATCGCGCAGGTTGTAATCGGCTCGCGCGGTGCCGAAGTCTTCATGAATCGAGTTCTTGGGGTTGTAGAAGGCCAGCGCGGTTCCCGAAGGCTGCCCGTTCACCAGCAATTCTGAACCATTGGCCTTAGGCCATAAAGCCGTAAAAGGGAGCATGGCGGGATTCAAATTAGGAACCTGCACGCGCACACCCGCGGCATTTGGCAGCAACCCCAAACGCGCCTGATCGTCGGGAACCACGCTCACGCTGCTTACCGCCAACGATTGCCGGTATCCTTCGTAGTTGCCGAACAGGAACAAACGATCTTTCTTGAGAGGCCCTCCCAGAGCGCCCCCGAATTGGTTTCTTCGGAAGGGGGGAACCGTACCCTGGTCGAAAATTCCCGGCTCATCCAGAGCGCTGTTGCGCAGAAACTCGAAAGCCGTCCCATGCAGGGCGTTTGTGCCCGACTGGGTCACGACGACCACCTGGGCTCCCGAGCGTTTCCCATATTCGGCGCTGTAGGTGTCGGTGAGCACGTTGAACTCGCGGATCGCGTCGATTCCCAGCATGTATCCGCTCACGCCGCCGGGAGTCACCGCGAGCTGGCTGGCCCCCGTGTATTCGATTCCGTTCCACAAGAACAGGTTGTCTCCCGGCCGCCGTCCCGCTACTGAAAAGCTGTTACCGTCGCTGGTGGTGGTGTTGGCGATCTTCATCGCGGTGTAGTTGATCGCGCCCGGATTGAGCGTGACCAGGTTGTCGAAGCTGCGGCCGTTCAGCGGCAACTCCTTCACGGCTTGCCCGCCCACCATTCCAGATACCGATGACGTGGTGGTATTGACCAGCGGAGCATCTCCGGAAACGGTCACAGCCTGGGCTAACTCCCCCAGCTCGAGCCGCAGACTTACAACCGCGTCCTGGCCCACCTCCAGATTGATCCCGGTGCGAACCGCCGCTTTGAAGCCCGTCTTTTCGATCTTGACTTCGTGCAGCCCCAGCGCCAGCGAAAGGACTCTGAAGTTGCCCGCCGTGTCGGTTGTCACGACCCGGACCTCACCGGTTTCCAGATTCTTCACCGTGACGGTGGCGTTGCCCACTCCCATGCCCGATGGGTCTTCCACGTGTCCGGAAATCGCAGCGGCAACTTGCGCCCGCAGCACTCCGGGCGCAAGGAGTAAAACCCCCAGCAGCAAATGCTTCGCGCACCACGTCCTCATGCGACCCCCTACGATTCTGAATTCTTAACTATATATAGTGGCATGCCATCAAGGCAGAATGGGATGGCTGAATAGCAGGGGCGGGCGCGCCCACCCCCACCCCAGAAGCTCCGGGCGAGCGTATGTTTAGGTCGCTTATTGACCTCGCTCGCCCGCCGCGATACGATAAGACCCGATTTCCCACGAGAGGCGATACGCATGAGACTGGCACCACTTTCGCTCCTGCTGGCGCTGCCGGCAGTCCTGCTGGCGCAGCACGCTTATACCCCAGCCGACATTGAGGAAGGCGGCCGGCTGTTTCGGACGAATTGCGTCTTGTGCCACGGCCCGGACGGCGATCAGGTACCCGGCATCGATCTCGGCCATGGGCGTTTCCGCCAGACTTATTCGCAAGCCGCACTCGTTAAGATCATTCAGAATGGCATCCCGGGGACCGCCATGCCGCCGCATAATCTGGAAGATTTTCGCGCCGAAATCATCTTGGCGTACCTGAGTTCCATCGCCACCAGCGGCCGGGCGGCGACCGGCAATGGCAACGCTGCCAGCGGCAAGGCCATTTTCGAAGGCAAGGGAAATTGCGCGGGTTGCCACCGCGTGCGCGGGGTGGGCTCGCGCGTGGGGCCCGACTTGAGCGACATCGGCGCGCTGCGCCGCACCGCGGAAATCGAGCGATCCATCCTCGATCCCAATGCGGAAGTACTGGCGCAGAACCGCTTTTACCGGGTGGTTACCAAACAGGGCGAAACCATTACCGGCCGGCTGCTGAACCTGGATTCGTTTAACGTGCTGCTGCTCGATTCCAAAGAGCGGCTTCTGTCGCTGCAGCGCTCCGACCTGCGCGAATCGGATTTCATGAAGGACTCGCCCATGCCTTCCTATCGCGGCAAGCTCAGCGCGCAGGAACTGTCGGACGTGGTGGCTTACCTGAATTCCTTGAAAGGTCTGTGACGAAATGCTTACGACAATGACGCGACGCTTAACACTTCTCTTGACAATTGCTGGAAGCCTTTCCGCGCAGGTGACCTTTGACCGCCTGCTGAATGCCCCTAAAGAGCCGCAGAACTGGCTCACTTACTCCGGCAACCTGATGAGCCAGCGCTATACCCCGCTCGATCAGGTGACGCCGCAGAATGTCAAGAACCTGGAGCTGAAGTGGCTGTTTCAGGCGCGTTCGCTGGAAAAGTTCGAAGCCACCCCACTGGTGGTCGATGGCGTGATGTATACCGTGCAGGCGCCCAATGACGTGGTTGCGCTCGACCCGGTGACCGGCCGTATTTTCTGGATCTATTCGTACGCGCCCTCTCCGCTGTCGCGCCCGTGCTGCGGCCGTATCAATCGTGGCGTTGCCATTGCGGGAGAAACGCTTTTCATGGGGACCATCGACGCCCATCTGGTCGCCATCGACGCCAAGAACGGCAAGCCGCTGTGGAACACCACCGTGGCCAAGGCCGAGTCCGGCTATGCCCTCACGCACGCGCCCCTGATCGTGAAAGACAAAGTGATCGTGGGCGTGGCAGGCGGCGAATACGGCATCCGCGGCTTCATTGCGGCCTACGACGTTAAGACCGGCAAGGAGGCCTGGCGCTTTAATACCATTCCCGGCCCCGGCGAGCCCGGTCACGAAACGTGGAAAGGCGATTCCTGGAAAACCGGCGGCGCATCGGTATGGGTCACGGGCTCTTACGATCCCGACCTCAACCTCACATATTGGGGAATCGGAAACGCGGGCCCGGATTACGATGGCAATGTTCGCTTGGGCGACAATCTCTACAGTAGTTCGGTGGTGGCGCTTGACGGCGACACTGGCAAGCTCAAGTGGCACTATCAGTTCTCGCCGCACGACGAGTTCGATTACGATGCTGTGCAGGTTCCGGTGCTCGCCGATATTAACTGGCAGGGCAGCCCGCGGAAAGTGATGCTATGGGCCAACCGTAACGGGTTCTTCTATGTGCTGGACCGAGCCAGCGGAAAATTTCTGCTGGGCAAACCCTTCGTCGAAGTGAACTGGGCCAGTGGTTTCGACGAAACCGGCCGCCCGATGCGCGTCCCGGGCAAACTGCCCTCGCCCGAGGGAACCGTGATTTTCCCTGGCAATCAGGGTGGCACGAACTGGTATTCGCCGTCCTTCAGTCCGCGCACCGGGCTGTTCTATATCCCGTCCTGGGTGAATTATTCGTCTATTTACTTGAGCGGCAAGCAGGAATATACCGAAGGGAATCGTTATCTCGGCGTCTCGCCGCGCTCCGTCATTGGAGGCATGCTGGCTGCTCGCGTCAATACGCGCAAGGAAGACGAAGGCTACGGCGCGATACGGGCCATCGATCCCATGACGGGCGACCGCAAATGGGAGTTCAAGATGAATGACGTCACCGACGCGGGAGTCATGACCACAGGCTCCGATCTGGTATTTTCCGGCGGCCGTGAAGGCTATTTCTATGCGCTCAACGCCCGCGACGGGGAACTGCTGTGGAAGACCAGCGTGGGCGGCGGCGTTGCTTCCGGACCCATGAGCTACTCGATCGGCGGCAAGCAATACATCGCCATCTCGGCTGGTAATTCGCTGTTCGTTTACGGGCTGCGGGAGTAGGCTGGCGCCGCAGGTTTGAACCGCCGGCGCAGCCGTTTTTAGCCAGTCGTGTGGTAGCATCGTCAAAGACAGGTTGGGCCCGCTCAGCGCCGGTGCTCCCAGGCACCAGTTTTGGTAGTGAGAGTTGCCGGCTCTAAGTTCATGAACGACTGTATTAGCAGGTTCAAAAGGCCAGACCTCGAAGACTCGTGCCCGCACACACGGGGACCGGCCAGAGCCAGCTATGTGGGCTCCCTTGTGCCGGTTTTGGTGGTCACGATCGCAATGGCCGCGGCCGCGCTGCGAGCAGAACAGCCGATCGCCTACTCGCATAAGATTCACGTTGAGCACGGATTGCAGTGCCTGGATTGTCACAGCGGCGCCGACACCGGCGCGCGCGCGACAATTCCTTCGGTATCCAAGTGCATGTTGTGTCACGCCAAAATCGCTACCGGCAATCCGGAAGTCAAGAAAGTTGCCGCGTTTGCCGCCGCGCGGCGTGAGATTCCATGGCAACGGGTTTACGGTTTTGATCCAGCCGCCCTGGTGAAATTCCAACATGCACCGCACATGCGCGCGGGGGTGCAATGCGCCCGGTGTCACGGCGATATGACACAGGCAGCGACCGCGCAGCCACTTGTAAAGCACAACATGGGAACGTGTTTGAGTTGTCACCGCCAGAACCACGCGTCTGAGGATTGCGCTACATGTCATTATTAAGCGCGGGGACGCGAATGCGCCGTTGGATGGCCCCTGTGATGGCGGACAGCATCGCGAAACGGCCGGCCCGGAGGGGGGCCTAATCATATGGACCGGCGCGTCTTCTTCCGAATTCTGTCAGCAACCTCCGCCGGAGCCCTCACGACCGGCTGTGGAACCAGTGTGGGCAAGTTGATGCCGCTGCTGGTGCCGGAGCACGAACTCGTTCCCGGCGAGGAACAGTGGCACCCGGCGGTTTGCACCGCTTGCAGCGCGGGGTGCGGAACTTTGGCGCGCATCATGGAAGGCGAGCGAATCACCACCGACAAGGGCGAGCAGGTTCGCGAGCGCGTGGCCGCGGTGAAAAAGATTGAAGGCAATCCGCTCGATCCGATTAGCGGTGGCAAACTTTGCGCCAGGGGCCAGGCCGCGGTCCAGGCCCTGTATCATCCGGACCGTTTGCGCGGTCCCATGCAACGTTCGGGCGAGCGCGGCGCTGGCCGGTTTGCGGCAACCTCCTGGGATACGGCGCTCGCCTCGGCATCTGAAAAGATCGCCAGGGTTAGAGCCGCCGATCCGGGCAAAATCGTGATTCTCAGCGGTGGCGCGGCCAGTTCCCGGTCGCTCGCGCTCGATCGCTTCGCGAAAGCTTTGAAAGCGCCGGCTCCAGTTGCCTGCTCCATCACGGATCATCCCGTGGAACGCAGAGCGGCGCA
>DATJEI010000308.1:0-8810 GCA_035496735.1 Bryobacteraceae bacterium | reverse complement strand
AGCCAGTCGCCGAGGCCGTCGCGGTCGAGCAGCGACATCACCACATCCATGTTGGTCTTGAACTGGATCAAACGCTCGCGGGTGTCGGCGACCGGGCCATTGCGGAGGCCCTGGAACTCGACGCCGTAGTGGTCTTCGAAGGTTTTGGCGAGGGCGACGAAATAGTCCGAGTTCATTTTCATCGCGTAAGGATGACTCGGATAGCTGATCAGTTGGGGACCATGGCCGGGGATCTTGCCATCGACGGCGCGGGGCCAATAACCTTTGACGGTCTTGCCGATCATGATCATGGGACGGCGATCTTCAGGGTCCCACTCCTCCATGGTTTTGAGGGCGGCGATCACCTGGCCGTAGTCATTGCCGTCGTCGACGGTGAAAACGTTCCAGCCGTAAGAGGTCCACTGGTCGATCAGCTTGTAACCGTCGTACTTGCGGTCTATGACGCCGCCCAGAAGGACGTCGTCAATACCGGCGTTGTTATCGGAGAGCATCACGCGCAGGCGCTTGCCCACTTTCATGGCGAGAGCCTGGGTTTTGAGCTCCTGGGCGTGGCCTTCGGTCATGGCGAACTCGCCTTCGAAGGCGATGATCTTGGGGGAGCCGGGAGCGCCGACGATGTCCCAGAACGCAGCCTTGCCGGCGGCGCAGGCCATTCCGACACCTGAGGGTCCCCCGTTCACGTCATTGGTGACGTCGATGCTTTCCGCATGTCCGGCGAGGGCCTTGATGCCGCGAGCTTTGGCTTGGGCGAAGAGCGGCATTTCTTCAAGGCCGTTTTCCTGCAGGATGGTCTTCATGGGAGCCGCGCCGCGACGAAATCCAAGAGCGTCGATTGGCAGGATGGCGACTTTGGGATCCACATAATAGCGCTTGTCGCCGGTGAGCTTGTACTTGCGCTCCATGGCCTGACTGAGAATCATCCACAGCGCGTAGCAAGTGGGAATACAATGGCCGCCGGCCAGCATGAACTTGTCGCTGAAGGGATGCTTGGGGCGGCGAATGTCCCAGCGCAAGCCGCCGAGCGACGGCCCGGCTAGATGGATCGCCACGTTGTAGGGCGTGTAGGCAAGCGGCCCACCGAAGTGCCCGGTCTGCGCGTAATTACCCAGCAGCGACAGGGCCATACAGGTCATGAACCCGACATCTTCCAGACCTTCGCGGTCGTAGGGCACGGTCAAGGTTTCAATCGGGGATAACAAATTATTGGTACTCAAGGAATCTTTCAACCTTTCGGGTTAGGTTTCGCGACGCACGCGGACACCCTCATAGCATACCGTCAACCAGTCCATAAATCATCTGGCTAGCGGACGGCTGAACAAAGCCCTCGACGCGGCGGCGACACTTTCTAAAGATCACCTCACGCCGGTGAGTGATCAGGACACAGCAGTCTTTTGAACCGCCCGAGCAGGAGACTCCGGCGCAAGCAAGCTCCCAGTATCAATTCCAGGCCGGAGGTCTAGCAATTGAAACAGAACTCGCCTTATCCTCCGCGTTGCGAACGGACACCGGACGTTGCAATTGGATTGAACCACGACGCCAAAATCCGGCAACCTATCTTTCGTATAATCGGAACACTTTGACCTCCGCGCGCCGAGCCAAGTGAATCACTAGGTGTTAGAGTTAGTATCGCGCGTTGCGCCCCGATCGCTACAGCCATGGCCCTAGATTTCCTCAGACCGGTATCGCGACTTGAGCGTTTTGTAGTCCTTGGGAGCTGTATCGTGGCGATTGGCGTTCTTACGCTGACGGGGCGCCTGGTGGGACGTGGAGTGCCGCTGGGAGGTTTTTATCTGCTCCCACTGGCGGTTGCAGCAGCGTTTATGTCGCGCTGGGGGATTTTTTGCCTGGCCATCGCCACGGCGTTAATAAGCGAATATTACGGCCCTTATCCCTGGGGTCCGGAATCGCTTCAAAGGATGGCATTGGCGATAGTCGCTTTCACTGGCGGCGGCTTATTTGCGGGTGAATTGGCGCGAAACCGCCGGATCACGATTGCGTTGCTACGAAAGACTCAGGAAGAGGCCCGGGTTCGTCTGGATGCGGTGACGGAAATGCGGGCCTTGCTCGAGAGCAGTCCGGTGGGGCTGATCACGGTTGACTCCGACGGGAAAATTGGAATGGCGAACGCCGCCGCCAGCGGCTTGCTCGGGTTCTCCTCTGGGTCGCCCGAAGGAGATCCTATTGAAAAGTACATCCCGGTGATGGCCCGACTGCTTCGCTCTCCACAGGCTTTGAATTTGAGGCAGACCAAGGTGGAGGCTAGCGGGCGCCGGCGCACCGGCGAGACGTTCCTCTCGCAAGCCTGGGTTACTTCCTACGACGACACCGCTGGCCGGCGACTGGCGGTGGTCTTATCCGACGCGACGGAACTTATCCGCGACCGCGAGGAAAGCGGACTGAAACAGTTGTTGACGAATTCGCGAATCGTTGCCGGAGCCGTTTCCCACGAACTTCGCAACCTGGCGGCGGCGGGGTCGGTGGTGTATCACAACTTAAGGCAACACACGGATTCCGGTGACAGCAAGGACTTCCAGGCGCTGGGGACGGTACTCGAAAGTATTCTGCGTCTGTCTTCCACGGATTTGGCGGACGCCAGTGAAGAAGTGCTGGAAGGTGTGCACGTCGGCGACCTGCTGCAGGAACTTCGCGCGATTATTTCGCCGTCCCTCGATGCGGCGGGAGTCAGCTCCGAGTGGGAGATAGAAGAGTCACTTCCGCCGATTCGCGTCAATCGTTCGGGGCTTCTGCAGGTTTTTCTGAATCTGACGAAGAATAGCTGTGGCGCTTTGCAGGATGTTCCCAATGCGCGGATCCGGGTAGCGGCGTACTCACTGGATTCTTCCGTGGTGATTCGCATTTCCGACAATGGACCGGGGATCACGTCGGCCGAGCGGCTATTCCAGCCATTCCAGCCCGGCGCCTCCTCCACCGGGCTGGGCTTGTTTGTCTCACGGGCAATCATACGGACCTTTGGCGGGGAACTTCATCACCTGCAGCCGGCCGGCGAATGCTCGTTTGTGATTGAGATTCCCGCCATGGTTGCGGCCGATTAATATCATGCCTCCCGCTACCCGTATCCTTCTAATCGACGACCATTCGCTTTTCCGCGAGGCGATCGCGCGGCTGCTGAGTGTGGAACCAGATTTCGAAGTCGCAGGCGAATGCACAACCGTGGAAGAAGCACTGAGCCAGCTGCAAACCGCCAACGCCGACGTGGTCCTGTTGGATATCAATCTGGGCTTGCAGCAGGGTGGAGCGTTCCTCAACCTGGCGTGGGAGCAAGGCTTTAAAGGTAAGGTGCTGGTAGTGACCGCGGGCGTGAGCAAGATTGAGGCGGCGCGCCTGATGGAACGGGGCTGCTCCGGAATCATACTAAAGCACGAGCGTCCACAGTTGCTGGTGGAGCGTATCCGGGAGTTGATGCAAGCGACAGCAGAGAGTACCCACACCGAGCCTGCCGATCTGGCTCAATACGATCCTTCAGGGCAGGCGAATGTCAGGCCTTTTACGCCTCGCGAGCGCCAGATCCTGCGCGGGGTTTTCTCCGGGAAATCGAACAAGGAAATGGCGCACGACTTGAAGATTTCCGAGTCATTGGTCAAAGCTGTGCTGCAGCAGTTATTCGCGAAGACCGGAGTGCGCACCCGTTCGCAGTTGGTCCGTACCGCGATCGAACGACACTGGAAAGACCTGGAAGAAGGAAAGGAAAACCCGTAACGGGTGTGGCGTACGTGGCGAGTGGGCTACTCGCGGCCGCCCAGGTAATAGTGAACCGCGGGGGTGACAATGAGCGAGAGAACCATCGACGCCAGCAAACCGCCGATCACCGCAATAGCCAGCGGCTGTAACATCTGCGAGCCGGCGCCGAGCGCGAGCGACAAGGGAATCATGCCGGCCACGGTGGCCAGCGCCGTCATCAGGATGGGCCGCAGCCTGCGTTCCCCGGCTTCGATCATGGCGTCGAGCGCGGACATTCCCTCGGCGCGGAAGCGTTGATCGGCGTCGAGCAAGAGGATTCCATTCTTCGCGACGATTCCGATGACCATAATCAGCCCCATAAAGGATGAAATGTTGAAGGTGGTGCCAGTAACCAGCAGCGCCAGAAACACTCCTGAGGTCGAGAGCAAGGCGGAGGCGATGATCGCGGTCGGAGCGGCGAAGGTCCGGAACTCGAACAACAGGACAGTGAACACCAGCACGATTGCGAGCCCCAGGACTTCCAGCAAATCGCGAAACGATTTTTGCTGTTCCGCGTAAGTCCCGCCGTACTCGATTCGAATCGCAGGCGGAATGTGCAGTTCCCCAACCGCCTGCTGCACCATTTTCATGCCGGCTCCAAGGCTTACATCTTCGAAGCGGCCGGTCACTGCGATATCCCGCTGGAGGTTCTCGCGGCGAATTTCGGTTTGGCCGGCTTCGTCCTGAAACGTGGCCAAGGAACCAAGGGAAGCAGTCTTGCCCGTCGAACTACTGGTGATCATGGTGTTGCGGATTTGCTCCAGCGTCACCCTCGTGTCCTCGGGAAAGCGGACGCGGATAGTGTAAGCGCGATCATTGACCACCACGGGAGTGGTGGCGGGTTCTCCCTGCAAAATGGCGCTGGCATCCAATTCGATTTCCTGGGGCGTGAAACCGGAACGAGCCGCTACCACAGGATCGACGTTCATTACGATGGCAGGCCCGCTGATGGTGTTCTCAATACCATCCTTGACGTCGGCAACGCCTTTAATGGTTTTGATCTTGTCGGCGACCTTAGGCCCCCACTCCTTTAGGAGGGCCGGGTCTGGGGTGAAGAGTTTAATTTCGATTGGTTCGGGAGAACTTGTCAAGTCGCCGATCATGTCCTGCAGCACTTGAATGAATTCGACGTCCAACTGCGGGTATTGCTTATTAACCTTGGCGCGCAATTCGGAAATGATTTCATCGATGCCACGGGCGCGATCGCGTTTCAGGTGAACCGAAAAGTCCCCGTTATTCGCCTCAGTGACTGCCGCCAATCCCAACTGGAGGCCGGTTCGACGCGAGGTGCTCTCCACCTCGGGAGTCGCTGCCAGAATCTTTTCAACTCCTAGCAAGACGTCATTGGTGTCGGCCAAAGAGGAGCCAGCGGGCATCAGGTAGTCGAGAATGAAGCCGCCCTCGTCCATCTCCGGAAGCAGGTCGCTACCGAGCGCACGGTAACACAGGAATGAACCGGCGATCAGAAGTATGCAACCAATACCCAACGCTAGCGGATGTGCGAGCACAAAGCGCAACGCCCCGAGGTAGGCACGCATTACGCGACCCATGAACCCGGTCGCAGAGACATGGCCGTGCGCATTGGACGACGCGGAAGCTTTGCCGGATCCGGTGCGGCGCAGGAAATAGTGGCTAAGCGTGGGCGTCCAAGTGACGGCCAGCGCAAGTGACGTGAGCAGGGCGGTTCCTACCGTGATCGCCAGGGCCCGGAAGAAAGTTCCGGTAACGCCGGTGATGGTGATCAGCGGAAGAAACACCACAATGGGTGTGATGGTCGATCCAACCAGTGGCACACGAATCTCGCGTAGCGCGCTGCGAATGGCCTCTGCGCGGCTCTGGCCGGAATCGCGATGCATCACGATGTTCTCGACGACCACAATGGCGTCATCGATCACCAGGCCCACTGCCGCAGCCAGGCCGCCCAGAGTCATTAGGTTGAACCCTTGGCCCATAACGCGCATGGCGATTAGCGTGATTGCAATGGTCGCCGGAATAACCAGCGCAGCCACCAGCGAGCTGCCCCAGTCCCGCAGGAACAGAACCAGAATGACGGCGGCAAGAATCAGGCCGATCAGGATGGCATCGCGGACGCTGGTGATGGAATCGCGCACCAGTGTGGACTGGTCGTAGAAGGTCTGCACCTTCACGCCTGAGGGCAGGTTCTGGCGAATCCGATTGAGTTCCGCGGTGGCTAAGTCCGCTACTGCGACGGTGTTGCTATCGGGCTGGCGGAAGATATTCAACAACACTGCGGGCGTGCCGTTCGCGGTTACCATCGTGTACACCGGCATTACGGAAGTGCTGACGTCGGCGACGTCGGCAATCCGGATCGGCTGGCCACTGGGCGTGGTTCTCACCACGATGTTGCCAATTTCAGCAGGGTTTTTCGCCTGACCGGTTACCAGCGTGAGCGAGAGCTCGTGATTGTTCTCGATCAAGCCGGGCGAGTCTATCATGTTCGACTTGGCGACAGCGTCGAGAATGCCCGGTACGGTTACCTGCGCCTGGAGTAATTTCGCTGGATCCGGGATGACGTGGAATTCCGGCACTTGGCCGCCCTGCAGCACCACCATAGACACGCCGTTCACGCGATTGAGACGAGGCTTGATTTCGTAGTTGGCAAGCTCCCATAACTGGGCCTGCGTGAGTGTGTCGGACGTCAGGCTGTAGGCCAGAATCGGAAAGGCAGCGAAGGTGAGCCGATTCGCGGTGAGTTTGGCGGTAGCAGGCAGGGTCGTCTGCACGCGCGCGAGAGCCGCGTTCACATATTGCAGAGTCTGGAACATGTCGACGTTCCAGTCGAAGAACAAGTTCACTTCCGCGGAGCCTCGGCTGGTAGTGGAACGCACCGACTCCAGACCTGGCACGCTGTTCATGGCTTCCTCGATAGGACGGGTGATCGTCACCTCCATCTGATTGATGGGTGCGACGCCATTGTCGATGCCCACGACGATGCGCGGGAAATCGGTGGCCGGAAATACCGCCACCGAAATCGTGAACGCGAGATACACGCCGATCGCAATCAAGGTGATGATGACGAAGATCACAGGACGTGAGAAGCGCGCGGTCCAGTGCTCAGCAGGCGGATTGCCGGCGGGAGGATTCGAAGATGGCTCCGTCATGACTTACTTGCCCTTTTCGTCCTTGGAGTCCTCGTCGTCGTCATCGTCTTCACTCTTGGGCTTCTGAATTGCGACCTTGGCCTTATCCTCCAGGCCCAGGCCGCCGGAAGTGACCACCTGCTGGCCCTCCTGCAAGCCGGTGACGATCTGCACCCGCCCGCCCTGCCGCACGCCCGGTACTATCTTTTGCTCATGCGCGACCGAATCCTTATCGACCACCATTACTTTCTGGCCGCCCTCATCCGAATTGAGGAGCGCGGCGGCGGGAACGATGATGGTGTTCTGAATGGTCTCGGCGATGATGGAGACGCGCACGGTTCCGCCGGGCTTCAGCTTCTCACCAGGGTTCGGCACCTGCACCCACACTTCAACGGTGGTGGTGTTCGGGTCCACCGCAGGACTCACCACCGTCACTTTGCCCGCGAGATCGCCGTCGGGGCCTGTGATGCGCGCGGGCCGGCCGACCCTGATCGCACTAGCGTCTTTTACGGGGAGGTTGGCGCGCGCCACGACCTGCGATATATCGACAATGGAAACCAGAGGCGATCCGCTAGCCGCGATTTCGCCCGGATATACAGAGCGGTCTGAGATCACGCCGTTAATGGGACTGCGAATCTGCCCGTAAGAGGCCTGCACGAGTGCGCTATCGTAATGCGCCTTCGCAGCCGCCACCTGCTCCTGACTGCCTCGAATGGCCTCGCGCTGGCTCACTTGGTTGAGTCCCTGCAAGTGCCGCTGCGCGACATCGTACTGGCTTTGCGCCTGGACCAGAGCGACCTTTGCGTCATCGACCAGTTTCTGCGCGAGCGCGCCTTCCCGCTGCAAGGCCACACGGTTGTCATAAAGTTTTTGCGCGGTGTCGAGCGCCTGTTGCGCCGACTTCACGTCGGATTCGGCTTTGGCGCGATCTTCGGCCACGGTGGCACCGGTCAAGGTTTGCGACGCGGCTTGGGTTTGTTCGTACTGATGTTTGGTCTCCTCAGCGGCCGCCGCCAGGTCAGCGGTCTCGAGTTCGGCGAGGAGTTGGCCTACGCGAACATGGTCTCCTCGATTCACTAAAATCCGCCGGACCGGAGCGGTGAGCTTGGGAATGACATTGGCTTGATTGATGGGATACAGAACCGCGTCGGCGGTGATCACGTGATCGATGGCGCCGCGGACGGCCGGCTCGACAGTGACCGGAGTCGGCGCTTCCGTTTCTGCTGCTTCCTTGGTTTCGCCCTTCCCGCACCCGGTTAAGAGCGCGGAGACCAGCAGGAGATTGGCGGCGATGGCCGCGCGCAGCGAAGGATTCATGGTCATAGCGTCCCCGTAAGTATCTGAAGATTTGTGAGGGCCACACGATAGCGTGCCAGGCCGTCATCGTAGGCATTGCGAGAGAGGGTGACGGTATTTTGGGAATCCACGACTTCGAGCGCGGTGGCCTCGCCTGCCTGGTAGCGGAGCACCGTCAAACGCAGGCTCTCGACCGCGAGATCGACTGAGCTGCGCAGCGATTCAAGCTGGGCCTGCGCGAGGGTTGCTTCCCCCTGGGCGCTGGCAACATTACTTTGCAGCGTCCGTTGCGCGAGCGTCAGATCCAGTTGCGCCTGATCGCGCTTGAGCTCTGCCTGCTTGATTTTGCTGCGTGTGGCCCCCCAGTTCCAGACCGGAATATTGAGCGTGGCCTGCGCCGAGTAGCCAAGATTCTGACGATATGCGAGCTCGGGATCTGCCGCCGGGTGCTGCGTGCGGAAGGCGAATTGATTGGCGTTGATGCCGTAGAAGAAATCGAGCGCCAGCGAAGGAATGTACGCGTAACGAGCAACGGTGATGTCGTAGCCCGCGGCTCCAATGCTGGCTTTCGCCGCAGCGAGATCGGGACTGCTGGCAGCAGCCTGGCTCTGCACTTCGGCCATCGGAGGCACCACGGCCAACTGCTGGAGATCGTCGACCACGGAGAAGTCGGAA
>DATJEI010000307.1:0-28461 GCA_035496735.1 Bryobacteraceae bacterium | reverse complement strand
TCGTACTTCATCTTTTCCATGTCCTGGGCGGGTTTGATGGAGATGCCGCCGCTGTCGAAAGTAACACCCTTGCCTATCAGCGCCAAGTGGTCGCCGGCCTTCCCGTTACTTTTCGCGCCGACGGGCCGATACTTCAGGATGATCATGACCGGCGGCTCATCGCTGCCTTGGGCGACACCCAGCAAGGAGCCCATGCCGAGCTGCTTCATAAGCTCGCGGTCGAGCACTTCGACCTCGAGCTTGAAATCGCGGGCCATTTGCTGCGCCTGCTGTGCGATGATGGTCGGCGTCATCAGGTTGGCGGGCTGATTGCCGAGATCGCGCGCGAAGTTTTGCGCTTCGGCCAGGATAACGCCGCGCTTCAATCCGGCTTCGAGTTCCGCCAGATGCGCCGGCGCCAACAGCGCAAACGATTCGAGCGGCTTGGCGTCGCTCGACGGCTTGTTCATGGTGGGCTCGTAATTGCCCAGAATCGCGCCTTCCACCGCGGCCTCGGCCGTAATGGTGTCGTTGTCGCCGGACAACATCCACGCCAGCTTCTTCACACCTTTTTGCTTCACGCTCCGGACCACAGTGCCGACGGCTTTGCGCAGCACCGCTGCGTCGAATTTGCCCTTCTTGCCGCAGCCGACCGCAATCAGGCGCTTGGCCTTGAGGCCTTGTGGCTGGTGAAGCGTTGCCATCTCGCCGGACTTCCCGCTGAATTCGCCAGACTCGCGCATTTCGTCCAGCCAGGTTTTGGCCTGCGGCAGGCCTTCTCCGTCTTCAAACAGCACCACCGCTACGGCATCGGCTTCGACTTCATTTAATGCTTGATACAAGAGCTTGGTTTCCATGAGTCTCTTACTCGTTACGCTTTCTCAATAGTCATTTTTTCGCGCTGCGGCGAACTCCCGCGCGGGCCTCATCCTTCATTTCGCGCTCACGCTCGCTTTCGCGCTTGTCGTGGAGCTTCTTGCCGCGGCCGACGGCCAACTCCACCTTAATCAGCCCGTGTTTCAAATATAGCTTGGTGGGGACCAGCGTGAGTCCTTTTTCGCGGATCCGCTGCATCTTTAGGATCTCCTGGCGATGCAGGAGCAGCTTCCGTTTGCGGACCGGCTCATGATTCATGATGTTGCCGTGAGAGTATTGACCGATGTGCGCGTTGCACAGCCAGGCTTCATTGCCGCTGACTTCACCATAGGCGTCCTTGAGCTGGATCTTGCCATCCTTGGCCGACTTGACCTCGGTGCCGCTGAGGACTAAACCAGCCTCGATACGGTCCGATAACATATAGTTGTGGCTGGCGGACCGGTTGTCGCTCAGGATTTTGAATTTTTCTTCCACAGAAGGACCCGAACGGCGTCATAATTAGTGATGCCGAAGTTCCAGTGTAGCATGCCGGTAATGACGGTTCGCCGGTAAGACAATGAAGCCAAAACACTTATTTGCGATTTTTTTAACGCTTTTCGTTCTCTTGGTCTCCGGCGTCGAGGCCAAAACCCGCAAAGGGGAGAAACTTCTCAAGGCGGGCCAGGCGGCCCAGGCGCGAGGAGATTGGGACAAGGCGCTCGATCTCTACGAACAGGCTGTCGATACCGACCCCGGCGAACTCGGCTATCTGGTGCCCATGCGCAAAGCGCGGTTTGAAGCGGGACAAGTACATGTCAAGGCCGGCCAAAAGCTGCGTACCGAGGGCAAGCTGGAAGAAGCTGTCCAGGAATTCCAAAGGGCGTTGATCGCGGACCCGTCGTCATCGATCGCGCTGCAGGAGATCAAGCGTATTCAGGAGATGCTGCGGGCTCCCGCCAAGATCGGGGCGAAAGCCGATGAACGCGGGCTGAGTCCCGCCGAATTGAGCCGGCGCCAGTCCGATGATCGTGTGGATTCGATGCTGGGACCGCCGGAGCTTAAGCCCATGACCGCCGTGATTCCGGTATTGAAGATGAACAATCAGCCGCCCAAGGTGCTGTATGAGACCGTGGCGAAACTCGCCGGCGTCAACGTAGTATTCGATTCTCAATACCAGGCCCCCGCGCGCAATTTCAATGTGGATCTGAGCAACGCTACTGCCGATCAGGCCTTCGATTACCTGGCTACGCTGACCCACACCTTCTGGAAAGCGATCACGCCCAACACCATATTCGTGGCGGAAGATAACGTCACCAAACGCCGCGACTATGAAGACGACGTGGTAAAGGTGTTCTACGTGACCAATGCCACCACGGTGCAGGAGTTCCAGGAGATCGCGACGGCAATTCGCACGGTGGCGGAAATTCGCCGGGTGTTCACCTACAATGCGCAGCGAGCCATGATCGTGCGTGACACCGTGGATAAAGTGGCGCTCGCCGAAAAGCTAGTGCACGATCTGGACAAGCCGAAATCCGAAGTGGTCGTGGATGTAATGGTGATGCAGGTGAACAGCGAACGCACGCGGGATCTTGCCGCGACTATCGCCTCCGCCGGAACCGCCGGGTTAAACGTGCCGATTAACTTCGCACCTCGCGGAACTACGACCACCACGACTCCGTCCACCAGTGCGAATGGGACTCCCGCCCCAACCACCACCGGCAATACCATTACGCTGGCCCAGTTGGGGCGGCTCTCCAGCGCGGACTTTTCGACCACGCTCCCGGGCGGTCTGTTGCAAGCCATGCTGAGCGACAGCCGTACCAAAGTGCTAAACCAGCCGCAGGTACGGGCATCCGACGGCCAGAAGGTGTCGTTGAAAATCGGCAGCCGCATCCCCTACGCGACGGGTAGCTTCGGATCCACTCTCGGGGGTGTGGGAGCGGGCGTCAGCCCCCTGGTGTCGACGCAATTCAACTATGCCGACGTAGGAGTGCAAGTGGACATGACCCCGCAGGTACACTCGACCGATGAGGTGACCCTGCACATAGAAGTGACCGTGTCGAGCGTACAGCAGTACATCAATATCGGCGGAATTTCGCAGCCCATCATTCAACAGAGCGCCAATATTGCCGATATCCGTTTGCGCGAAGGCGAGGTCAATATTTTGGGCGGGTTGAGCCAGTCGCAGGACACCAACCTGGTGAACGGGATTCCGGGCCTGGTGAACATCCCGGTGTTGGGCCATACAATATTCGGCAGCGATCACACCGACAAGATTCGCGCCGAGATGATGATCGCGCTGGTCCCGCACATCGTACGTACGCCGGCTTATACGGCCGAGAACCTGCGCGGCATTTACGCGGGAACCGACCAGGTGGTGAAGATCAACTACGCCCCGAAGGACGATGGGCCAATCGGGTCGATTCTCGCACCACCCGGCGGCGCCATACCGATGGTGGCGAGCACGGTTCCGCAGGCGCCTGCCGCCCCAGCAGCGGGTGTCACAATTATGCCGGGGGCGGTTCAAGTGGCTCCGCCGGCGGCGTCTCCGATTGCTCCCGCCAGCGCGGCGGCAGGTCCACCTCCCGCAAGGATAATGCCGATGCCTATGACTGCGGCCGCAACTCCCGCGGCGGCAGTCGCCGGTCCAGCCGCGCACGTGAGCTTTAGTCCCTCCACTGTGCAGGCTGCCGATGGAGCTACGGTGAAGGTAAATGTTCAGGTGGAAAATGGGGCCGCGATGAACTCGGTCGCTCCCCTGCGCATTAAATACGATCCTGCGCTGCTGCGGCTGGAGGACATCGCGCCGGGCGATATCTTTTCGCGGGGCGGAGGTGGCGCTACCTCCAGCAAGGATATTCAGAATGATACTGGTGAGGCGTCGATCACAATTGAACGGCTGCCGGGCGCGCCGGCCGTGAACGGTCCGGGAACGCTGGCGGTGCTCACCTTCACGGCGATCGGTTCGGGACAGGCTCCGGTAACGATAGAGGAAGTGGCGCTGAAGGACTCGCAATCGCAACCGGTCGCCGCGAGCACCGCGGCTTTGGGAGTGCAAATTCAATAGCCGTGCACTGGTATCCCAAGTCCGCCCCCGCCATCCCCCGCAATGCGCGCCACAACCGGCGCCATAACCAACGTGGCCTGACGCTGGTGGAGCTGATCGTGGCGTTCACGATCATGGCGCTGCTGACTACCATGGCAGTGCCGCTCGCGCGCTACAAAGTCCGGCGCGATAAGGAACGGCAATTGACCTACGCGCTGCGCGAAATGCGCAAGGCTATCGACGATTATAAAGACGCGGCGCTGGCGGGCAAGATTGAAGTGAAATTGGGCACCGAGGGTTATCCGGAAACTCTGGACCAGTTGGTCAACGGCGTCAAACTGCTGCAGGACGCGCAAGGCAAGAAGATCAAGTTCCTGCGGAGGGTGCCCCTCGATCCCATGACCAACTCCTACGAATGGGGTCTTCGTAGCATGCAGGACGACCCCACCTCGCAAAGCTGGGGGCGGCAGAACATTTTCGACGTATACAGCAAGAGTACGGACCGCGCGCGCGATGGGACCCCTTATGCGGAGTGGTGAAAACGAGGAACGGAGCCGGATTTCTACCATACCGATACCGCTGGCACCTGCCAGCGCTTGGCGAAACTCAGGCTCCGTCCCTCTTTCTCGCGCCGGCTACACGCTGATCGAGTTGATCATTGTCATGGCGATTATCTCGATCCTGCTGGCGACCGCCGTTCCGATGTACCAGAAGTCGCTGGTGCGCACCAAAGAGAGTTTGCTCAAGAACAATCTGTTCACGCTGCGAACGGTGATCGACGAGTACACTTTCGATAAACAAAAGGCCCCGCAGACGCTGCAGGATCTGGTGGACCAGGGCTACCTGCGCGGGGTTCCGCTCGACCCCATCACCGGCAGCAGCGAGACTTGGCGCGTCATTATGGAGGACGCGATCACGATGGTGGACCAGACCCAGCCGGGCATCTACGACGTGCGTAGCGGGTCCGACCTGAAGAGCCTGGAAGGCACTCCTTATTCGGAGTGGTGACGGCGGAAAGCGCCAGCGTCCATCAGCGGCGGCCGTGCAAATTGGAGCGGTAGTACGGGCGAACCGCAGGGCGCCGCTTCCAAGCGGTCACGGAGCGCCAAAAGCGAACCAGCCAAGTCCACATAGCTGAATCCCCCCACTGGAAACTAGCACAATTGAGTGATGGCGTCACCGGGGTGGAAGACTGGGTGGTGGGATAATGAGTTATGGCCTGGAAGCGGTGGATCCGGGCCCGGCGCCTCGGGCGAGCGGACCCCAAGATATTGAGACCCTTCGGTGCCAGCCCCAACATGCGGTAGCTATAGTCCTTTACTTTCCCCCCAATTCAGTTTAGGATTGAGTTTGTCCCCCCGAGATGCGTCTCTAACAAATGGAGGGCTAGGTTTTGCTCCAGCTTAAGCGCGTCGATATCCAAGGCTTCAAGTCATTCTACGATCGCACCGAAATGCGCTTTCACGGTTCTGGCGTCACTGCGGTCGTGGGTCCCAACGGCTGCGGAAAATCCAACTTGAGCGATGCCATAAGTTGGGTCCTGGGCGAGCAAAGCGCCAAGAGCCTGCGCGGCTCGCGCATGGAAGACGTCATCTTCGCCGGTACTCGTGATCGCAAGCCCTTGGGTATGGCGCAGGTCACGTTAACCATGGCGGATCCGGCGGCGCACCGAGTTCCGGATCCCGCGCAGAACGGTCACACGAACGGCCACGCCAACGGCCACACCTTGCACAAGCCTTCCGAGATCACCATTACGCGCCGCCTCTATCGCTCGGGCGAAAGCGAATATTTGATCGACGGCAAAGCCGCACGCCTGCGCGATATTCAGGAACTCTTCATGGGCACCGGACTCGGACCCGAGAGCTACGCCATCATCGAGCAGGGACGCATCGGCCAGATTCTTTCCAACAAGCCGGCCGACCGGCGCGCCGTGATTGAAGAAGCCGCCGGCATCGGCAAGTACAAAACCCGCAAGCGCTTAGCCGAGGCGAAGCTCGAAAGCGCCAAACAGAACCTGTCGCGCGTGTTCGACATTCTCGAAGAAGTAGGACGTCAGGCGAATTCGCTCAAGCGCCAGGCCGCCAAGGCCAGGCGCTATGCAGAGTTGCGCGCCGATATGCTGGGG
This sequence comes from Bryobacteraceae bacterium, assembly GCA_035496735.1. Classification (GTDB taxonomy): domain Bacteria; phylum Acidobacteriota; class Terriglobia; order Bryobacterales; family Bryobacteraceae; genus Palsa-187. The sequence continues at coordinate 22,456 of DATJEI010000307.1, read as the reverse complement.
CACCTGCGGCGCGCGGTCGCGGGCCGCTTCCGTATGCTGGAAAGCGAAGCCGCCAAGCTCGCACTCGACTTGAATCTCGCGCAGACCAATTTCCAGAACCTATCGGTTGAGGTGCAGAGCAAGGAGCAGGAATACACGCGCACGCAGGAATCCTGCTATCAGGTGGAGGCCGCGCTCACCGAATCGCGCGCCCGCGTTGCCGAGCTGAATCTGGAAGCCGAGCGCACGCGCGGCCGCCTGGCGCTGCAGGCCAAACAAATCGCCGCCATCGAAGAGCGCATGACCGCCGGCGAGATGGAAACGCGGACACTCGACGAGCGCCAGCAGAGTGAATCCGCCGAACTCGCCGCGCACCAGGAGTCCATCACCGCCATCGAGCGGGACGCCGCGGCCGCCCGCGAGCGTCTGGAAACCAAGTCGCAGGAGCGCGACGCCCTCCAGAACCATCTGCGCGAGCGCGAGCGGTCGCTCGAATCCGCCCGTCAGCAGGTGTTGCGGTTGTTGAGTGAAGCGTCGGCACTGCGTAACCAACTGGCGCAGGCCGACGAATATCTGGCCGCGATGGAACGCGATACCACCCGTGCCCGCAAGGAAGAAGAAGGAGCGTCGGGAGACATCGCCCGCCTGGACCTAAGCCGCGCCGAGCTATCCTCGCGGCTCTCCGCGCGCCAGATGGAGCTCGAATCCTTGACGGACCGCCGCCGGCGCGTGGAGGAAGAGTCGAAAGATCGCCAGCAGCGGACTGTTGAAGCGCGCCAGAAATTGAACGCACTGCGCGATTCGCTTTCCAAGCAGAAGGCCCGCAAGGAATCTCTCGAAGGCATCTTGTCGCACCGCGCCTACACCACCGAATCGGTAAAGCGTTTGTTCGACCGCCCCACCGATGGCTTCCGGCCATTGGGCGTGCTGGCCGATTTCGTGGAAGTCACCAATCCTGAATGGGAGCGCGCTTCTGAAGAATTTCTGCACGAGGAGTTGGAATATGTAGTCGTGCAGGACTGGCAGGGTGCCGAACGCGGCATCGAAGTCTTGCGCGCCGCCGCCGATGGCCGCGCGACCTTCCTGGTTCATCCCGAATCCGGCGCATCGTCGGACGCGCCGGATCTTTCCGCTGAGCCCGCGGTATCGGGCACTTTGCGCGACGCGCTGCGCCTGACCAACGGTTTCGCCGCAGCTCCGCAAGGCCTGCTGCCGCGCCTGGCGCGTTGCTTCCTGGTATCTGACCACGCGGCCGCGCCGCGCTTGGCTGAGGCGCATCCCGATTGCTATTTCCTGCTGCCCGACGGCGCCAGCTATCACGGACACACCATCACTGGCGGCAAGAAAAGCTCCGGCGGCCCGCTGGCTCTGAAGCGCGAGTTGCGCGAGCTCACCACCCAGGTTGAAATTCGCGATCGCGAAGCCGATGAGCTGACTTCTGAGCTCGAAACCCTGGAACGCGGCCTGGCGCTCTTGTCGGAGGAACTGGAGCAGGTTCGCTCGCTCCAGCAGGCGCAGGAGAAAGACGCGCTGGCGCTGGATCACGAGCAACGCAAGCTTGCAGAGGAATATGCCCGCGCCGGTTCACGCCTCTCGACCGCGCGCCTGGAGCTGGAGCGCCTGGCCCGTCAAGATGAACAAGCTCGCGCCCAGCGCGAGCGCAATCAGATGCTGGTGGCGGAGAAAGAACAAGCTCGCTTCGATCAGGAAAAAGCGGTCGAGATCGTGCGCGGCGAATTCGATGGATTGCAAGCGCAGGTCCACGCGATCGGCGAAGAGTATTCGGTCTTACGCGCCGGCCTGGCCGGCCTCGAAGAGCGGTCTCGTGCGGAAAAAACCGCCGCAGCGCGGATCGAATCTCAGATCCAGCAGCTCACCGCCCGGCGCGAGCAATTGTCGCGCGATCTCGAACGCATGGGTGTGGAGCGCGCCCGGCTGCTCACCGACAATATCGAACTGGATCAGCGCGCGCAGCACCTGCTGGAGCATACCTCCGAAGCCGCCTTGCGTGTAGATCTGCTGACCGCGCAGGAAGCCGGAGGCCGCGAAGCTCTGGCGGGGCTGGATGAGGCGCTCAAGTCTCTGCGCATCGACACGCAGACTGTGCAGGAACAGCGCTCGCACATTGAGCTGGAACTGGTCCGCAAGCAGTCGGAGCTGAAATATCTCGATGAAACCAGCCGCAAGGAATTGAGCGCCGCCGCCAGTGAGATCGCCGCCGCGCAGGAACCGGAAGCGGAAGGCGCCGAACCCGTGAACGTCGAGGAATCCGAACAGCGCTATCAGGAAGTCCGTGCCCGTATCGAAGCGCTGGGCCCGGTGAATCCGCAGGCGCTCGAAGAGTATCACGAGGCCGAGCAGCGTTATGAGTTCCTGAACACACAGCGGCAGGACCTGCTCGATTCCATCCGCGATACCGAGAAAGCCATCCAGGAGCTGGACACCGAATCGCGCCGCCGCTTCAAGGAAGCCTTCGAAAGCATCAACGCCCACTTCAAGGAAATGTTCCAGACCCTGTTCGGCGGCGGCCAGGGCGAGATGCGTCTCACCGACGAAGCCAACCTGGCAGAAAGCGGCATCGACATCATGGCGTCGCCTCCCGGCAAGCGTTTGCAGCACGTCGCGCTGCTCTCGGGCGGCGAGAAATCGTTGACCGCGATGGCGCTCTTGATGGCCATCTTCCGCTACACGCCCAGCCCGTTCTGCATCCTGGACGAGGTGGACGCGCCGCTCGACGAACCCAACATCCTGCGCCTCACGCGGCTGATCAAGGAAATGTCGCACGACACGCAGTTCATCGTCATCACCCACGCCAAGCGCACCATGGAAGCCGCGCAGGCGCTCTACGGCGTGACCATGCAGGAACCCGGGGTCTCGAAACTGGTGAGCGTGAAGTTCGATCCGCTGCCTACGGCGGCGGCGTCTCCGAGCGCGACGGCGGCGTTAGCAGCGGTCTGATTCTATTCGAATAGCCGCTCGATTTCACGCGCGCCGTGCAGCACACGGATGACTTCGATCCCATCCTCAATGGGACGGTAGAAAATCAAGAAGTTCTCAAATCCTCGGATGCGCCATCGGCGCAGGTTGCGATCTCCCGAATCGCTGAATGAAGTGCTGATCCGCATCCCGGGCATGCCGGCTAAATCGAGGAAAGTTTCTTCGGCTCGCAGAAATCGCGTCGCGGATTCCTCGCTGTCACTAGCGATATAAACGAAACACTCGATCAAGTCCCGGTTAGCAGCGGGCCGTCGAATAACCCGACGGAGCATTCGAATTTAGCCGCGGCCGCCCCGAACGCGCGAGAGGCCTTCCTGCCGGATGTGCTCCCAATCCTGGGCCGTCATCTCACTTGCGGGGCCGGAATCCAGGCCTTCCTGAATCAGAGTTTCTAGGTGCTCTCGCGCCTTCTGCTTCTGATCCGCCTCAATGAGTACGCCGAGGTATTCTTCCACGCTCGAATACTTGCCGCTGGCGACTTGCTGTTCCACAAACGCCGTCAGCGATTCGGGCAGAGATATTTTCATACGCGCCTCTGCTACCAGTTTAATGCGTCAAATCGTAGATCCAGTAGTTGACAGCGACGCGGTACGCCAATCCCGCAAACCTCTCGTCGTAACGCGGGTCGTCGGACCACTCCCAGGCGTCGCCCAGATCCATGTTGTGGCAGATCGCCACCATGATGCGGCCCTTATCGTCATAGATCGCGCGCCAGTGCTCGGGCCTTCCGTTCTGGTCCTTCTCGTAGGTACGGCCGCTCCACAGGTACTGCGCGCCGGGCACTTGGAAACGGTCGTCCAGATCGTAAATCGTATGGAAGATCGGATCGGCGTTGTCGATGTCGACGATCTCGCGCTCCGGGAAAACTTTCTTGATTCCCTCGAGGAATACCTGCCACTCAAATGTGCTGTGGAAATCGTCCACCATCAGAAATCCGCCGCGCAGGAGAAATTCCCGGAGCTGCGCCGCCTGCTGATCGGGGATCGACCAATGCCCGACCTCCACCGCGTACATCGCAGGCCAGTTGTACACATCGTCGGTGCCGTCGAGATCTACCACTTGCTCCACGGAGCGCGTGTCGATGCGGCTCAGACGCCGGATGCCTTGCAGAAGGTGGCGGTCGGAGCGCGGGTAATCGGTGGTCCAGTTGGAGTCGCCGCCGCGGAAGCCGCGATAAATGCCGGGAACGCGCAGCCGCGCGCGAGTCCATTCAAACGGGCGGTTCCAATCGGGCGGAACCGGGAAATCGCGATACTCGCGGCCGGGATATTCCTTGAAGGGCCGCTGCGCCCGCAGCAGACTCAGCGCGCCGAAGACTACCAGCATCGCTACCGCGGATACTACCCAACGCCTTGGCACTTACCAAATATACTCCTTGGCTTCCGCCCGCCGCGCGTAGCTGTCGAGCACATGCACCACACGCAGTTTCTTGAGTTTGGTAGGCGATAGCTGCCCAATGGGCACGTACAGGATTTTGCGATTGAGGTGCGCGGCAATAGACCGGAAAATCGAGCGCGGTGGCTTGGCGGCGACATACACCACAAAACGCTCCACCGAATAATCCAGCGCTGCCATCAAGAGCCGCTCGGGCTTCGATTCTGCGAATTCGTAATCCGCGTCCGACCACACGTCGAACAATCGGCGCGGCGGCAGCGTCATCAACAGGCCGCCGTACTCCGCCCGCCCGATACCCGGTCCGACGATGTTATCGAACGGGTGCGTGGAATAAAAGGCCATGTCGGATTCGTTCTGGTGTTCGCCCAGCCAGGTTGTCAGGTAGGTGTAGCGGTCGTCGCGGTCTTCATCGAAGATGACCACCACGGAACCCACTTCACCCGCCAGGCGGTTCGCGGTCCTCACAAAGATCTTGTGCCGGTGCCAGTTGCGAATAGTCTCGCGAATGTCGATACCATCCAGGATCGAAGTGGTGAACGGCTCCACGCGCGCACGCTCCTCGGAAAGAATGGCCTTGGCCTTCTGCTTCACGAAGCGGCCATATTCTTCGATCACTAAATCCTCGGGCGGGTAAGAACAGATGGCTTCACCGGAGGTTTGCTGCGCCCATTCGCCGGCGAACTGTTCGCGCTTGCGCGGCTTCAGGGCCGCCGGTTTAAGGCGCTGTTTGGGGCGGGGAAGCCGGCGGCGGATGCGCAGTCTCTTGGTGTTGATCCAAATTTCGCTGGCGTTCAGGCGGACCGTGTCGAGATCCGACGTCTCGTGCTGCGCCAGATAGCGATTGGCCATCTGCCACACTTCCCACCCGTAGTTGTCATCCACCACCGAGCGCGCCGCCACTGCCAGGTCATAAACGCTCGCCATCAGATCGCCGCTGATATGCGCCAGATTTCGTGTAAAACGCGCAATCATGCGGCGCTGCCAGTGCGCCAGCCTTTCGCCCGTCGATGACGTGTACTTGCCCTCGGCTTCGCGCAGTAAATCGAGCTGCACGCGCGGTCGATCCAGCACCTTGTCATGGCCGGCCCCATTGTCGGAAACAGAACTCATGCCCAGCCGGAAGAATTCGTAACGCTCCTGAAGATAGGGAAACTCAATCGTAATCTCGGCCAGGCAATCTGGATGCGGATTCAATAATTCCGGTTCATACTTCTTGCCCTTGGGCGGAGGCGGCTGCGGTGTCTCCATCGCATCCAGCAGCGGATCCAGCATATTGAGCGCAACCACCGCCACCACGCTCGCTTCGGGATCTGCGCCTTGCAGCTTCCAGGCCATCGCAGAGGCGTGCGCAGTCACCTCTTCCGTGCGCATCTGCGGATATACGCGGTACGCTTCGACGTAGGGATCGAGACCGATGCGCCGGACCGCGTAAGTGTCGGGATAGGTATCCGGCAGGTGCGGGCGCTCCGCTGAATCCGGCTCCAGAAAGATCACCTGCGCGCCGATTTCTTCGGCGCTTCGCAGGGCCTCGACGAAGGGATCGCACGGCTCGACGGGAATGAAGATCGCCCGGTCCTCACCATCTTCATCGTGATATAAGATCACCGACATTTCCGGTAGCCGCGCCAGCGCGCGCTGGTAGGAGGACGCGAGGAATCCGGGGAGTTCCACCGCCACCACGCCGGGTTTGGCGGCGAGTAATAGCTTGCGAAGTTCAAGCGCGAACTCCAGCTTGCCCGGCACCACCGGAAAGTAGCGGACCCTGCCGCGGTCGAGACCGCCGGCGCCGCCGGATTTGATCTCAGCTGCGAGCGACATACCGCAGGGCCTCTTCGCCGAGGGTCTGCACGATCGCAATCTTGAGAGTCTCGGCGCGGTGGAGCGGGGCATTGCCCAGATCCGTCTCGCTGCGCATCAGCTTCATGGCGAAGCGTGCGATGTTGATGCCGTCCCGCGCGGTATAGCGTTCGTCGGCGGCATGCGCCTGCTGCAGAAAATCGGTGACATAGTTGAGGATATGGTCGTCGCCAAACGGCAGGTTTTCCCGCAGAATCGCGAACTCTTCGTGACGCTCCGGGAAATCGATCAGGATCATGGGCTGCAGCCGCGAGTGAATATATTCGGGAAGATCGAACGTACTGGCATCGTCGTTCATGGTCGCCACCACGCGGAACAACGGATGCGCCTTGATCTTGATCCCCGCTACTATGGATTCCACGTAGCGCCGGTTGTCGAGCAGCGGGGCTAAGCTGGCCCAGCTCTTCTCGCTCATGCGATTTCCTTCGTCCAGAATCACGATGCCGCCGCGCAGCATGGCGGTCACCAGCGGCGAAGCGACGTAGCGCAGGCGCGCTTCGCCCTCGATGACCGGCGTGACCAGAAGGTCCTCCGGCCGGGTGTCGGCAGTGGCCTGCATGATGTAGACTTCGCGGTCCAGGCGCTTGGCCGCCGCATAGGCGAGCGTGGTCTTGCCCACGCCTGGCTTGCCCAGCAGACGCGGATTCATGGGCAGGTCCTGAGCGTCGATCACCAGCCAGGCGGCCAGCAACTGGCGCATCACTTCTTCCTGCCCCACCCAGCTAATCGACAGCTCGTCGGGGTGGGCCAGATGCAGCGGAACGCCTTCGATCTCAACGATCATATTGCTTCAATGTAGCAGAGCGGTTCGCAATTTCCAGGCGGCGCCCGGCCGCGCGGCCGATAATGAAGCTATGCCTGAGCCGAAACTTCCGCCGCCCGACCCGGATCCAAAAGATCCCTGGCCCGACCCCTCACCGGTGCCCGAGCCGGATGAACCCGAGCCCGACGTGATCGATACGCCGCTGGACCCGCTTCCGGCTTAGATGTTGAACCCGCAAGGGCCGGTGTTGCTGAGGTATTACTGGGCTCTCTTGAACAGGGAAACGAATACCGCGTTGCCCAGGATGTGCCCGTCCATCGCCTTCATGGCATCGGCTCGCGTGGCATCGGCGCCCAGATCGAGTTTGGTGTCGAGGGCGTATAGCTCGAACGTATAGTGATGGTTCAATCCCGGAGGCGCGCACGGTCCGAAGTAGCCATCAAAACCGCGTATGTTTTTAAGTTGTTTCGTGCCATCGGCCATCGCTCCGTTCTTGACTCCTTCGGGCAGGCTGGTTGCCGTAGCCGGAATATTGTAGATGAACCAATGAGTCACGTCGTAGATGCTTTTCTGCGGATGCGGCTCAGGATCGTGCAACAAAATCGCGAAGCTCTGCGTTCCCGCCGGAGCGTTCATCCAGTCAATTTTCGGCGAGACACCTGAGGGCGCATTGCTGCAGGAATACTTTATGGGCAGTTCGGCGCCATCCTTCAGGTCCGGGATCATGATCATGAACGGCGGTGGGGCCGCTTTCTTGGCTTGGGCAAAGACGCCGGCGGCGCCTGCCAGCAATAGGGTGCTCAGCAAAAACATCCTCATACTTGAATACTCCTCTTTTGAAATCGTACTCTTTGAACCACTATAAGCTCCCGGGGGCGAAAGTTCCAAATCATGGGGAACTTGGTCCCTCTCGCCCGCGTTTCGCAACTGCCTGCCCGCCCGAGTGACCCTTCGTTGCAACGATTTTCCGCTAGTACATTCAGAAACCATGGCCGATCTGTATAGCGATGGGCAATCGGCACGAGCGCGCGCAAGATCTCCATCCAGGATTGAGGCGAGATTTCGGCGGCGATGGCGAGTCTTTGCCGCTGCCGGCGATCGCCCCGGGCGCATCGAATACGGCGTCATGCAGAGCCTAGCGAAGATCACTGCCGCGGCCAGCCGGGTCTGCCGGATTGTAGTCGTGGAGCATTCCGAGACTCAGGCTTCCAGGATGCAGTCGTTGTTAGAGGCAGAAGGCTGGGAGGTTTCTATCGCCGGCTCCGCGGAGGAAGCGCTGGCGTCTTTGGCCGACCCATTTCCGGACCTGATCATAGCCGGTTATAACCTGCCCGGAATGCGCGGGAACGATTTCTGCCGCCGCATTCGAATGAACTCGGGCACCCGGGAAATACCGCTGCTGATTATGACCGATTCGGTTGCCGAAATTTCGGAGATACCGGGCCGCGACAGCGGCGCAAACGGTTATATTGCCAGGTCCGAGAATACGGAAATGAATACGGAAATTCTGCTCCTGCGGATCCGCGCTCTATTGCGCAAATGCGGGCAGGAGGACACGGCCTCAAATCCTCAGGACTCGGGTTTTCGCAGCGCCTCTATTCTGATCATCGACGACAGCCCTACATATCTGGCGGCGCTCAGTCAGGAAATGCGAAATCAAGGCTATCGGGTAAAGAGCGCGCCTAGCGGATCGGAAGGATTAAAGCAGCTGCAAACGCACAGTTTCGATTGTGTTCTGGTGGATCTGGTGATGCCTTACATGACAGGCTTCGAGGTGTGCCGGCGGATTACGGCGATGCGCTCCAGCATGGAAAATGTTCCGGCGGTGATCCTGCTTACCGGCAGCACCAGCCGGGACGACATGAATCGGGGACTGGAAGCCGGCGCCGATGACTTCGTGGCGAAGTCCAGCGATTTGGCGGTGCTGCGGGCCCGCGTTCAGGCGGCCTTGCGCCGCCGCTTCTACCAGGAAGAAGCCCGACGCATCGAAGGCGAGCTCAAGACCAGAGAACTCGAGACGAGAAACGCGCTTGCCGGGCGCGAGGCGGCCGAGACGCGCGCCGCGATGGCGGAAAAACTGGTTCAGGCCAGTCACGATCTGGAAGAATCGAACCGGAAATTGAAAGAGACTCAGGCTCGGTTGATCCAGAACGAAAAGATGGCTTCCCTGGGTCAACTGGTGGCGGGCATCGCCCATGAGATCAACAACCCGCTGGCTTTCGTTATGAATAATCTGTTCATTGCCGAGAGCGGCCTGGTGGCCCTCGCGCCGGAGATAGAACCGCATCTCACCGAGCGGTTGCTCTTGAAATTGCGCAAGACGCGCGACCGCCTGGAAGAAATGCGAGAAGGACTGACGCGGGTAAAAGTGCTGGTGCTCGATCTGCGGACATTTTCACGCCTGGATGAAGGAGAGTTCAAAACCGTGGACCTCGTCGACGCAATCGATACGGTTCTGCTCTTACTGAAACACAAAATGAACAGCCGGATCCACGTGGAAAAGCACTACGGCCCGGTGCGTCGGCTGTATTGTTCGGCGGGCCGAATCAATCAGGTGTTGATGAACTTGACGGCCAATGCCGTCGACGCCATGGCGGGAGAAGGTCACATCGTCATAACCACCAGCCACACCCCCGAACTCTTCGCGATCTCCATACGCGACACCGGCGCAGGCATCCCCGCAGCCATCCGCGGCAAGATTTTCGACCCCTTCTTTACCACCAAACCGGTTGGTCAGGGTACCGGACTCGGGCTGGCCATCTCTTACGGAATTGTGCAGGACCACCGCGGCTCGATCGAGGTTCGGAGCGAGGAAGGCCGGGGCACGGAATTCATCGTAAAGATCCCGCTGGATTTGGAAGCGCAGAGGGCGAAATGACAGAGAACCCAGAGGGGAAAATGAAGGAAAAACTGTTAGTCGTGGACGACGAGCTGCTGATCCTCAAGTCGATCGAGAGTCTCTTCGAAGACGATTATGAAGTGTATATAACCGATAACGCGGACCAGGCTCTGCTGCTGGCGGCCGAGCACGACATCGCTGTGATTCTATGCGATGAGCGCATGGCTGGGGTCCACGGGCACAAGTTTCTGCGGCGGGTGCGAGAGATTTCCCACGCTGTCCGCGTAATGATGTCCGGATACGCCGATATCACCGCGCTCACCGAAGCGGTGAATAGCGGGCAGATCTTCTCCTATATCGCCAAACCGTGGGAGCCTCCCGAGCTTAGGGCTCGGATCAAAGCCGCCACGGCGCATTTCAAACTGGTCCAGGAGGCCGAGCAGGCGCGGGAATTGCTGAGCGCCCTTATGGAAAATAGTCCCGATCTGATTTTCTTCAAGGATGCGAATTCACGCTTCACGCGAGTAAACCATTCCCTGGCGGATTTTATGGGAGCCCAGACCCCTGCGGAGTGTATCGGAAAAACTGACGCCGACTATTTCTCAGCTGAAGACGCTCTGCGCTGGCGCGGCGAAGAACAGGAAATACTGCTCTCCGGCCGCCCCCAAATCGACCAAGCCGAGCGCTTCAAGAGGCCCAACGATGGCCTGTGCTGGCTTTCGACCACGAAAGTCCCGATGTTCGATGGCGGCTCGGAGGTTTCGGGAATCGCGGGCATATCCAGAGACATCACGGCTTTGAAAACGAGCGAGGAAATGCTGCGGGAACAGAGTGAGCACAACCGCATGATCCTTGAAACGGCTTACGACGCCTTCATCGGCATGGAGCCAAACGGTACCATCACGGCTTGGAATCCTCAAGCTGAACGGACCTTCGGATGGACCGCCGCGGAAGCCATAGGCCGCACGCTATGCGATACCGTGATTGCTCCGGCTTACCGTTCGGCGCACGCGAACGGGGTGGAGCAGTTCCTGACCACCACGGAAGGGTCCCTGTTGAACCGGCCGATCGATCTGATCGGGTTGCATCGCGACGGCCACGAGTTTCCGGCGGAAGCGACGGTTTGGTCGGTCCGGGTGGGCGGCATCTATAGCTTTAACGCGTTTGTGCGCGACGTCAGCGAGCGCTTGCTGGCCGAAGACGCGCGCAAGAAAGAGTCGAAACTGGTTCAATTGCTCCACTCAGTGACGGTGGCCGCAAATCGGTCTTCCAGCATAGAGCACACTGCTCAGACCTGCCTTCGCCTGATCTGTTCGTACACCGGGTGCCAAGTGGGTCATGTTTATCTGAGGGCGAAGGACTCATCGGACGATTTGGTTTCGGCGCACATTTGGTGCGAGGAAGAGGGGGAGCGCTTCGCCGCCCTTCACGAGGTCTCCAGCCGCCCAGCCAGCAGCGGAACGGGGCTGCCCGGCTTGATTCTGGCTTCCGGAAAGCCCGAATGGATTGCCAATTTGGCGGATGGAGAGTACATGCCGGACCGAAACATGCCGGATCGAATTGTGCCGGACCAAATCGTGCCGGACCGATCCATGCCGGATCAAAGCGTGTCGGATCGAACCATGGCGGCGCTGGCGGCCGGGCTGCACTCCGGATTTGGATTTCCGATTATGGTTGAAAAACAGATCATCGGGATTCTGGAATTCTACTCCCTGTATACGGTAGAGCTGGATGAAGAACTGCTGAATATGATGGGGCACATTGGATCACAGCTCGGGCAGGTGATCCGACGCCAGCGCGCGGAGGAGGAGTTGCAGCGCGCCAAAGCGTCCGCCGAATCCGCGAATCGCGCCAAAAGCGACTTCCTGACTACCATGAGCCACGAGATGCGAACTCCGATGAACGCGATTCTGGGAATGGCCGACCTGCTCTCGGAGAGTTCGCTTCAGGAAGAGCAGCGGAGTTACGTTGAAATCTTTCAAAAGGCGGGAGCGAATCTGCTGGCTCTGATCAACGATATCCTGGATCTCGCGAAGGTCGAGTCGGGACACTTTGAGTTGGAATCGATTGGCTTCGATCTGCACGCGCTGCTGGAAAAAATAGTCGAGATGATGGCATCGCGGGCGCAAGATCGCGGCCTGCGGCTCACTCTGGAGATCCTGCCGGATGTGCCCTCGGACTTGGTAGGAGACCCGAACCGTCTGCGGCAGGTCTTGCTCAATTTGATCGGCAATGCCCTCAAATTCACCGAACGGGGCTCGGTCACCCTGCGGGTGGAGCTTGATCCGGGAGGAATTCCGGGCTGGTTGCGATTCAGCGTCATCGATACCGGCATCGGTATCGCCGCAGATAAATCGCAAATGATCTTCGATCGCTTCACCCAAGCCGACTCCTCCACTACACGTCAGTATGGCGGGACCGGCTTGGGATTGGCTATCAGCAAGGCCTTCGTGGAGCTGATGGGTGGAAAGCTGGGTTGCGTCAGCGAATTGGGGAAGGGAAGCACATTCTATCTTACGGCGCCGTTTGTCATTCGCAGCGAGATAGCAGCCGCGGAGTGCGCCGAGCCCAAGGCCGCCGCCATTCGGTCACGAAAAATCGACCTGCTGGAAGGGTCTTCCCGCGTGCTTTTGGCCGACGATTCCGAGTACAACGTTCTCTTGATAAGAGCCTATCTCAAGAATTCCGGCATCGGTCTGGAGGTGGCCGAAAACGGCAAGATCGCCGTCGAGAAAGTGCTTTCCAGCCGGCCCGACTTAATCCTAATGGACGTGCAGATGCCGGTGATGGATGGCCTGGAAGCGACGCGCGCCATTCGTCAAGCGGAGGCAAGAACCAGGGCCCGGCCCATTCCCATACTGGCATTGACAGCGGACGCCGGGCAAGAAGCGGTGGCCCGGAGCCTTTCCGCGGGTTGCTCGGAGCACCTGAGTAAGCCCGTCACCCGGATCACGCTCCTGGAAGCCATCACTCGCCACCTTCACGGGATCATCCGCATTACGCCACCCGAAGGCATGGAAGGTCTGGTTCCGCACTACTTGGCTAGTGTCCGCCGCGACATGGCAACGATGATGACGTCCATCGGAGAGCGGGACTGTGAAATTGCGGGACGGCTGGGACATCAGCTCAAGGGTACTGGCCACGGTTATGGGTTCCCGGAAATTGCGCAAGCTGGTACCACGATTGAGCTGGCTGCCCGTAGCGCTAACGAGAGCGAAATTCGCAGGCAAATCCTGTCCCTGGCGGCGTATCTCGACCGGGTCCAAGTTGTCGTGTAGGCGTTGCCCGCGGTGGGCGAGTGAGAACCAATTCAAACCGCCAAGCCGGAACCCACGCGTAGTAAGCTTTTATACGGTGGCAGGGAGAACCGTAATATGAGCTTAAATCGAAAACTGTGGAAGCAGGTCTGCCTGGCGGGATTGATCGCCGCAACCATAGCTATGGCGCAGACCGCGTCTTCGGGCGGTGCGGGCGCCCAGCGCCAGACTGCCAAGATATTTTACGCACCGAAGCCCATCCAACCGATGCCGTATCTGGCTCCCATGAAGCCGCTGGTGCGCCTGGCCGATTTGAAAGCCAAACACGCCGGCCAGGCGAATTGGAGCGAACTGGTGGTGTACGACAAGAATAATCGCGCCGAAGTGATTTCGGCGGCGCCGGGATCGAAGGTGCCGCGTCACCTGCACTCGGATGCTCCCGAATATTGGGTAGTGCAAGAGGGCAGGATTCGTTTCGAGATCGAAGATCCCCCTGGAAAGTTTAAGTACTTTGAGGCTGCCAAAGGCGACCTGGTGCTGGCCCCGGAGCGGCATCTGCATTCGCTTGAAGTGATCGGCTCCGAACCGGCTATCCGCTTTCAGGTCACGCTGCCCGACACCACCACGGTTTACGAAACCAAGCCGGAGCATGCCGAGAAGGGCATGGAATACGAGCCGGTGACTTTATCCACCGGCGATAATCCCGACGAAGTGCCGGGCGATGGCAGGCCCGATCGTTTGTTTTTCAATCTCGACGAATTGCAGAAAGAGCATCCGGGCCGCCGGTCGTGGAGCGATCTCGCGGTTCGCAAAAACCGCGCGCACGCGAACATCATCTGTGGCTATGCCGCCGACGTGAAACACCGCCCCGGCGATCTGGGACACTATCACACGGACTTCGCCGAGATTTGGGTCATCATGCGCGGCCAGCAATCGTATGACATCGAAGGGCTCGCTCCATTCACCGCGGGCATGGGAGACGTGGTCTACGCGCCGGCCAAACGGTGGCATCGTCCGGAACCATCCGGCGAGGGAATGTCGTGCCGTCTTGCCATGACGCCGTATCCGGCCGGTAACCACCTCTATCAGCCGCGAAAGAGCGGCGAAGGCACATCCAACTAAGGTTGCGACAGACTGCGACTCGTGATCATGCTCAAAATCTCTCTGCGACTCTTGGTGTTTCTAGCAATAGCCACCGGTACAAGAGCTTTTGGGGAGCAGTCGCGTGTTCGTGTGCTTGTAAGCGATGCATTAGGGAATTCTGTGACACCTCGCAGGATAGATCTTTCATGCGGGCAGTACATGGTTCTTGCAATGTCGCCGAAGGAATGCTTGGGGATCAAGATCGCGACTGCGCGCGTATTGGCCCAGCGCTTTGAGATGAAAATTGATACCGCCAGAGTTGCCGATTGCCGGCCGGCAAAAGAGTAGGCGACGCGCGGCGCCAGTTTTCCTCCGCGCACCCGCTGTAGATTCAAGATTGGGGGCCTGTACATGCCAAACGCCAGTGGCCCAGCGTATCCACATCAAGCTACAATGCTGGCTTGGCATGACATCAAGAATCTGGTTCAATCGACGAACGCTCTGCGCCGCGGCGGGCCTTCTGCTCGCATCCGGATTCCTGGCCGCGCAGAATCCCACTCTGCAAGGCCATCCGGAAGATTATTCGCGCGCCGATATCGAATACGGCGCGCGCCTCTACGCCGAACACTGCGACCGATGTCATGGCCCCAGCGGCACCGGCGTCAGTGGGGTGGATTTCAAGAGCGGTAAATTCCGCAACGCGGCGACGGACCGGCAGCTCACCGCTGTGATCACCAGGGGATTCCCAGAGGCTGGCATGCCGCCATTCAAGCTGGACGAGGCCGACCTCGCGGGCCTGGTTGCTTATCTTCGCAACATGAATACGCTGGATCGCGGATCGCTAAAAGCGGGCGATGCCGCTCGCGGCCAGGTTGTGCTCGAAGGCAAAGGCGCCTGCCTCAGCTGCCACCGCGTCAACGGCAAAGGCTCGCGAAAAGCCCCCGACCTGAGCGACATCGGCTCCATCCGCAGCGCCGGCTCCATCGAACGCTCGTTGGTTGAGCCCGACGTCCAGATGATGCCGATCAATCGTCCCGTTCACATCGTCACGCGGGAGGGCAAGGTGATCGACGGTCGGCGCGTCAACGAAGACACCTACACGGTCCAAATCGCCGATCAGGAGGGTCGCTTGTTGTCTCTCCTCAAATCGGATCTGCGCGAATTCAGTGTCTCCACGAAATCCAACATGCCCTCCTATAAAGGCGAACTCACGCCGAACGAGATGTCGGACCTGGTAGCGTATCTTCTGTCGTTAAAAGGGCAATAGCTATAGGGCACTAGAAATATGAAACGATACCCACTATTTGGATTCACTCTGCTCGCGCTGCTTTCCTGCGGCTTGCATGCCCAGAACCCGGTCACCTATGACCGTCTCGCCAACGCCGCGAAAGAACCCCGCAACTGGCTGATGTACGGCGGCGATTATTTCAGTGACCGCTTCAGCCCCCTCACTCAGATCACGCCCGCCAACGTGAAAAATCTAAGTCTCGCGTGGGTGTACCAGTCGGCGGTCGCAGGCAGTTGGGAATCAACTCCGCTGGTGGTCGACGGAATCATGTACGTGACCCAGCGCCCCAACGATGTGGTCGCTCTAGACGCCGTTACCGGCCGCGTCTTCTGGATCTATCACTACAACAACGATCCCAAAGTTACGGTTTGCTGCGGCGCGAACAATCGCGGCTTGGCGATTCTGGGCGACACGCTTTATATGGGTACGCTTGACGCGCATCTGGTGGCTATTGACACTAAGAGCGGCCATCCACTCTGGAAATCGGATGTGGCGGACAGCAAGGCCGGTTACTCCATCACGATGGCGCCGCTCGCCGTCAAGGACGAAGTGATCGTCGGCGTCGGCGGCGGCGAATACGGCATTCGCGGATTCATCGCGGCCTTCGATGCGAAAACCGGCACGCAGCGTTGGAAATTCTACACCATACCAGCGCCAGGCGAGCCGGGCTCTGAGACCTGGGGCAATTGCAAGGCCGCTACAGCCTACTGCGATCCCGAAGCATGGAAACACGGTGCCGGCTCGGCATGGGTTACGGGTTCGTTCGATCCCAGCCTTAACCTGATCTATTGGGGAATTGGCAATGTTGGTCCGGATTACAACGGCGATCAGCGGCCCGGCGACAACTTGTATACCTGTTCCGTCATCGCGCTGGATGCGGACACCGGAAAGCTTAAGTGGCATTATCAATTTACGCCTCACGATGAATACGATTACGATTCCGTACAGGTCCCCGTACTCGCCGATATCACCTGGAAGGGCGCTCCGCTCAAGGCCATGCTGTGGGCGAATCGCAACGGCAATTTCTATGTGCTCGACCGCGCCAGCGGCAAGTTTCTGCTGGGCAAGCCCTTCGTAAAAGTAAATTGGATGAGCGGCTTCGACGACAGCGGCAAACCGATCCAGACGCCGCAGCCTCCCGGCATGCCGACTTATCCCGCGGTGCAGGGAGGAACCAACTGGTATTCGCCCTCCTACAGCCCGCGCACGCGCCTCATGTATGTCTCCGCCTGGGAAGACGAAGGAGAGATTTTCGGAGGCGTGCCGGTCGAGTACAAAGAAGGCCTGAATTTCGGAGGCGGTAACCTCTCGCTGTTCGTGCCGCGGGCCGACGCTCCCAGCAAGCCGATTCCGAACGCGCCCACCATCCCCAACCTGCGGCGCGGCCCCATCAATAACTGGACCGATGCCGGAGGCCATGGCGCCGTGCTGGCGATCGATCCCCTCACCGGCGCCGTGAAGTGGCGATTCCGCATGACCGACGTCACCGATAGCGGAGTCGTGAGCACCGCGAGCGATTTGATCTTCACGGGCGGCCGGGAAGGTTATCTGCAGGCCATCGATGCGCGCACCGGAACGCTGATCTGGAAAGCGAATTTGGGAGCGCAGATGATCAACAATCCCATCACCTATTCGGTGAACGGGCGGCAATATGTCGCGGCAATGGCGGGGCTGTCGCTATTTACATTTGCGCTGCCGAACTGATGGGGGTTCGCGTTCCCGGCGACCGGCGCAAGCGTGACCTATAATAGCCGGAGGTGAATTCCATGCTCACAACCTCATTCCCGGGCGCGCTGCGTTGCGCCGCGATCGCATGTCTCGTCTCGGCCCTTCCAGCCCTCGCGCAGACCGGCGCCAAGAACGGAGAATGGCGCAGCTATGGCGCCGATACCGGCAACACGCGCTACTCACCGCTGGATCAGATCAACGGATCGAACTTCAACAAGCTGCAGCTGGCGTGGCACTTCACTACCGCCAACCTGGGTCCGCGTCCGGAATACAACCTGGAAGGAACGCCGCTGATGGCGAACGGCATCCTCTACGCTACGGCCGGCACGCGCCGCGCGGTGGTGGCGCTGGACGCTGCTACCGGCGAAGAACTGTGGGTGCATAGCGAGAACGAGGGCC
The DNA here is from genome assembly GCA_035496735.1 of Bryobacteraceae bacterium. Taxonomy (GTDB): domain Bacteria; phylum Acidobacteriota; class Terriglobia; order Bryobacterales; family Bryobacteraceae; genus Palsa-187. Next base: position 4,871 of record DATJEI010000307.1, on the reverse strand, counting down.
AGCGTGGCCGCAGCGCTCCACGCCAGCTCTCGGGCCGCGGCCTCTCCTATTGGACCGATGGAACCGAAGAGCGAGTCTTCTACGTGACGCCCGGCTACCGTTTGGTTGCGCTGAACGCGAAGACTGGTGCGCGGATCGCCGGCTTCGGGAAAGACGGCATGGTGGATCTGAAAGAAGACGACGACCAGGTCATCGATCCGATTACCGGCGAAGTGGGCTTGCACTCTGCGCCCGTGGTTGCCAACGACACGATCATCGTCGGCGCGGCGCATCGCTCCGGCGGCGTGCCGCGCAGCAAGACGAATGTGAAAGGCTACGTGCGTGCCTTCGACGTGCGCACCGGCAAGCGCCTGTGGATTTTCCACACCATCCCCAAACCGGGCGAGTTTGGCTACAACACCTGGGAAAACGATTCCGCGGATTACACCGGCAATGCCGGCTCATGGGGGCAGATCAGCGTCGACGAACAGCTCGGCATGGCGTATCTGCCAGTGGAATTGCCTACCGGCGATTACTACGGCGGCCATCGTCCCGGCAACGGCCTGTTCGGCGAGAGCATTGTCGCCGTCGACCTCAAGACCGGGCAGCGTAAATGGCATTACCAGTTGGTTCACCACGGTATCTGGGACATGGACATCCCCTGCGCGCCCATGCTGGTGGACCTCACGGTAAACGGCCGCCCCGTGAAAGCGCTGGCGCAGCCCACTAAACAAGCGTTCCTTTATATGTTTGATCGTGTCACCGGCCAGCCGATTTTCCCGATAGAAGAACGGCCGGTCGAGCAATCGACCGTGCCTGACGAAAAGACCAGCCCGACACAGCCGTTCCCCACCAAGCCGCCGGCTTACGACCGGCAAGGCTTCTCGATGAACGACCTGATCGACTTCACACCGGAGTTGAACGCGCAGGCCAAGGAAATCGTCTCGCACTTCAAGATTGGACCCATCTTCACGCCTCCGGTGGTAAGCCAGAGACCGGGTCCCCTCGGCACACTGGCTTTCGCGACAGCCGGGGGTGGTACCAACTGGTCAGGTGGGTCGCTCGACCCGGAAACCGGCATCGCCTACGTCCCGTCGCAAAAATCGCTCAGTAATCTCGGACTGGTGCCGTCCGATCCGAAGACCAACGATTTCCGCTTCGTGCAGGGCAACGCAATCGCAGGCGCGCGGACTACTGCCGGCGCAGGTGCCGACGGCGGAGCCGAGCCGGCCAGCGCGGAGGCTGGCCCTCCGAACCCGGTACGCCTCACGGTGCAGGAGCTGCCTCTGTTCAAGCCGCCCTACGGACAGATCAGCGCCATCGATATGAACAAGGGCGAGATTCTGTGGCAGGTGGCGCGCGGTGAAACTCCGGATTTAGTGCGCAATCACCCGGCGCTCAAGGGACTCACCATTCCGCGGACCGGCCGCGCTGGAATCGCCGGTCTCATCGTGACCAAGACGCTGGTGATCGGCGGCGAACCTGGGACTATCACGATGCCCGATGGCAAGAAGGGCGCTTATCTGCGCGCTTACGACAAGAAGACCGGGCAGGACGCGGGCGCGGTGGCGATGCCGGCTGGGCAGACCGGCTCCCCCATGACGTACATGCTGAACGGCAGGCAATACATCGTAGTCGCGGTCGGCGCCGCCGGTTTCCCCGCCGAATATCTGGCGTACAGGCTGCCGAACTGACTTCGTTCCAAGCCATTATTATCGGCGGAGGCCACAACGGGCTGGTGACGGCCGCGTATCTTGCGTGGTCCGGGGTCCGGGTCTTAGTGGTAGAGGCGCGGGAGCTCGTCGGCGGCTGCGCCGTCACCGAGGAAATCTGGCCCGGCTATCGCGTTTCCACGGCATCCTACCTCGCCAGCCTGATGCAGAAAAAAGTGGTGCGCGATCTGGAGCTGGAGCGTTTCGGCTATCGCGTCGATGCCAAGGACCCGGCGTTCTTCTCTCCTTTCCCCGATGGGCGTCACCTGTTCATGTGGCAGGATCGCACGAAGACGCTGGCCGAGATCGCCAAGTTCTCACAGCACGATGCCGAAGCGTATCCGCGCTACGAAGCGCATCTTGAAAAACTTGGGATGGTGGCGGAGTCTCTCCTGTTGACCACCCCGCCGGACTTCCCTCCGCAAGGCATTGGCGATTTCATCGAATATCTAAAGCTGATGGGGAAGCTCCGCGGCCTTTCGCGCACCGAGATCATCGGACTCGTGAAAGTTTTCACGCAGAGCGCCGCCGATTTCCTGGACGACTGGTTTGAATGTGAAGAAATCAAGGTGACGCTGGCAACCGACGGCGTGATCGGAGCCAACGGCGGTCCGCGCTCGCCGGGGACGGCTTATATCCTGCTGCACCACTGCATGGGCGGCGTCGATGGCCATCGCGGATTGTGGGGCTTCGTGCGCGGCGGGATGGGCGCGGTATCGAAAGCCATCGCGGATTCAGCGCGCGCAAGCGGAGCAGTGATACGCACCAATGCGCCCGTCGAGAAGATCATCGTAAAGAACGGACGAGCCGCGGGAGTCGTGCTTACCGGCGGCGAAGAGATTCTGGCTCCGATTGTCGCGAGCAATCTCGACCCGCGCCGCACCTTCCTGCATCTTGTGGAAGAGAGCGCACTCCCCGCCGATTTCGTCGCCGGCATGCGCCGCTTCCGCTCGGAAGGAACTTCGCTCAAAATGAACCTGGCGTTGAGCGGGCTCCCGGAGTTCGCGGCGTTGCAAGGTTCAAATCAGCCCGGCGCTCCCGGTCCGCAGCATCGCGCCACCATGCACCTGTGCCCCTCGATCGAATACGTCGAACGCGCCTGGGACGACGCTAAGTACGGCCGTCCGTCGCGCTCTCCGCTGATCGAGATGACGATTCCGACCATGTACGACGCGTCGCTGGCTCCGCCCGGCCGCCATATCATGGGAATCTTTTTGCAGTACGCGCCCTACACGCTGAAAGGCGCCGATTGGGATACCGAACGTGAACCTTACGCCGACCGCGTGCTCGACGTGATCCAGGAATACTGTCCGAACATCCGCGACATCGTGGTCGAACGGCAGACGCTCACTCCACTCGATCTGGAACGCCGCTTCGGCCTCACTGGCGGCAATATATTTCACGGCGAGATGTCGCTGGATCAGATGTTCGTGATGCGTCCGCTGGCGGGCTGGGCGAAATATCGCACGCCCATCAAAGGCCTGTACCTCTGCGGTTCCGGGGCGCATCCCGGCGGGGGCGTGATGGGCGCACCGGGCCACAACGCCGCGCGTGAAATTCTCAAGGATCGTTGAACCACATTATGCCGCTGCGTTTGATGCCCACGCGTCACTCCCCGTTCTACAGCCCGTTTCTGGCGGTGCACGCGGCGGGATTTCTTCAACAGGAAGGGATCGAGTCTACGCTGCGGCTTCCGGCGGATGGCGAAAGCACCGGCGCCGTGCTGCGCCGCGGGGAAGTGGACGTGATCCAGAGCGCCGTCTCCGCCGCCTGGACCGCGCTCGAAAAGGGCGTGACCGATTTCCCCGTCCACATAGCACAAATCAACCAATGCGACGGGTTCGTCATTTTGGGCCGCGAGCCGGACCCTAACTTCACGTGGCGGAAGCTCGATGGTGTGAAATTGATCGCCGACCACGGACATCAACCGCTGGCATTGCTGCGTTGGGCCGCGCACCAGAACGGCGGCGACCTGTCGCGCGCGAATCTGCTGAACCTCGGTTCGCCGCCCGCCATGGAAGCAGCCTTCCGCGCCGGTCAGGGCGATTACATCCATTTGCAAGGCGGCATGCCGCAGCAGATGGAACTCGAAGGTCTGGGACACATCGTGGCCTATGCCGGTGCGGGCCTCACGCCGCTGGCGTTCTCCAGCGTGGCAGTTCCCCGCGCGTTCGCCGAAAGCGATCGGCTCCAGCCGTTTCTACGCGCCTTCGGAAAGGCCAAGGCGTGGGCTCGCGAGTCGCCCCCGCTGGAGGTGGCCCGGACATTAGCCCCGCTATTCCCGGGTCTTCGCATGGAGGCGCTGTCAGCCGCCATCTCGGCGTGCCAAAAGCTGGGGTGCTGGAACGGAGATGCGGCCATCCCTCGCGCCGACTACCACGAAGCGGAAAGAGCGTTCCTCTGGTCAAACGCCATTCAACGCGCCCACGCCTACGAAGAGGTGTGCCATGCTTGAAGTGCATGAGCCGCCCACCCGACAGCGTGCCTCCAAAAAGCGCCGATAAACCCCTCAAGCCTTCCACGGAAGCGCAGAAGCGACGGCCTCAGATGACGCGCAAGGCTTTCGGCGAGTTGCTGAAGAAGGCGTTTACGAAACCTGATTCGAAATCCAGCTAGGCGCACCAGCCGTCCTGGATCGGGCCGCACTTTCCCATGACGCCCCATCCTTGTTACTCTGGTTTGCGATGACTCCCTCTCATTCTGGATTCGGACGTAACTATGGCCGCTCACTGGTGATCTCGCAGCAGGGAATCGTGGCCACCAGCCATGCCCTCGCGTCGCAAGCCGGAGCGCAGATTTTGGCGAATGGCGGCTCGGCGGTCGATGCCGCGATTGCCGCGAATGCCGTGCTGGGCTTGGTCGAGCCCATGATGGATGGCATCGGCGGCGATCTGTTCGTTCTCTACTGGGATGCGGAAGCGAAGGAGCTGTCGGGTCTGAACGCATCCGGACCCGCGCCGTGCGGCCTCTCGCCGGCTTTCCTCGCGAGCCGCGGCGAGACCAGCATGCCGCCGGCGGGAATCCACGCCGTCACTGTCCCCGGCGCGGTGGATGGCTGGGCACAACTGCACCAGCGATTTGGAAATCTGCCGTGGGACCGGTTGTTCGCTTCTGCCATCGCGTATGCGGATCAAGGCTTCCCGGTCACGGAAGTGATCGAAGAACAATGGACCTCGCCGA
>DATJEI010000306.1:0-16326 GCA_035496735.1 Bryobacteraceae bacterium | reverse complement strand
AGGCTGGAGCGAGCTGCTTTCGTCGATAGGCTTGACCGCCGGAGCAGGCGACGGAGCCAGCGTAATCGTCGCGCCGCATGGAACCGACCTGCCGTACGCCGAATGGGCTGCCCGGGTAGAGCACGGAGTCATTCTGATCGTTGAAGGTGAGTCGCCACTCGCCGCCGCGTTCGGATTTCGGGTTAGCGCCGAAGCCACGCCGGCAGGCATTGCGTCCCTTCACAGCGTGACGGTGCGCAGCGTAGAGGATCTGCGCGCCCCCGATCTGCGCATTGTGTGGGAGAAGGCGCTCGATCTGCCTGTGATCGAAATCCCGGCGGAGGCTCGCATCTTCGCGCGGGAGCGCTGGCAGAAGGCGCCGCTCATCGCGGGCTACCGCAAAGGCGAAGGCGCGGTACTTTGGGTGGCCGCTCCGCCCGGCCCGCGCGGCTATGAGCGCTTTCCATATCTGCCGCAGGCGCTCCTCGATCTGGGACTTGAACCTCCTTTCCGCTCCACGCGCCTGTGGGCATTCTTCGATTCCGCTTATCGGGCGCGGGTTGACGTGGACTATTTCGCCAGGCGCTGGCGCGCTGCCGGCATCGGCGCGCTGCATGTCGCCGCCTGGCATTTCTGGGAGCGCAATCCGCAGAGTGACGAATATCTGCGGCGTTTGATCGATGCGTGCCATCGCAACGCCATCCAGGTCTACGCCTGGCTGGAACTTCCCCACGTGAGCGAAGCGTTTTGGGATCAGCACCCGGAGTGGCGTGAAAAAACCGCGTTGCAGCAGGACGCGCACCTTGACTGGCGTAAGCTGATGAACCTGACCAATCGGCACGCCTTCGCCGCCGTCTCGGCGGGCACGCGCGACCTGCTTGCGCATTTCGATTGGGACGGCGTGAATCTGGCGGAGTTATATTTTGAATCGCTCGAAGGCCACGAAAATCCAGCGCGCTTTACGCCGCTCGACACCGACGTACGCCGCGAGTTCCAGGAGACTGCGGGATTCGATCCGCTGGATCTGTTCACCGCCCAGTCGCCTCGCTACTGGCAGAAGAACGCCCCGGGTCTCGCCCGATTCCTGGAATTCCGTGCGCAGCTGGCCCAACGCCAGCAGACCGAATGGATCGCGCAGATCGAGGACCTGCGCCGCCTGAAACCGCAGTTGGATTTGACGCTCACGCATATCGACGACCGCTTTGACACCAGCATGCGCGAAAAACTGGGTGCGGACGCTGCACGCGTTCTGCCCCTGCTTGCTCAGCACGACTTCACGTTTCTCATCGAGGACCCGGCTACGGTCTGGAATCTGGGACCGCAGCGCTATCCGGAGATCGCCGCGCGCTACGCGCCGCTGACGCCCTCCCAGGACAAACTCGCGATCGACGTCAACCTTGTCGACCGTTATCAGGACGTCTATCCCACCAAACAACAGACCGGCGCGGAATTATTCGAGCTGGTTCACGTTGCATCCAGCTCGTTCCCGCGTGTGGCATTGTACTTTGAGGCGTCGATCGCCCGTTGGGACTTCCAGCTACTCGCTTCCGCGGCTGCCGCCGTCGAGCGCGCCGGGCAGGTAAACGGAAAGCTGGTGGTGGAATCGCGGCGCGGCGTGGGCGTGCCCTTTAAGGGTCCGGCGCTTGTGGACGGAAAGCCTTGGCCTATTGCCGGGGACGACGCCCTCTGGCTGATGCCCGGTCCGCATGTGATCGAGCCCGCACCACCGGCGCAGGCTCCTCCCATGCGCGTTCTCGATTTCAACGGCGACCTGAAGATGGCCATCGTCACGCCGCAGGGCATCGAGTTCGCCTATCAAAGCTCCGCGCGGGCCATGGCGCTGCTCGAACATGTGCCCGCCAAACTGCAAATCGACGGCGTCGAGCGCACCCCGGAAATGGTAGGCAACGTCGTTCTGCTTCCGCGGGGCCAACACCTGGTCAATTTGACGGCCCGCAGATAGACCGCGCACGCTCGAACACCTCGCGCAGCATCTTCGCCGTCAACTTCCCGGTGGAAGTATTCTGCTGGCTGGGATGGTAGGAACCCACCAGAACCGGAGCGCCGGGGACTTCGTATTGTACATTGTGGCCGAACCTAAACGCCGCGCGGCTGCGAATGACGCCACGATCGCGCAGGATGCCGAGGTAGGCGTCGAAGGCGAGTTTGCCCAGCGCGACGACCACGCGAAGATCCACAAGCTGGTCGATCTCTCGCTCGAGATACTTGCGGCAATTCTGGAACTCCGCTAGTGTCGGCTTATTATCCGGCGGAGCGCAACGGACTGCGGCAGTTATGTAAACGTCCGTCAGCGTCTGGCCGTCGCCGCGCGCCTGGCTTTCGGGCTGCGATGCGAATCCGGTTTCATGCAGCGCCCGATACAGAAAATCACCCGAACGGTCGCCGGTAAACATGCGTCCGGTCCGGTTGCCGCCGTGCGCCGCCGGAGCCAGACCAATGATGAGCATGCGCGCCCCAGGATCGCCGAACGGAGGCACTGGCTTCCCCCAGTAATCCCACTCACGATAGGCGCGCCGCTTTACTTCAGCCATGTTGCGGCAGTGCGCTGTCAGACGCGGGCAAGCGGTACACGCCACTACCTCATCCGCCAGGATCTGCAGCGGGCTCTTAGGCACGGGGCAGCTCCCGCCCGTTTCCATCGGTCAGTTTACGATATAGCGCAGCAAGCTCCGGCAGCCCTACCTGTTCGGCGCGCAGCCTCCCTTCCGCGAGTGCGTCGATGGTCTTCAATCCGTACACCGCACCCAGGTTGTTGCGCAGCGTCTTGCGCTTGTGACGGAAGCAGTGCTGTGCGAACTTCAGAAACGCGGCAACGTTCGTGATTCCCAATTCCCCTCCGGCATCTCGCGGTGTCAGCCGCACCACCGCGCTATCCACCTTCGGTTGCGGACGGAACGCCTCGCGCCCTACCGGAAAAAGTATCTCCGCGCGAGCGTGCGTCTGTACCAGCACGCTCAAATAGCCGAAATCCCGTGTACCCGGCCCGGCGGCTATGCGCTCCGCCACTTCCGCCTGCACCAGGAAAACCGCCCGCTCCCATGCGTCGCGCAGGTGGAACACACGCTCCAGAATCGGCGAGGTAATGTAGTAGGGGAGGTTCCCGGCGATCACCGGCCGTTCTGCCGCAGCCGTGAAATCGGCCTTCAGCACGTCCCCTTCGATTAGTTGCAGGCGCCCCGCTGCGGTCGCCTCGTGAAACTTCTGGCGCAGATAGTGCACCAGAACCGCGTCCACTTCGATGGCGATCACGCGCTCGGCCCGTTCGAGCAGGGGCTCCGTTAGCGCGCCGCGCCCCGCGCCAATTTCGATCACCGCGCGCGCACCTTCGCCGCAAGCCGCGTCCGCGATGCGGTTCAGAATCGATTTGCGGGTAAGAAAATGCTGCCCGAAGCGGCGCCCCAGAGGTTACCCTCTCACGTCGACACGGCTCGACTGGAACCATAGCCGCATCTTCGATATCGTGGGCTGCCCGAAAGTAGTGGCCGGAGTGAAATTGGAAAATACCAGCGCGTTCTCCAGGCGTCTCCGCATCTGTGGATTGGCGAGCACGCCCGCGCCTGCCACCACCGCGTAATCCAGCATGCGGCCCTGTTCATCCACCGTCACATCCACCACCACGTCGGTATCGCCCACGCTGAAGGGTGCAATGCTCTTCACCGCAACCGGAGTATTGAGAACCGTGGGCACGTCGCCAGTGCTGTTCGACAGCAGCGGATAAGCCGGTACCACGAACATGCTGAACAAAATCACGGTCGAGAACACGCCCCCCGCGAAGGGCAGCGCCAGCGACAGGACCACGTTATCCAGGAACAACTGCGTGTTTTCCCGCCAAGTATTCCAAATAGTTGCTAGGCTGCGATGCTCCAGGCGCCGCTGCCGCTCCCGGGAAGCGATGACCCGCAACGAAGTCCGCAGTTCCGCGGGCGGGACCTTCACGGAAAGACTCCGCAGTGACTCGCCGATGGAGTCTACGCCACGCAGATTGCCGGGATGATATCTCATTCCGCCACCGCCGTTGTCGGATTCCAGCCGGCCGGCGCGCTCTCGCGCCGCAGACGCTCGGTTAAACGCTGCCGCAGCGCTTCCCGGCCGCGCAAAATTCGCGATTTCACCGTACCCAGGGATGTTTCCAGAATCTCGGCGATCTCGTCGTAACTCAGACCTTCCAGTTCGCGCAGCACCAACGCCGCGCGGTAATGCGGATTGATCTCCGCGAGCGCGGCTTCGATCAGCGTTTCTCGCTCGTGATCGATGGCCAGCTCCATGGGCGAGCGGGCCGGATCCGGCAGCCAGTCCAAGGAGCTATGGGTTTCACCGCGCGCCGGCTCCAGCGCGACCTCCTGGCCGCGATGCCGTCCGAACCAGCGCCGGTGATTGCGCGACTCATTGACCGCGATGCGGTAAATCCAGGTCTTCAGCGAACTCTGCCCGCGGAAGGACTGCACATTCCGGAACACCTTGAGAAAAACTTCCTGCACAACGTCGGGCGCGTCGCCGGGGTCATTGGTAAGGCGGCTTACCAGGTTATAGATCGGGTGCTCGAAGCGCTCGATCAGAATTTCATAGGCGGCTTCGTCGCCCTCGCAGAGCCGGGTGATCAGCTCCCGTTCGTCCTGCGCGACGGCCGCCGCCGCACTCGCCTTCCCCGCGTCAAACCCGGCATCGAACTGGAAGCCAATCGTCGTGTGAGCCACAAGCGTACCGCTCATCCAGTGTACCGCCTCCAACAATACCGTAGACACCGTAGCCGCGCCGAAGGTTCCCGGGTTGCCCAAACCCAGCCGCTTGCGGCATTGGCCTTGGACGGAACAGGCGGCGGTGGCGCTGCTTTCCCCTCCAGCCCTGCGCTCCAAGCCTGCCGCCCCTGCACCTTCGTAAGTCTTTTGATACAATTAGTTATAGAGCTCACGCTCCGAAAGAAGGTCCACGTCTCTTATGGCCAGCAAACCCGCCTTCGCCCAGAGTGCGCAGGTCGATCACCCGAAGTTCGGCTTAGGCAGCGTCCTCTCCTGTAACGAAGAATATATTGTGATCAAGTTCGACGACCACGGCGAGAAGAAATTTGTCCTCTCCATTGTGATGCCGAATCTTAAGAAGAGCGACCGCGTGCCGCCGGCAGAAAAACGCCGCAGCTCCAAAAAAAAGGTTGCTGCAGCTCCTGTCGCGACCAAGAAGTAAGGCTCCAGCTCTGCTCAGTGGAGCCAGATATCTAACGTCTGGTTTGCCCGCTGGCTCAGACTCGCCAACACAACCGTTGATCGCCGGTAGTTAGCCGGGAAAAGTATGATCTCGTATTCGCCCGGTGTGGAAACAAAAAAACATAGTGTCCGCGAGCATCCGTTTTGACGGTTGTCAGTACTCGCGAATTGAATGCCGCACGTATCGTAAGGAGCACCCGTGGAAGGGGCTTTCCGTTGACGTCACGAGCCAGGCCCGTCACAGCGATGGGTGGCGTGTACGTCAATTCGCCAAGAATCAGGCCGATGTCCAAGCGCAATGCATCATTGACCTTGAGAATTACAATCCGCCGCTCCTTGTGAAAGCCTCGCGCCGCTGCTTCAACTACATACGTCCCCTCGCGGAAGTTGTTGGTTCCAAATTCTCCGGTCGAATCAGTGACGCCGCGCCAGATGGGCCCACCTTCAACGGCCGAGATTACTACGGTCGCACCTTCAATTGGACTACCGGTTAAGTCGCTTATCCTGCCAGTGATACTGGGCAACTTGGACTGACCTAAAGCTGGAAAGGAAAAGAGCAGGGCCCATGCGAGTACTTTGGATAAAGGCCGCATCGCTACAAACCGACTGCTTTTTTGTTCTGGCTCGCAGCCACCACCCGCCCATGACTCTCGCAAAACGCCCGCGCCAGACTAGCCAGCGGCTCGCGCAGGTCGGCCGCGGCGTCGATTTCTCCATGCTCCAGCGGTGCGTGATCCTTCTCGAAAATATAGATCAGTCGCTCGCCGAGACCCATCGAAAAGCGCACCGCATCGGCTTCCATGCCGGCCGGGAAATGCTCGCAGCGTCCCCGCGCGTATCCCGAGTTACACACCTCGCGCTGAATCGATTCCACGGGCTGCTCCGCGCATCCGGCCGTGCACTCGCCGGCCCACGCATCCCCCAGCGGCAGCCGCGGAGCCGGATCCCAGCCGCCTGCGTCCAGCCGGCGCGCAGGTTTGAAAAACGGGCAAGCCATGTGAATTCGTGCTAAGCGGTATCCTAACAGATAAGTGACCCCGCGCATCCAGCTCCTTGAGCAGATTCTGGCCCAGGACCCTTCCAGCAAACTCGCCCGTTACGGATTGGCCATGGAATACGTCAACACAGGCGAATGGGCGCGTGCGATTCCGGAATTCGAAGCCGTGCTGGTTACCGATCCGGGCTATTCCGCGGCCTATTATCACGGCGGCCAAACGCTGGAAAAACTGGGCCGCCTGGACGACGCCCGCGAGTTCTACCGCCGCGGCATCGCCGCCACCCGGGACCCCCATGCGCTGGGAGAACTGGAAGCCGCGCTGAGTATACTGGGGGATTAGCATTTCGAAAGGGTTTCCGTGCGCCGTATTCCATATTTGCTCCTGACTCTGTGCGCCGCCGCGCTGCCCGCCCTTCCGCAGGCCCCTCCGCCCCCGCGCAGCGCCAAGCCGCCGATCCGCCGGGCGCCCGGTCCGAATAGCGCCGACAACCAGTTGGACGGCAACGAGGCGCTGTTCACGGTGCTCGCCGCCATCAACGCCGCCGGTTACGACGATCAGATTAATGCCGTTTCCACCCACGTCTTTCGCCATACCCTGCGCACCGAGCTCGCGGCCCGCAATCTCGACAGCGTGTTCGAGTTGAAGCGCTTTTTCCGCGACCACAAACTAAGCGATCCCACCGCCGAGTTGAACCGCTACATTTCTTACGCCCTGCTCATAAACGGGCCGCCCTTATTCGACTACCGCGATCCCGACATGGTGCGCCCGCCGGACGCTACCTCGATCGAAGGTTTGTCACCGCTGCTCGCGGCGTTCTATAAGGAAGCCGGTATCGGCGAATTCTGGCAGCGCGCGCAGCCCTTCTACGACCAGGTGATCGAGCAGTATCACGAGCCGGTAGTCAATGCCATCCTGCAAGCCAATGCCTATGCGCGTAACACCACCAGCGGCTATCTGGGACGCCGTTTCCAGATTTATGTCGACCTGCTGGGCGCGCCGAATCAAGTGCAATCGCGCAGCTTCGCCGATGATTATTTTGTGGTGGTCACGCCCTCGGCTGAGCCGCAAATCGACGGCATCCGCCACGCCTACCTGCACTTTCTGGTAGATCCTCTGGGAATCAAGTTCTCCGACGACATCAACAAAAAACACGCCTTGGGCGATTACGCGCTGGGCGCCGGTGCTCTGGACGATCACTATAAGATCGATTTCGTGGATTTATCCACCGAGAGCCTGATCAAAGCCATCGAGAGCCGCCTGGACCGCCGCCCGGCTGAAGCCGAGCAGGCCCTGAAAGAAGGTTTTGTGCTGGCCCCCGCGCTGGCTGAGCAGCTCGCGATTTACGAAAAGCAGGACGCGGCGCTGCGCCTGTATTTCCCCAATTTGTTCGCTGGTTTGGATTTCAAGCGTGAAGAGGAGCGCATGGCCCACGTGGAGTTTGCGGCCGCACGTGCCAGCCGCACCATCCGCCCCGCGCAGACCATCAAGCCGCCAGAGTTGACCGGCGTCGCCAAGACGCTGGACGATGCGGAAGAGGCCTACCGCGCCCGCGACCTCGATCGGGCCAAGCAGATCTTTCTGCGCGTGCTGGACGAAACCGCCGAGCAATCCTTGCATGCAAAAGCGTATTATGGTTTAGCGCGGGTGGCTGTGCTGCAGCGGGATCCCGAGACGGGCGATCGCCTGTTCCGCAAGGTTCTCGAATTGCAGCCGGACTCCGGAACCAAATCTTGGAGCTTGTTATATTTGGCGCGTTTGGCTGATTCGCAGGGCAATCGCGACCAGGCAGTGGAGAATTATAAGGCGGCCCTCGCTATACCCGACGCTCCGGATTCCGTCCGGCAAGCGGCCCTGAAGGGTGTCGGGGAAGCCTTTAAAAAGTGAAGCCTTCAAAAAATAACTGGAATTTACGAGGAGTAACCAAATGACGATGAAGTCTCTGATAGCCGCCCTCTTGATGGCAGGCACGCTGGCCATGGGCCAGAAGGTCAAATCCAAGGCGGAAGCCGAAGCGGTGAACGCGGTTTTAACCGCAGCCACTCCGGATCAAAGGATCGCCGCCGCCGAAAATCTGCTGAGCAAATACAAGGACACCGCATTCAAGTCCGTGGCGCTCCAGATGGAAGGTGAGGCTTACGCGCAAAAAGGCGACGGCCCTAATGCGATCGTGTACGGAGATCGCGCGATTGAGGCCGATCCCAAAAACTTCCAGGCATTACTGCTGGTCTCCAGCCAGCTCGCGCGAATGACCAAGGAATTCGACTTGGACAAGGACGAAAAGCTGAAGCGCGCCACTAAACTGGCAAACGACGCCGTCACTGCTGTTGGCGCAGCTGAGAAACCCAACCCGCAGCTCACCGATGATCAGTGGGCCGGCATCAAGAAGGACCTGATTTCAGAAGCGCACGAAACGCTGGGAATGATCGCCACTGTCGACAAGAAATGGGACGCCGCCATCACCGAATATAAGACCGCCATCGACACCTCGGGCTCTCCCCCATACACTGCCATGGTCCGGCTGATGTCGGTGTATAACAATGACAAGAAGTACGACGACGCCAGCGCCTTGGCCGATAAACTGATCGCCACCGCCGGCGCCCCCGATAACCTCAAGAAAATCGCCGGGGAAGAAAAAGCGCGCGCAGCCAAATTGAAAGGCCAGTAAGTATTCGCCCGACGCGCCCTGAGCGCGGATACCAGAGCGCGGATTCCGAGCGCAACCATGAGCGCGGACATATGAGTTCGAACACATGAGTGCGAACACGTGAGTGTAAACCTGGGGATTCTCGAGCAAGCGCTCGGTCACGACTTTCGCGACCGCGAGTTGCTGGAACGCGCGCTCACCCATAAGTCGCGTGTCTACGAGCATGCGCTCGAGGGAAAGAACGAGGCCGATAATGAGCAGCTCGAATTCCTGGGCGATGCGATTCTGGGCTTCGCCGTCAGCGCATCGCTGGTGAGCCGCTTTGCATCGTTCCAGGAGGGACGCCTCTCCAAACTAAAAGCGCACCTGGTTAGCGCCGCGCATCTCCACGCGGTGGCGCAGAAGCTGCAGTTGGGGGAGCACCTGCGGCTCGGGCGCGGGGAAGAAATGAGCGGCGGACGCGCGAAGAAGGCGCTGCTGTCGGATGCCGTCGAAGCTCTGATTGCGGCGCTATATCTGGATGCCGGGCTGGACACCGCTTGCCGGTTCATCGAGGAGCACATCATCGGACCCGCCGATCTCCCAGAGGACGGCCTGTACAGTACGGTTACCGACCATAAGAGCGCCTTGCAGGAAATGGCTCAGACCCTCAAGCTCCCCCCGCCGCGTTACAGCATCGTATCCGAAGCCGGCCCGGAGCATTCCAAGACCTTTACTGTGGAGGTTCGCGTGGGTAAGGAGTGGGTGAGCCAGGCGCAAGGGCTCTCAAAGAAAAGCGCCAGCCAAAAGGCGGCACAGCAGGTTCTGCAGCAACTCAGGGGGCCGGAAGGTTAGTGAGGTGACGGCCGCGCTGCCGCCAGCCGATCGCCAGTCTAGTCGACGGCGCCTCGCCAGGTATTGCCTTTTTCATCGCGCAAGGTGACCACCAGCCCGCTCGAAATCCCGGTCAGGGTCTTTCCCGTGCCATCCCGAAAGCGGTAGACGATAGAATTGTCCGCTACTGTTTCCGCCGAGCCCAGCCAGACGTTGCCGTACTCATCCCTCAGCTTAATGAAGTCGCCATGGCCGTAACCCGAGACGCGCGTCTTGGTTTTCTCTTCCTGGAGGTTAAAGTGTCCCCCCGGTTCTCGTCGATGCTTGCCTTTGGCGACTTTCATCTGATTCTGGGGCCATTACGATTGTGCGGCAAGTACCGGCGCATTGCCATCCAGCGAAGTATCTAGGTCGCCCCGGGTGTTTATCCTAGTATTCTATGCGGGCCCTGCTCCAGAGAGTCACTCAAGCGAGTGTGGTTGTTGAGGGCTTGGTTGTGAGCAAAATCAACGCTGGACTGCTGATTCTGCTGGGCGTCGCCAAGCCGGACACCGTCGCCGACGCCGCGGTTCTGGTAGAAAAAGTCCTCAATCTGCGCATATTCCGCGACGCCGAGGGCAAGATGAATCGCAGCCTGCTCGATACCCGAGGCAGCCTGCTGGTAGTTTCGCAATTCACGCTTTATGGCGATTGCCGCAAAGGGCGCCGCCCCGGCTTCGACGCCGCGGCCCCCGCCGAACAGGCCCGCGCGCTCTACGAATCTTTTGTGGAGATCGCGCGCCGCAGCGGCCTCCAAGTCGAGACCGGAGTGTTCCAGGCCCACATGGAAGTCGGGCTGATCAATGACGGCCCCGTGACGCTCATGTTGGAGACAAACGAGGGCAAGGCATGAGGCGTGGATAGCGGACACCCGCCGCGTCTTCGTTGAAGCCGCTCGCCGTCCTTCGCTACCCTAGTTACAGTGATCCTCGGCTCCGGCGTAGACCTTTGTGAAGTCCCGCGCATCGAAGCCGCCGTCGCTCGCTACGGCAGCCGGTTCCTCGAACGAATTTTTACCGCTCGTGAAATTGCCTACGCCGACCGCAAGGCCAACCGTTTCGAGCGCTACGCCGCCCGCTTTGCCGCTAAGGAAGCCGGCATGAAGGCGCTTGGCACCGGCTGGCATGGCGGCATCGCGTGGCGCGATTTCGAAGTCGTCAACTTGCCTTCCGGCCGCCCCACTCTTAATTTTCACGGGCGTGCCGCCGAAGTCGCCGCGAAACTCGGAGTTCGCCACGTGGCCCTCTCCCTGACGCATACCAAGGAACAGGCTCTGGCGATGGTGATCTTGGAAGGCGAAGCCCTCGACGGTGTAGCATGACCATCCGTATCCAGAACACAACCGCAGGTGCCTATCAGGTGACGGTCGAAAGCGCCTCGACTACCGTCCACTCGGTAACTGTGACGCCCGAATATTTGCAGAAGTTGACCGGAGGCCGTGCTTCCGCGGAAACGCTGATCGAGAAGTCTTTCGAGTTTCTATTGGAACGCGAGAGCAACACCAGCATCCTGCGCGCCTTCGATCTGCCAGTGATCCAGCGCTATTTTCCTGAGTACGAACGCACGATTACTTCCGTGCTGCTCGAGCCTTAGCGCACGAACACCGCTACCAGCACGCCTGCGGTCACCAGGATGGCCGCCAGCATGTTCCCCGTAGTCGGCTTCTCACCCAGGAAAGTGAAAGCCATCACCACCGCCAGAGCCACGCTCAATTTGTCGATGGGCGCGACCCGCGATGCCTCGCCGAGTTTCAGCGCCTTGTAGTAGAACAGCCAGGAAAGCCCGGTGGCGATCGCGGACAGCACCAGAAAGATCATGGAGTGCCGCGAGATCCGCCAGGCGTCGCGCGCGTTGCCCTGCGCCAGCACGATTCCCCAGGCGAAGAAGACGATGATCACGGTGCGAATGGCTACCGCCAGATTGCTATCCACGTCGCGCACGCCGATCTTGCCCAGAATGGCCACCAGCGCGCCAAAAAAAGCCGACAAAACCGCGTAAACCGCCCAGCTCGCGCCCGTAGTCATAGCTCCAGAGTATCGTTGATGCTGGACCAGCGCCTCGGCGGATTATACTGGACGCCATGCCCAAACACATTGGGATCGCCGCGGTCACTTCGGAAGGCGCGGCTCTGTGTTACCGGACGATCTGTCAGGAAGGCGATGCAGGCCCCGGATATGCGCATCCCGAAGTCACTCTCCACACTTTCCCGTTATCGAATTACATGAGCGCCATCGAATCTGAAGACTGGCCCACCGTCGGCCGCCTGCTGCTGGAATCGGCCGGAAAACTCGCGCGCGTGGGCGCGGCATTCGCCATCTGCCCCGACAATACCGCGCATCAGGGACTCAACCTGGTTCGCGGGCAATCGCCCATCCCCTGGCTGCACATCGCGGAAGAGATCGCGTCGCTCGCCGCCGAGCGCGGCTACCGCAAAGTCGGCCTACTGGGCACGCGCTGGCTGATGGAAGGGCCGGTATACCCAACCGCTCTCAGCGCCCGCAGCATCGCGTGCGAAATTCCCGAGAACGGCGTGCGCCGGCAGATCAGCGACTTAATCATGGGCGAGCTGGTATTCGGCCGCTTCACCGCTTCCGCTCGCGAATACTTCCAGCAGGCGATTCAGGTCTTCGAGCACAGCGGGTGCGAGGCCGTCATTCTGGGATGCACTGAAATCCCGTTGCTGATTCGTGCCGAGGATTCCGTTCTCCCGGTCCTGGATTCCACACGCACCCTGGCGCGCGCCGCGTTGCGCGAGGCGGCTGCCTAGACCCGGCTCATTGCGCTTCCGTATTCATTGCCGACGGATCCGGCACGATTCCCATTTCGATATACACCGGGCGGATCGCCCGGCGGATTTCGGACAGGCGTCCGAAATACCAGAGGGACGCGCACAGGCACAGCACTCCGCCCAGGATCAGTGTGTAGGGCGCGCCCATCCACGAAGCCAGCATGCCGGCGATTAGGCTGCCGATAGGTGAGAAGCCAAACACCGACATCGCGTAGAACGACATCACGCGGCCGCGCTTATCGTCAGCGACGATGGTCTGCAGAATCGTGTTGCTGGTGACGATCTGCTGCATCATCCCATAGCCCGCGCCGAACATCAGAACCATGGACCACCAGAAAGAATGCGAGAGTCCGAACAGGATCAGCGATCCGCCGAGGATGGCGGCGGCGATCCCCAGCCATTTAACCAACCCCCGCACGCTGCGTCGCATCGCGAGGGCCATGGCGCAGGCGAGCGCACCCACGCCGGTCGCCGCCGTCAGGAAGCCGAGTGTGTTGGGGCCGCCGCCCAATACCTTGGCGGCAACGATGGGCAACAGCACTGTGAATGGCATGCCGATCACGCTCACCAGGGTGAGCATCAACAGGATCCAGCGAATGGCGGGCGACGAAATAATGTAGCGCCAGCCTTCGGCTAGTTCCTGGCCCACGTTGCGCGGCGGATTGCGCAGGCCGGGTAGCAGATCCTTCATCGCCAGCAGCGAGTACAGCACGGCGATGTAGCTGATGCCGTCGATCAGGAAACAGTAACCCTCGCCCACCCAGGCGATCACCAAGCCGGCGATGGCGGGGCCTACCAGACGCCCGGCGTTGACGATTGAGGAATTCAGCGCGATGGCGTTGCCGAGCGCGGAGCGGTCGTGAATCATCTGGATGACGAAGGACTGGCGCGCCGGAGTCTCAAAGGTATTGATCACACCCTGCAGAAACGTGAGGAACAGAATCCAGGGCATGTTGATGCTATGGGTGAGCGTGAGCGCGGCCAGGGCGAGCGATTGCAGCATCGCCAGCGCTTGCGTGATCAGCATGGCGCGGTGACGATCCCAACGGTCCACCCAGACGCCGGCAAGCGGGGAAAGAAAGAGCGCGGGAATTTGGCTCATGAAGCCGGCCAGGCCGAGCAGGAATGCGGAACCGGTGAGACGGTACACCAGCCAGCTGGTCGCCAGGCGCGTCATCCACGTGCCGATCAAGGAGATGCTCTGCCCTGCGAAATACAGCCGGTAGTTTCGCGAGCGAAAGGCGGGGAACGAGAGCGTCACTCTGTTTCTATTGTCGCCGAGCCTCTGCGCGGAGTGCAGATGAAGCGCGCGTCCGAATCATGGCAAGATAGCAAGGTGGCAAGTATAATCGATCTCCGCAGCGATACCTGCAGTCAGCCGACCGATGCGATGCGCGATGCGATGGCGCGCGCGCCGGTGGGCGACGACGTCTATGGTGATGACCCCACGGTAAAGCAGTTGGAAGCCGAGGTCGCGGGAGTGCTGGGAGTGGAAGACGCCGTGTATGTGCCCTCCGGCACCATGTCGAATCAAATCGCGGTGCGCACCCACACAGAGCCCGGCGACGCGGTGCTGCTCGACCAGGGCGCGCACATTTATATGAACGAGGCTGGCGGGATGGCGGCGCTCTCAGGCACGCTGCCGCGGCTGCTGCCGGGAGTGCGCGGCGTGTTCACCGCCGACGATGTCCGCGCGACGCTGGGAGTGCCCAGCCGCTACCCGCTTTCGACCAATGCCACGCCGATGAAACTGCTATGCCTCGAGAACACCCACAACTCTGGAGGCGGCAAGATCTGGGGCCTGGAGCAGATTAGGGCAGTCACCGATGTGGCGCGGGAACGCGGCCTCAAGACGCATCTGGATGGCGCGCGCCTGTGGAACGCGAGCGTCGCTACCGGGATTCCGGAGAAGACGTACGCGCAGTTCTTCGACAGCATCAGCGTATGCTTTTCGAAAGGGCTGGGCGCGCCGGTGGGGTCGGCTTTGTGCGGCAGCCGCGAATTCATCAAGCGTGCGCGGCGTTTCAAGCAGCAGTTCGGCGGCGGCTTCCGGCAGGCCGGGATTATTGCGGCAGGGGCGCTCTACGCTCTGCGCTGCAATCGGGCGCGCCTGGCCGAAGATCACGCCCACGCCAAGATGCTCGCCGAGGGCATTCGCGACTGCCCCGGCCTGGTGGTGGACGTCGCGGCCGTCGAGACCAATATCCTGCGTTTCAAAGTCACCAGCCTCCCCGCAAGCGAGTTCGCCGAGCGCCTGTCCGCTAAGGGACTGCGCGTGCTTCCGGGCGGCTTCGACGGCATCCGAGCGATTCCATACCTCAACATCAGTACAGCCCAAATTCACGAAGCCATCGAGATTATCCGCTCGGTGACGGCGGCGACGCACGCAGCGCAAGCATGAAGTGGATGATTCCAACCCTGTTCCTGACAGCCGGGCTGGTGTTATCCGTCAAGATCAGTCCGGCCAAGCCGGAGTACACGCGGCGCACTCATAAAGACTGCGAGTTCTGCCATCCGCCTGATTCGAGGAAACTCACTCCGGCGGGCGAGTACTTCCGCGATCACGGCGATTCGCTCAAGGGCTACCAGCCTCCGCAGCAGGACAACAAGAAGGCGACCGCAAAGCCGTCGAAGTAGTCGGTCTTGGGTTCGTTTGGTCGTCAGCGCGCTGCGCGATGTAGAATGTAAAACCATGAAGCATCTGATTCCACTAACCTTGATCGCCGTGGCTCTGACACCCTGGCAACATGCCAAGGCGCAAAGTGGTGAAGTCGCTCTGATCGCGCCGGGCGGCATCCGCGAGGCCATGGAGCAGTTGATCCCCGGCTTCGAGAAGAAGACGGGATACAAGGTAAAGCCGGTGTTCGGCACCGGCCTGGTAACCAAGAAGCAGGTGGCGAGCGGCGATGCATTCGACGTAGCGGTGGTGCAGCCGCCATACCCGGCGGTGATCGCCTCGGGTAACGCTTTAGACGACACTGCGACGCCGCTGGCGAGCTCCGCGGTAGGCGTTGCTGTCCGCCAGGGCGCGCCAAAGCCGGACATCTCGACGCCCGACGCCGTCAAGCGGATGCTGCTCGCGGCGAAGTCCGTCGCCTATCCCGGTGCGGCCATCGGGGCTGCGGCGGGAGTCAGCTTCGACGAAACCCTCAAACGGCTGGGCATCTTCGATCAAGTGCAAGCAAAGGTCAAGCCCTCGGCGGGCGGCAAAGCCGCAATGGCGATGGCCGCGAAGGGCGAGGTCGAGATCGGCGTGACCTTCATGAGCGAAATGGACGTGCCCGGCATCGACGTGGTGGGTCCGCTGCCACGCGAGATTTCGACCGCCACTTCCTTCGTCGGACTCATCTCATCCCACGCGAAAAACCCAGCGGGTGCGAAAGCGCTGCTGGACTACATTTCGTCGCCGGCGGCGATGGCGGTGTATAAGCGCAATCGAATGGAACCGAGCCGTTAAAGGACGGGACGTCCGGGCTGCACCGCGTCCGCGCCTAGCGCGACGCCAGATCGATGCCGAGCTTCTTCAGCTCCTCGGCGTAGTAGCGCTTGTGTAGCAGATCCCACTCCTCTGTGCCTTCGGCGATCTCGCGTTTCTGGGTGCGGATCTTGTTGCGGGCGGCGCGATCCACCTTCTCTTCGGTCTGCAGCAGGTCGGTGATGATCTTGACCAGTTCCAGGCGCACGTCGTTGGGGTCGCGCTTGAGGCGGAAGTCGCGGCTCTTGCGCAGGGCGGCGACGATCTTATGCGACAGATCGTTGATCTTGTCGCGGGAGAGCTTCATCTGGTCGCCGGAATCGCGGCCGGCGGCGCGGATCACCTTGCGCTGCGTGATCAGGGTGTTCTTG
>DATJEI010000305.1:0-25416 GCA_035496735.1 Bryobacteraceae bacterium | reverse complement strand
GATATTGAACTCGAAGCCCGTCGCCGGCGTTCCTTGCCAGTTCCAGACCTGTTTTGAAACGACCGTCTGGCCTCTCCGCATCACGGCGGCCGAATGGACGTCGCCGGACCGGCTTTCACCATCTGTAAAAAACGCCGAAGCAGCCTCGGCCATCCGCATCGCTTTTGAGGGACCTCAGGACACCCAACTCGCGCAGATGGATCTGGACACTCTGCGCTTTCACATCGCGGCAGATCCCAACGTCTCGCATACCCTTTACGAGCTGCTGTGCGCTAATACGGTTCAAATCCTGGTGCGGGATACCACACCCAGCTCGCGTATTCGGCCCGTGGCGCTGCGCCCAGAAAATCTGCGGCCTGCCGGATTTGACGAGAGCGAGTCGATACTCCCATACCCGCGGCGCAGCTTTCCGGGCTACCGTCTGCTGCAGGAGTATTTCACGTTTCCGGAAAAGCTCTTCTTTTTCGATGTGACCGGATTGCGCGAAGCGTGGCCGCTGGGGTTCAAGAATCGCTTCGAACTGGTTGTTCTGTTTTCGCCGTTCGAGTTGAGCGAACGCCGCCAAATTCTGGAACTGGGGGTTTCGACGAAGACTTTTCGGATCAATACAACCCCGATCGTCAACTTGTTTGCCCAGACCGCAGAGCCTATCTTGCTGGACCAGCGGCGTTATGAATATCCGGTCACGCCTGACATCCGGCGTCCGCTAGCGACGGAAGTGTTTTCCGTAAACGAGGTGGTCAGTGTCCATCCGCAGTCCAATGAAGTGCTCAACTTTGAGCCCTTCTACTCTTACCGGCACGCGACCTTGCGGGATAAGCAGCAGACCTTCTGGCTGGCGCACCGGCGTCCCTCCGGAAAAGCCGGGGATGAAGGCACCGAAGTCTCGATTTCCCTGGTGGATCTGTCCGGCCGGCCGTTGCGGCCGGATGTGGACACGCTCACGCTACGCATCACCTGCACCAACCGCGACCTGCCCGCGCGGCTGCCGTTCGGCAATGAAGCCGGCGACTTTGAGCTGCTGGGAGGAACTGCGGTCAAGCGCGTCGTAGCGCTGCGCAAGCCCTCGAATTCCGTGCGCCCGCCGAGCGGGAAAGCAGCATTGTGGCGGCTGATTTCGCATCTATCGCTGAATTATCTGTCGCTGGTAGAGGACGGCCGTGAAGCCTTTCAGGAGATCCTCAAACTGTATAACTTCACCGGCTCGGCGTATTCTGAAAAGCAGATCGATGGCATTGCAAGCATTACCAGCGCACGGCACTTCGCCCGCCTGGTGTCGGAGAACGGGGTCACCTTCGCGCGTGGCACGCGGGTCGAAATGGAGTTCGACGAAGACCAGTTCGTGGGCGGCGGCGTGTTCCTGTTTGCCAGCGTGATCGAACGCTTTCTGGGTGAATATGTATCGCTGAACAGTTTCAGCCAATTGGTGGCGCGCACCCGGCAGAGAAAAGACATCTTGAAAGAATGGCCGCCGCGGGCGGGACAGGTGATCCTGCTGTGACTCCGAGCACTGTTCCCTCTACGACCGGTTCATCCATGCCCGCCTCGAACCGCTATAGCGCCGTTGGGGCGATTCTGCGAAAGACGCCGCAGGAGTTTCAATTCTTTCAAGCCGTACGATTACTGGAACGGCTGCATCCCGATCGCGCTCCAGTCGGGCGCTTCGTCAGCCCGAGCAGGGAAGTGGTCCGTTTCGCCGCGCACGCCTCTTTTCCGTTTCCGGCGAGCCAGATTCAGGGTATTGACTGGCCGGATGCGCTCCCGGCGCAGCAGGATCTTCCCGCCAGCGGCGTCCCGCGGATGGTGATTAACTTCATGGGTCTCGCGGGACCTTCGGGCGTGATGCCGCTCTACTACACCGAGCTGATTGTCGAACGGCTCCGCCAAAAGGACCGGGCTCTCCTCAGCTTCTTCGATATCTTCAACCATCGCATGATTTCGCTGTTTTATCAGGCGTGGGAGAAGTATCGTTTCGCTATTGCTTATGAGCGCGGCGAGCGCGACCGGTTTTCACATCACCTGATGGACCTGATCGGGATCGGAACCAAGCGGCTGGACAACCGCGTGGCGGTGCGCGACGATTCGTTGTTGTTCTATGCGGGGTTGCTGTCGATGCATTCGCGGTCCGCGGCCGCGCTCGAACGGATCCTAGCGGATTATTTCGAGATTCCGGTTCAGGTGGAGCAGTTTGTGGGTGCCTGGCAGGTTTTGCCTGAATCCGATTTGTGCCGCTTTGAGCGTGGCCTGAGTATCTCGGAACAATTAGGCGGCGGCGCCATCGTGGGCAATGAGATTTGGAACCAGCAGGCGGGAGTGCGCGTGAAGCTGGGACCGCTCGGGCTGGCGCAGTACTTGGACTTTCTTCCGTCGGGGACGGCTTACGAGTCCGTGCGTTCCCTGGCCAAATTCATATCGCGCGGCGAGATCGATTTTGAAATCCAACTAATCTTGAAAAAAGATGAAGTACCGGCCTGCGAACTGGGTCTCGAAGACGCCATCGCGCCGCGCTTAGGGTGGACTTCCTGGGCCAAAACGGCGCCCTTGAAGCAGGATGCCAATGATACAATTCTTCGCGGGTGAGATAAAAGGAACGGAATCATGAGTGTAAATCTGAAGAGCCTGATTGGAAAGCTGAACGATACCACGCGGGGAGCGCTGGAGGCCGCCGCAGGGCTGTGCTTATCGCGTACGCACTATGACGTTGAGGTGGAACACTTCCTGATCAAGCTGCTCGACGCCAGCGGCAGCGATGCCGTCAAGATCTTTCACCAGTTCAGCGTGGATACCTCGCGCCTGCAGAAAGAATTAGAGCGCAGCCTGGACAAACTGAAGAGCGGAAATGCGCGGACGCCCGCGATTAGTCCTTCGGTATTGAAGATGCTAACCGAGGCGTGGACGACCGGGTCGCTCGAATACGGCGCCACGCAGATTCGCAGCGGTCACGTTCTCCTGGCTCTGCTGGGAAACGACGAACTGGCCCGCATCGCGCGCGATATCGGGAAGGAGCTGCAAAAGATTCAGCCTGAACTCTTGCGCAAAGACTTCCTGGGCATCGTCGAAGGCACACAGGAAGACACCGACGCCCAGATGACAGCGGCCTCGCCGTTGAGCGAGGGCGCCACTACACCGCGGGCGGGCGGGAAGACGCCTAACCTCGATCAGTTCACGGTCGACTTGACGGGGAACGCGCGCAAGGGAAAAATCGATCCGGTCCTGGGCCGGGACGCGGAGATCCGGCAGGTGATCGACATACTGATGCGCCGCCGGCAGAACAATCCGATTCTGACGGGCGAAGCCGGTGTGGGAAAGACCGCAGTGGTGGAAGGCTTCGCGCTGCGGATCGCGCAGGGCGACGTTCCTCCGCCTCTGAAGAACGTCGATGTCCGCACCCTGGATCTGGCTTTGCTGCAGGCGGGCGCCGGCATCAAAGGCGAGTTCGAGAACCGATTGAAGGGCTTGATCGAGGAAGTGAAAGCCTCGCCGACGCCCATCATCTTGTTCATCGACGAGGCGCATACCATGATCGGCGCGGGGGGCCAAGCGGGCCAGAATGACGCCGCCAATCTGCTGAAGCCTGCTTTGGCGCGTGGCGAGCTGCGCACCATCGCGGCCACCACCTGGAGCGAATACAAAAAGTATTTTGAAAAAGATCCGGCCCTCGCCCGGCGCTTCCAGGTAGTGAAGGTGGAGGAACCGGACGAACAGACTTGCCTGGTGATGATGCGCGGAATTGTAGGTTCGCTCGAAAAACATCATAGCGTCCGCATTCTGGACGAGGGCGTTGCGGCGGCGGTTCGATTGTCGCACCGCTTTCTGGCTGGGCGGCAATTGCCGGATAAAGCTGTGAGCGTACTGGACACTGCTTGCGCCCGGCTGGCTCTTGGACAGAACTCCGTTCCTGCCGCGATCGAAGACACCACCCGCGAGATCGACGACCTGGCAGTGCAGAGCCGCGTTCTCCAGCGCGAGACTTCGACCGGCGCCGACCATGCCGAGCGGCTGGAGGCAATCGCCAAGCGCAAGGCCGAATCCGAGGCGCGGCTTAAATCGCTGAATGAGCGATTTACGAAAGAGCGGGATCTGGTGCTAAAACTCCGGGACATTCGCGCCAAGCTCGAGGAAGAAGGAACCCCGGCCAAGGAGCGTGAGGCGCAGCGCGCCGAATTGGACTCCCTGACTGCCGAACTGGTTGCGCTGCAAGGCGAGAATCCGTTAATGCGAGTATGCGTCGACGGACAGACCATCAGTGAAGTGATTTCGGCCTGGACCGGGATCCCGGCTGGCAAGATGCTAAAGGACGAGATCGCGACGGTTCTTACACTGGAGGAAGTTCTGGGCGGCCGCGTGATCGGCCAGAGCCATGCGCTGGAGCAAATCTCAGAACGTATCCGCACTTCCAAGGCGAGTCTGGAAGATCCCAGCAAGCCCATTGGTGTTTTTATGCTGGTGGGGCCAAGCGGCGTGGGCAAGACCGAGACTGCTCTCACGCTGGCGGACCTGATGTACGGCGGCGAGCGCAATCTGATCAGCATCAATATGAGCGAATTCCAGGAAGCCCATACGGTGTCGACTCTCAAAGGATCTCCTCCGGGTTATGTCGGCTACGGCGAGGGCGGCGTGCTCACGGAAGCCGTGCGACGACGGCCTTACTCAGTGGTGCTGCTGGATGAAGTAGAGAAAGCTCATCCGGATGTGCTGGAGTTGTTCTTCCAGGTGTTTGACAAAGGCAAGATGGAGGACGGTGAAGGCCGAGAAATTGACTTCAAGAACACCATCATCATTCTGACTTCCAACGCCGGTACCGACACGCTGATGAAGCTTACGGCTGATCCCGAGACCATGCCCAGCGCCGACGGTTTGGTCAAGGCTCTCAAGCCGGAGCTGGACAAGATCTTCAAGCCGGCGTTTCTGGGGCGGATGGTGATCATTCCGTACTTTCCTATCCGAGATGAAGCGCTCAAGAGGATCATCACGTTGAAGCTCGGAAAGATTCAGCGGCGGTTGCACGAAAATCATAAAATCACGCTGGCCTACACCGACGCGCTGGTCGACGAAGTGGCGCGGCGCTGCACCGAGGTTGAGAGCGGCGCCCGCAACGTCGACAACATCCTTACCAACACGCTGCTGCCGCAAGTTTCACGGCGAATCCTATCGGGAATGGCGGAGGGGCAGAAACTTTCCGCGATTCATGTCAGTGTGGGACCCGATTCTAATTTTGTTTACGCGTAAGAAATTGAAGGGATTGGATGGGCTTTCTCGAAGCGAACCGGTATCTTTACCTGACCACGCCGCTCGGCGACGACAAGCTGCTGTTGCGTAGCTTCGAGGGGGACGAAGCCCTTAGCAGGTTATTCAGCTTCGAATTGGAGTTGCAAGCCGAGAACACCACAAATGTCGACTTCGACAAGTTGATCGGTCAAAAGGTCAGCTTTGGTGTGCAGGGCGCGGACCCTGGACTGACTCCACGTCATTTCCATGGAATTGTCGTCGAGATGGTGCAGGGATCGCGCGATCCTCGCCTCACAACGTATTCCATGACGGTGGCTCCCGAGATTTGGAAGCTGTCCTGTAAATACCGCAGCCGAATTTTTCAGCACATCAAGATTCCAGACTTACTCAAGCAGTTGTTCACGGGATTCGATGCGGCTTATGAGATCCAAGGCAACTTCGAAGAGCGGGAATACGTGGTTCAATACCAGGAAAGCGATCTGGATTTCGCTTCACGGCTGATGGAGGAAGAAGGCATTTACTACTTCTTCAAGTTCACGAAGGGCGCGCACAAGCTGGTTCTGGCGAACACGCCGCAGTCGCATCTCGATCTTCCCGGGGGGTCGCAGGTTATCTTCGAAGCGATTGAAGGAGGGGAGCGGGAAGACGAGCGCATTACTTCGTGGATCAAGGAACAGCACTGGGGTTCGGGAAAGTACACCCTGTGGGATCATCATTTCCAGCTTCCGCATAAGAAACTCGACGCCGAGCAGATTGTTATGGACTCGGTCCAGGCGGGGAAGGTCACTCACAAGCTGAAGCTCAGCGGGAACGAGGAACTGGAAGTCTACGAAAACCCTGGGCGCTACGCACAGCGCTTCGACGGGATCGACCGCTCCGGGGGCGAAAAGCCCGCCGATCTGCAGAAGATATTCGACGACAACAAGCGCACCACGGGCATCCGCATGCAGCAAGCAGAAACTCCCACCATCCTGATCCATGGCGAAAGCAATCACTGGCAACTGACTCCGGGCTACAAGTTCACTCTGCAGCGACACTTCAATGCCGACGGCCAGTATGTAGTCACTTCTGTGAGTCATGAGGCGGGTGAAGGCGGATTCCATTCGGATCAGGAGGAGCAGGAACACTACTCCAATTCCTTCGACTGCATTCCGTATGCCCTCAAGTTCAGCCCGCCGCGCGTCACGCAGCGTCCCCTTGTGTCCGGGCCCCAGAGTGCGCTGGTGGTCGGCCCGCCGGGCGAAGAAATCTTCACCGATAAATATGGGCGCGTCAAGGTCCAGTTTCATTGGGATCGCGAGGGCAAGAACAACGCCGATTCATCCTGCTGGCTGCGCGTTTCCACTTCGTGGGCGGGCCAAAAATGGGGGTCGATTCATATACCCCGCATTGGCCAGGAAGTGATCGTCATTTTTCTCGAAGGCGATCCCGACCGGCCTCTGGTCATGGGCAGTGTCTATAACGCGGACATGATGCCGCCCTACGATCTGCCGGCTAATAAAACCCAGAGCGGCATTAAGTCGCGCAGTTCGAAGGGCGGCGGTCCCGCTAATTACAACGAAATCATGTTCGAGGATCTCAAAGGCAGCGAACTGATCCGGACTCACGCGGAAAAAGACCAGTTGGTGGAAGTCGAGAACGATCGCACCGTGATTGTGGGACACGACGAATCGATCAAGGTGGAGAACAGCCGCACCGAGAACGTAAAACACGACGAAACGGTGACCGTCGAGGGAAATCGAAAACACTCTGTTGTCGGCGAAGAGCAAATACAGACCGATGGGGACCTGCATCTGACGGCCAGCCAGAATCAGAACGAAAAAGTGGGCATGACGTATAGCCGCCAAGTAGGCATGAACATTTACGACAAAGCCAACATGAACTACGCCATGGACGCGGGCATGATGATCCACCTCAAAGCCGGTCTGACCGCGGTGATCGAGGCAGGCATGGGACTGACCATCAAGTCGTCGGGCAATTCCATCGATATCAATCCGGTGGGCGTGTTCATCAAGGGGAATTTGGTTTTCATTAATAGCGGCGCTGCAAATTTGAGCGGATGTGGATCCTCGCCGACCTCGCCTACCTCGCCGGGGCAGAAAGCCTTGGAGGGATTGAAACCAGCGGCAGGCTCGTCGCCGGCCGCGGCAGCCGCGGCTGCCAGCGTAGCTCAGCAGATGCAGCAGCACGCGCAGCAGGCGGCTGGCATGGCCACCAGTGTGGTGCAGGCGGTGGGCCAGCAAGCGTTCGGAGCGATTTCGCAGACGGCTGCTCAGGCAGTGGGAGCAGCCGAGCAAGGCGGCCAGGTGACACCGAGTGCGGCACAGCAGGTACTGGGCCAGATCAACGCAGCAGTGGCGCAGGCGCAAGGCACCGTTGCGGGTGCAGCGGACCAGGCGCAAGCGATGGTCAACACCGGCATGAATGCAGTGCGAACAGGTGTCCAGCAGGCGGTGCAACAGACGAGCTCGGCGGTTTCGCAAGCCGAAACTCAAGCGGCGCAGCAGGCGCAAGCGGCTCAGCAGCAATTGCAGAATGCGGCGCAGCAGGCGCAGGCAGCCGCTCAGCAAGCGGCGGCAGCCGGACAGGGGGAATTGAGCCAGGCGTTGCAGCAAGGCCAGCAGATGCTGAGCCAGGCACAGGCGATGGAGCAGCAGGCTCAGCAGCAATTGCAGGGCGCCGCGAACCAGGCGCAGGCGCTGGCAAATCAGGCGCATCAGGAGGGTCAGCAGGCGCTGAATCAGGCGTCACAACAATTGGCTCAGACAGCGAATCAGGCCCAGCAAACGGCCACGGCCGCCGCGAATCAGGCTCAGGCGGCTTCAAATCAGTTACAACAGACGACGCAGCAGGCAGCAGCTCAGGGCGAACAGCAGATTGCCGATGCGGCGGGACAAGCGCAGCAAGCAGCGCTACAAGCGCAACAGGCAGCGCAACAAACCGCTGCGCAGGCCCAGCAAGCGGCGCAGCAAGCCGGACAACAGGCGCAGCAAATGGAGCAGCAGACTCAGCAGCAGATGCAGCAGGCAACGCAAGCAGCGGGACAGCAGGTGGGACAGGCGGCCAATCAGGCGCAGCAGCAAGTGAATCAAGCGACCCAGCAGGCAACGGCGCAGGCGCAGCAGGCCGGCCAGATGTCCCAGCAAGCGGCCCAGCAGGTGCAGAACCAGGTGGGACAAGCCAGCCAGCAAGCCGCGCAAACCGTGAGCAACACGGCGGGGACCGCCTACAACCAGGCCGGGAATTCGGTGAATCAGGCATCGCAAAGCATGCAGCAGGGCATGAAAGGTTTGGGCATATAGCGAATGCCACCGGCAGCACGCGTTACCGACATGCACGTTTGCCCGATGGTGACGGGACTCGTACCTCACGTCGGCGGCCCGATCCTCCCGCCGTGCGCTATGACGGTGATCATTGGCGGCCTTCCGGCGGCTCGTATCACGGATATGGCGGTGTGCGTGGGTCCGCCGGACGTGATCGTCATGGGATCATCGTCGGTTCTGATCGAATATCTGCCGGCGGCGCGCATGTTGGATAACACCGCTCACGGCGGAATGATCGTGCTGGGATGTTTCACAGTGATTATCGGCGGCTAGCGGCCTTTCATGCTGGTGATTCTCGAAGCCACGGCAGGTCCGGCAACTGGCAGAAAAATACAGGTGCCTGAGGGGTCGATCCTGCGCGTCGGGCGCACCGCACGGTCCGATTACGCGCTCGGGGAAGATTCATACCTCTCGGGCCAGCACTTCGCCATTGAATACGACGGGACCCACTGCCGGATACGCGATCTCGGTTCCAGCAATGGCACGTTCGTCAATGGAGACAGGATCACGGATCGCATCGTGCAGGAAGGCGATTCGGTAGGGGCGGGCGGCAGCACGTTTATCGTGCATATCGATTCAAGCAGTCCAATCCCGGAGGCGCCGAGGGTCGCGTCCGCCCCCACGCTTAAGATGCCGGGTCCTATTGGGTCAGAGCCCGCCGCGCCTGTGCCTCCGCGGGGCCACTCCGATTGGCCAGGGTTTTCGCGCCCCCAGTCGGTCTTGCTCAGCGCGCTTTATCGCGAAGGCGAATCGGTGTATGCGATGTTGGACGCTGTGCGCGATGCGCGCATCCCCGCATTTCTGGACGCTTCGGGGGAAAGACACGCGCGGGTGGATGAAGAGAATCTTGCCTCGCCATTCCTGGTCTTGGTTCCGCCTCAATCGCGGCTGTTGGATGTCCTGATTAAGGACGGCTGGAGTCACGGCTGGGGCTTTTATTTAGCTGCGGCCGTCGATTTCGAAAGCACACTGCGGCATTGGAGGCCGTTCGTGACGCTTCACAATCGCAGCGGCCAAGCGGTTACTTTTCGCTTCTGGGAGCCACGCGTGCTGCGCGCGATCGTAGCGGCCATGCCCTCCGGAGAGGCCGCCGATTTCTTCGGACCCGTCTCGCGCCTCCTGGTAGAGGGAGACAAGCCGGAAGTCGCGGTGGAATTCACCTTGGCGCCCAGTGGTGTGAACCAGCGGACCTTAGCGATGGTTTAGTTTGGTTGTAGTTTTGAGTGCCGATTAGCTGCTATCGTTAATACTTCGGATGAAGCGCTTACAGCCGGTAATCTGGATGAAAGGCACGCTGCTGAGCCCGCAGTATCTGCAAACGCAGGACCGCTTTCTCGAAAACTCTCTGAAGTTTCAGTTGGACGGGTTGAGTTTTGCGCCCTGGGGCTTCCGGCGTCTTCAAATGAATCAGGAAGCACTGGCGTCCGGCTACGTAGCGATCGCCGACGCGGCCGGAATTTTCCCGGACGGTCTGCTGTTCGACATTCCCGATGCCGACGCGGCGCCTTCTCCCAAGCCGCTCGCCGATTGCTTCGATGCCGACCAGAATATACTGGACGTGTTTCTGGCGATTCCTCATTTTCGGGATCGCGGGCTGAATGTATCCATGCCCCAGACCAAGGCGGACACCCGCTATCTCTCGGAAATCGCCATGCTGCGCGATGAGAATTCGGGGCTGGGAGAGCGCCCGGTTCAAGTGGCGCGCAAGAATTTCCGGGTTCTGGTGGAAGGGGAATCGCAAGAGCATTCTTCGGTGCTTCGCGTGGCCCGTGTGCAACGCACTGCGGCGGGCCTCTACCAACTCGACACCAAGTTTGTTCCGCCGCTGCTGGATATCACCGCCAGCGACTTCCTGGTATCGATCCTGCGGCGCCTGGTGGAGATTCTGGCCGCGAAAAGCAGCCAGCTTGCCGGAACGCGCCGCCAGAAGAATCTCAGCCTGGCGGATTTCGGCACCTCCGATATCGCTAACTTCTGGCTTCTCTATACCATTAATTCGCACTTTCCGCTGCTGCAACACTTGTTCGAAACACGGCGCGGGCATCCTTCCGAGTTGTATGAAACCATGCTGTCGCTGGCGGGCAGCCTGACCACGTTTTCGGCCACCATTCATCCGCGCGACCTTCCTAAGTATGAGCACGACGAGCTCACTTTTTGTTTCGAGGATCTGGATGAGAAGATCCGCTTGCTGCTCGATACCGTGGTACCCAGCAATTTCATCTCTTTACCTCTGAAGCTCACCCAATCGTCGATCCACGCCACAGCGCTTGCCGACGACAAATATCTGCGCAACACCAAGATGTACTTGGCCGTCCGGGCGGAGATGAATGAGGCCGAACTGATCGCCAAAGCGCCGTATTTGATCAAGGTCTGTTCGGCAAATCACATCGAGCATCTGGTCCGGCAAGCTCTGCCCGGCGTGCCGCTAACCCATTCCCCCCGGCCGCCCAGCGCGATTCCAGTGAAGCTAAATTCTCAGTATTTCAGCGTAAGCCAAACCGGCGTAGCTTGGGAGGCGGTGACTCGCGCGCGCAATTTCGCCGCGTATGTGCCGGGGGATTTTCCCAATGCCCAACTGGAGTTGATTATTCTTTTGCCCGAAGCCTGAAGGCGCGGCTGTACCTCAACGATCGATGTGAATAATACCGCGCCGTATGGCCAGTGTCACGGCATGCGTCCGATCGGAGGCGCCTAGCTTGGACAGGATATTCTGCAAGTGCATCTTCACGGTTCCCGCAGCCGTACCCAGGCGCACTCCAATTTCTTTATTGCCGAGTCCTTTCGCGACGTGCTGCAGCACTTCGATTTCGCGCGGCGTAAGTGCAACTTGCGGAAAGTGCTCGCTCAACCGCTCGGCGACTTCGGGCGGCATCAGGCGCTTGCCGGAGTGGACCACGCGGATGGCGCGTACGATTTCAGTATGCACCGACTCTTTAAGTATGTAGCCGCGGACGCCTGCTTCGAGCGCACGATAAATCTCCTGATCCCCATCGTAGCTGGTGAGAGCGATGATCTTGGCCTCGGGATCGATCTTGCGAATCTCCTTGGTAGCTTCGATGCCGTCCATACCTGGCATACGCAGGTCCATCAACGTGACATCCGGATGGAAATGACGGAACGCCTCCACCGCCTCGGCGCCGCTGCCCGCCTCGGCGATGAGCTTCATATCTTTTTCGTTTGCCAGTATCGCGGCGATTCCTTTGCGGACTAAAGGATGGTCATCGACGCATAAAATTCCTAAAGCTTCCGTAGTCTCACCCATCAAATCGGTTCTAACCTTCCCTGGGGAGTCGGCAGCGGCCCATGCGCGATTGGAACCTGCACGGAGACTTTCGTCCCACGGCCAGGGGTGCTCGATACCTCCAGCTTCGCTCCAATTTGACTGGCTCGCTCCTTCATCCCAATAATCCCGTAATGTCCCGCGCGCCCATTGCCCTCCTCGCGGCCCATGCCTTGGCCATCATCGCGTACAGACAGCCGCAAATCGTCGGCCGAGCACGCCAGATTCACTTCGATCGTGCGGGCGCCAGCATGCTTGATCGAATTCGTGATGGCTTCCTGAGCGATACACAGCAAATTATATTTGACCTCGGCCGGTAGTTCTTGGCGCCGGTCGTCCAGATTCAATTTCAACTTTATATCGTGTTCTTGGATGAGCTGGCGCGCTGCGTCGGCAATCGCCGTCGATAGTCCCGAGCTCGATCCCGTCCCGCCGCGCAGCCCGGCCACCGAGCGGCGGGTTTCCTGCAGACATACGCCCGCGTCGCGAATGATTTCTCCCAGTGCCTGACGGTCTTCGGGGGCGCCCAGACGGTTGGTAAATGCATGCAGCTGCATGGTAATGCCGGAGAAACCCTGGATCAGAGTGTCGTGCAGCTCGCGGGCGATTCGGCTGCGCTCGGCGAGAATCAGCGCGAACCGGCTACGCAACTGTTCAACCCGGAACTGATACACCAGCCATATCATTAGCCCGATGGCAGCCAGACACAACGGAAGGAACCAAATTCTTTGATAGAACAGCGGCGCGACTTCAAAGTAAAACGCGCTGCCGGTTTGGTTGCAATTGACAAAAGCTCCGCAAGCCACTACGTGGAAGCGAAATTTTCCGGGCGGCAGGTTGGTGTAGAACGCTTGGCGCCGCGAACCGGCGTTGGTCCAGCCCCGGTCGTAGCCTTCCAGCATGTAGCTGTAATTCACTCGCTGGGGAGACAAATAGGTGAGGGCGGCATATTCAAATTCAACATTAGTTCTGCCGGGACCCAGAGTCCTGACATCCGCCGGATCCACCGGCTGGCCGTCGATGATCACGTTCTCGATGGCCACCGGCGGAATTGTTCCTGGTCGGGTGCCCAAGTGCGGGGCGAATGCAAGCAGCCATCCGGTAGCTGAAAACCAGAGGCGGCCATCCGCGGTTCGCATGGCAACCGGCTGTGCTCCAGGTGTGCCTTGTATGGTCCGCAAGCCGTCTAACGGACTATACGGCGTGCTGGAGACTTTTGCGATCTTGCCCTCCGCAAATTTGAGCAGATCCTTTCGGTCCACCCAAAAAAAGCCCTTTCCGCACGCCATCCAGAGGCGGTCCTGTGCATCCCGCACGAACCCGTAAATTTCACCATCGAACAAGCCGTCTCGCACCCGAATCCGGATAAGCTTTCCGTCGCGCAGCATGGCCAGCCCGAGTCCGTTCATACCCATCCAGACAACGCCATCAGGATCGGTGTAAATGGCGTTTACGTCCTGCACCGGCGTCAGAACGCGCGGGATCTGCTCAACCTTGGTGAGGATCCCTCCGGCATAGCGGTACACGCTTTCACGCGCCACCGCCAGTAACATGGCCCCGTCGGCGGTTTCGCCGATCGCGGAAATCGGGACGGACAATTCCTGCCCTAGGGTAGGAATTTGAACGAAACGGTCATTCTCAAAGACCGCCGGACCTTTGTCGGTACCGACCCATAGCTTACCGGCATGATCGCGAAACATGCAGCGGATTCGATCCGCAGGCAACCCTTTCGCGGTGGTATAGACATCCTTGACCTTACCGTCTTGCAAGCGAAATGCGCCGGCGTTAGTTCCCGCCCACAGGTTGCCGACGCTGTCCTCCGCGAGCACTGAAACCGGTTGTCTCGCAAAAGCCCGCAGAGGCGTAAAGCCGTTGCCGGAGAATCGGCTGAGTCCGCCATCCAGCGACCCAGCCCATAGCGTCCCTCGCCGGTCCTGGAACACCGGCCCCGGATTGTTGCTGGGAAGTCCCTCCGCACTGCTGTAACGTGTCGCGGCGCCTTCTAAGAACTGGTTGAGACCATTTTTTGTAGCGACCCACAGACTGCCCTCCCGATCTTCAAACAGCCAATAGACAGTATTTTGCGACAGGCCATCGCGGTAACTGTAAGTTTCGATCGAACCCTTCCTCACGCGGCTAAACCCGCTGCGCGTGCCCACCCAGACCGTCCCGTCGCGGCCCGGCGCCAGGCAAAGAATCGGATCGTCCGCCAAGCCGTCCCGGGAGGTGTAGAGTTTCTCGCTGCCAGGAATATAACGAACCAAGCCCTTCCCGGTTCCGATCCAAACTTTATCCGCAGTGCAGAGCAATGCCCGCATTTCCAGATTGCCGCTAGCGGATTTGAGTGCAACTCGCGTAAATTGCGTGCCATCCCAAGTCGTCAACAAATCGCCGCCAGCAATCCAAATTTTTCCATCGCTGGCGAGGCACCCGGCATCAGGACGCCTGCTGATCTGCGCTGGGGACTCATGCACCTCGAATTTATCTCCCTGGAAGCGAACCAGCCCGGTAGGAGTACAGGCCCACACGTCGTCGCCCGATCCGTGCACCAGACAGGAAAAGTATTGTGTCGGCAGCCCGTCTTCTTCGGAGAACACCTTTACCTTGCTGCCGGTGATACGGATCAACTGGTAGTCATTGGTGACGATCCACAAACGTCCGCCGCCGTCTTCCACCATGGAGCGCGCCCATACATCGCCCAACGAATTGGCCTGCAGGGCGCGAACGGGATTGAATTCCACTCCATCGAAGCGCAGGACGCCGCTCTGAGTGCCGATCCAAAGGTATCCGTCGTGGGTTTGGGTGACGGAGTACACCGAAGTTTGCGATAAGCCCTCCGGCGTTTGCCACGTGCGGTGAACATATTGCGTCAGTTTCTTGTTGGGATCGAGAGCGTGAGCGGTGCTTGCGCACACCAGCGCAAGAATTAAGCAGGCTCCGGCCGTCGAGAAATAGCGCGATGTCTCAGAAGTGCGGTTGGCCATAGGCCCAAGTCTTCCCGCTATTATTGTCGCGCAGGTCGTCCGGCACTGCCACGGCGGCGCCCCGAGCAAGGCGATAGCTGGCCTGTCACTAATGCACCAGCAATGCCGTGGCAGCGATACCCGTGCCCACCAGCGCGCTGAGTATGGAGATAAACCACATCTGCCGCCGTTTGGTTAGGATCGCCAGCGAAGCCAGTACGATTCCGAACTCTAGAAAGATTTCGCCAATGTGGGTTCGCAGCGCCCGCGCCCCGTGGACGCGGCTCTCCCCTTCCAGTTTCCTGGCTTCATTTTGAATATCGCCTCTGTCCTTGTCGTAGCGCTCCATATTGGCCGCATACTTATTGATTGCCGCCGGCCCGGCGGAAAGCGCCGCCATCATGTCGCGGGCAATATCCGATTCGTAGCGCCGAATGTCCTTAGCCTGATAGAACGCCCATTGGTCGGAGGCCTGCTGCTGGTTCAGCAACTCCTCGGTAGTGAGCATCTGTCCCGCTACCGATACAATCGCCATCACCGCGGCAATCACCGCCATGGTGAGCGCCACATTCCGGTCGAAAGGCTCCTTTGCGTGCTCGGCGTGTTCCTGCAGTTCTTCTTCGACAGACATTGGTCAATGCTCCTTATTCGTTGGCGGCAACGGCCTCGCGCGGGGGCCGACACGTGAGCCGCTGTTTCCGAGCGAGAGATAATGGTGATGCGACGTGAAAACGAACTTTTACCACCTTACTGGAATCGAATGCGTGATCGAATTTCGCGTCATTTCGACCTCCATTGTATAATGTTGAGTTTGCACATAGTTATATCAGACTTGCTGTACCAGCCGTACTTTGCTGTACCGGAGGATGAGTGAGACCTACCAAGACAGACGATCCCAGTTATTACCACAAGGTCGTCGATTGCCAGTGGGCGTGTCCCGCGCACACGAATGTTCCTGAATATATCCGCATGATCGCGCAGGGGCGTTACACGGACGCCTACATGTTAAACCGGGAATCGAATGTATTTCCCGGGATCCTGGGCCGCACTTGCGACCGCCCTTGCGAGCCTGCATGCCGCCGCACTCGTCTGGACGGCAAGCCGGTGGCGATCTGCCGCCTGAAGCGTGTGGCGTCAGACTTGAAGGGCGGTATCGAGCATCTGCTGCCGCGCGCGCCGGAACGCAAGAACGGAAAACGCGTGGCCTGCGTGGGAGCCGGGCCCGCCTCGCTCACAGTCGCCAACGATCTGATGCCCCTGGGCTACCAAGTCACTATCTTCGAAAAGTACGATAAGCCCGGCGGATTGATGCGCACCAACATCCCCTCGTTCCGGCTGCCGGAAAGTGTGCTGCAATTTGAAACTAATGCGATTCTGGGCATGGGCGTCGACATCCGCTATCGCTCGCCCGTAAACAGCATGAAGGATCTGCTGGGCCAGGGCTTCGACGCCATCTTCGTGGGCAGCGGCGCGCCTCGCGGTAAAGATCTTGAAATCCCCGGCCGCCACGACACGGACCGCATCCACATTGGGATCGATTGGCTGGAGTCCATCACGTTCGGCCACACCGATTCGATCGGTGAAAAGGTTCTGATCATCGGCGTCGGCAATACCGCCATGGATTGCTGCCGCTCCTCACGCCGATTAGGCGGCAAGAATATCAAGGTGATGGCGCGCCGCCCTCGCGGTTACTTCAAGGCCTCGCCCTGGGAGCTCGAAGATGCCGAGGAAGAAGGCGTCGAGATCGTCGTGAATCACGCGCCTAAGCGGTTCGTCATCGAAAACGGCGTGCTTAAAGGAATGGAGTTCGAGCGCCTGGAGTGGGACGAGAAAGCCGCCAAATCCAAAGCAATCGAGACTATCTTCCTGCCCGCCGATGACGTGATCCTGGCCATCGGTCAAGAAAACGCGTTCCCCTGGATCGAACGCGATCTCGGCATTGAGTTCGACAAATGGGAAATGCCGGTAGTGAATGAGCAGACCATGCAGTGCTCCCGCCCCGGCGTTTTCTTTGGCGGAGATGCGGCCTGGGGGCCCAAGAACATTATCTGGGCCGTGGCCCACGGACACGAAGCGGCGATTTCGATGCACGCCCATTGTCAGGGCGATACGGTTACAGAGCGGCCGCCGGATGGCATGACCCTGATCAGCCAGAAGATGGGGATCAGTGAGTGGAGCTACCACAACGACTACAATCCAGCGCCACGCCAGAAAATGAAACACGTCGATCTGGTGCATCGCTTCGAGCAGTTAAACGTCGAAGTAGAGCTTGGCTTCAACGCGGAGCAAACCGCGCGCGAAGTGCAGCGCTGCCTCAACTGCGACGTCGAAACCGTCTTCACGCCGGCCAAGTGCATCGAGTGCGATGCCTGCGTGGACATCTGTCCGCTACTCTGCCTCACCATTACGCGCGATGGCGAGGAAGCCGAAGTGAGGCAGCGGCTATCGGCTCCCGCTGTAAATCCGGACCAGGCGCTTTATGCTTCGGAGCCTCTCCCACAAACGGGCCGTCTGATGCTTAAAGATGAGGATCTCTGTGTGCACTGCGGTCTGTGCGCCGAACGCTGTCCCACTGCGGCCTGGGACATGCAAAAATTCGAACTCCAGATTTCCTACGCAGGAAGTGCGGTGGCGGAACCCGCATTGTCGCACGCGTGATAATTAAAGAGAGAAACAAGGATAGTAACGTGCATCAACTTCTACGCACACGCGTGAACGATTTTGCCTTGAAGCTGGCGAATGTCAATGGAACCGGCTCGGCCAGCGCCAATAGTCTGCTGATGCAGGCGATCTTCCGCATGGGAATTCCGGTCTCCGGCAAGAATCTTTTCCCTTCGAACATTCAAGGCCTGCCCACCTGGTACGAGATTCGTGTCAACAAGGACGGCTACACGGCGCGCGCGCTGGACTACGACTTGATGGTCGCCATGAATTCACAGACCTACGCCCAGGACGTCGCCGAAGTGCGGGAGGGAGGCTACCTGCTCTACGACTCCACTTGGCCGCTGGATCCGAAGCTCATTCGCGAGGATGTGAACTACCTGGCTGTCCCGTTTTCGAAGATGTGCAACGAAACATTCAAGGAAGCCCGCGAGCGCATTCTGATGAAGAATATCGCGTATGCCGGCACGCTGGTCGCCCTTCTGGACGTCGACATGGCGGTGGTGGAGCAACTTCTGGATGAAAAGTATTCCGCCAAGAAGGCCATGCGCGAGTCCAATTCCAAGGCGCTTCGCCTGGGCTACGACTACGCTAAGGCGCATCTGCTTTGTCCGTTGCCGTTTCAGTTGGAGAAGATGAACGCCAACGACGACAAGATCCTGATCGACGGCAACACCGCGGCCGCCTTGGGCTGCGTTTATGCGGGCGCCACCGTCGCTGCGTGGTATCCCATCACGCCCTCCACGTCTTGCATGGATGCTTTCAAGGAGTTCTGCGAGAAGTATCGCAAGGACCCCGCGACCGGGGACAACAACTTTTGCATCCTGCAGGCCGAAGACGAACTGGGCGCCATTGGCATGGTGATTGGAGCGTCCTGGAACGGCGCGCGCGCCTTCACCTCCACTTCAGGCCCGGGCATCTCTCTCATGAACGAGCTCTTGGGCCTGGCGTACTACGCCGAGATCCCGGCGGTTATTGTCGACGTGCAGCGCGTCGGTCCATCCACCGGCATGCCCACACGGACGCAGCAGGGCGATCTCATGGAAGCAGCCTACGCCTCCCATGGCGATACCAAACATATTTTGCTTTTTCCATCCAACCCCGCTGAATGCTTCGAGTTCGCCCCCAAAGCGTTCGATCTCGCGGAACGGTTTCAGACTCCGGTATTCCTGATGACAGATCTCGATATTGGGATGAACGATTGGGTGGTGCCGCGCCTTACCTGGGACGGCAGCTATAAGCCGGATCGCGGGCGGGTATTGAACGCGGAGCAAGTTAACCAGATGGCCAAGTTCCAGCGTTATTACCCGGAAGACGAGAACTTCGTGGCGGCGCGCACGCTGCCGGGCGTCCACTCCAAAGGCGCGTTCTTCACGCGTGGCTCCGGTCACAATAAGTTCGGCGGCTACACCGAAACGCCCGCCGAGTATCAGGAAGTAGTCGACCGCTTGCTCAAGAAGCATAAGGCCGCTGCGAAATTCGTCCCGGCCCCGGTAATCGAGCGCCGGCCAAATGCCCGCATCGGCATTATTACCATCGGCGGCTGCGATCCTGCCGTCCGCGAAGCCGTAGACTTGCTCGCTGCGCGCGGTATCGCAGCCGACTATATGCGTATCCGGGGCTTCCCCTTCGACGAGCGCGTCGAAGACTTTATCCAACGCCATAACTATTGTTTTGTTGTGGAGCAAAACCGCGACGCCCAACTGCGCTCCCTGCTCGTGCTGGAAACATCGGTGACCAAAGACCGGCTGCGCTCGATCCTCAACTACGGCGGTTTTCCGCTCAGCGCCAGGCACGTAGTCGAGCCCGTTATGAGCCAAGTTCCGCCGGAACTGCAGAGCGTCGCGAAACAGATAGATTCGAGCTTGCGGACCGTCGTGTCCGATACCTGGGAGTAAATCCACCATGCCGTCGATTGCGAAGCCTGTCGCCGTTCACCCTAGCCTGCACCGCAATGCTATCGGGCTGAACCTGCGCGATTATGAAGGCGCAATGTCTACCCTGTGCGCGGGGTGCGGACATGATTCCATTACCGCCGCCATTACCCGCGCTTTGTGGGAACTCTCGATTGAGCCGCACATGATCGCGAAACTAAGCGGCATCGGTTGTTCTTCGAAGACCCCGACTTATTTTGTCAGCGGCGCCCACGGCTTCAATTCCGCGCACGGACGAATGGCCGCCATTGCTACCGGCGCCAACGCGGCCAACCGCGAACTCACCTATATCGGCATCTCAGGCGACGGAGACTCGCTCTCGATAGGCCTGGGCCACTTGTGCCATGCAATCCGCCGTAACGTGAACATGCTGTACGTCATCGAGAACAACGGCGTCTACGGCTTGACCAAGGGGCAGTTCTCCGCGTCGGCCGATGTGGGGTCAAAGAGCAAGCGGGGTGAGGCCAATCGTATGGCGCCGATCGATCCGGCGATGCTTGCTCTCAGTATTGGAGCCACTTTCGTCGCCCGCAGCTTCTCTGGCGACAAGGAGCAGTTGATCCCCATCCTCAAGGCCGGTATCGCTCATCGGGGGTTCGCACTGGTGGACGTCATATCCCCGTGCGTGACTTTTAACGATCACAGCGGGTCTACCAAGAGCTACCTGTATACGCGAAGGCACATGCAAAAGACCACGGAGGCGGATTTCGTTCCTCCCGCATCGGAGATTCTAGCCAGCATCGGTCAGAGTGAAACTACCACCGTGACTATGCACGACGGCAGCGTGGTGCGCTTCACTGCAGTTCCGAAGGATTACGATCCCACCAACCGGCAGCAGGTGCTCACTTATTTGCAGGAGAACCGCGATGCCATTGCCACCGGCCTCCTCTATGTCGATGAGTCCGTCGCCGACATGCACGAAATGAATCGTACCCCAGCGACGCCGCTGTCGCAGTTGCCCCAGGAAAAGCTATGCCCTGGCGCGGCCGCACTCCATGACCTTCAGGAAGAGTTTCGATAGGAGGATAGTGGCAATTGGGCCTCTCGATTGGTGTTCTCAAGGAAACCTTGCCGGGCGAGCGGCGCGTGGCAATCACTCCCAAAGTGATCGACGTTTTAACCAAAGCTGGAGTGCAAGTATTGGTCGAAACCGGAGCCGGTTTTGACTCCGGTTTTACCGATGACGACTACACCGCTAGAGGCGCCAAGATTACGCCGAGTGCCGCCGCAGTTGCGGATGCCGCTCAAATTCTCCTCACGGTGCGTGTTCCCGAACCCGCCGGCTTAGTGAAGAGAGGCCAGATCGTGATCGGACTTGCCGATCCTCTCAGCGATCCACAGTTGCCGGCGCAATACGCGCAGGCCGGAGCCACCTTGTTTTCTCTGGAATTGGTGCCGCGCATCACTCGCGCGCAAAGCATGGATGTGCTTTCATCGATGGCGTCGATTGCCGGTTATAAAGCAGTGCTGCTGGCGGCCAGCGCATTGCCGCGCTTGTTTCCAATGATGTCGACCGCAGCCGGAACCGTCCCGCCCGCGCGCGTGCTGGTCCTCGGCGCCGGAGTCGCCGGCTTACAGGCGATCGCCACTGCACGACGGCTTGGTGCAGTGGTGAGCGGATACGACGTTCGCGCAGCGGTGAAAGAGCAGATCGAAAGCCTGGGCGCGAAGTTTGTCAGTATTACGATTGGCGCGAGTGGAGAAGGGCAGGGAGGCTACGCCCGCGCCCTCACTGACGAGGAGATTCGCAGCCAGCGCGAGCAAATGGCCGCAGTTCTCAAGGAACAGGACGTGGTGATCACGACCGCCGCTGTACCGGGCAGAAAAGCTCCCATCCTGGTGACGCGTGACATGGTGCACGTCATGAGCCGCGGCTCGGTGATTGTTGATCTGGCAGCGGAGCGTGGCGGCAACGTCGAAGTAACCAGGCCCGGCGAGACCATCGTCGAGAACGGTGTCACCGTGATTGGCCCCGTGAATCTCCCCGCCACGGTGCCGAATCACTCCAGCCAAATGTACGGGCGGAATATCGTCACTTTTCTCAAGAACATGATGACCAAAGAGGGTGCGCTGAATATCGACCTTAACGACGAAATCACCCGCGATAGCCTGGTCGTCCGCGATGGTGAGATCGTGAATGCCCGAGTTCAGGAACTGTTGGGCGCGACGTTGCCCGCCACTTCCTGAAACCAGATCGAAAACCTAAACTTGAGAGACCCCTATGAGCAACGAGATTGAGATTAGTCTATACGTGCTGGTGCTGGCGGTCCCATTGGGCCTGGAGTTGGTGCGCCGTGTGTCGCCGCTCTTGCATACGCCCTTGATGTCGTTGACCAACGCGATCTCCGCAATCTCGGTGGTCGGTGCGATTTTGGTCTCCGGTAACGGCGCTGCGCCCATGCTAAGCAAAGTGCTCGGCACCATCGCCGTGATGTTTGCCACCATCAACATCGTCGCCGGCTTTCTCATCACCGACCGCATGCTCAAGATGTTCAAAAAGAAGGAGACGCCCGGTAAATGAACGACTCCTTCTGGCAGGCGGCGTATATTATCGCTGCGCTGTGCGTAGTCCTTTCCATTAAGTGGTTGAATTCTCCTGTCACCGCCCGGCGTGGAGTCCGCGCGGGCGAGTTCGGAATGCTGCTAGCCGTTGTCGGCACGTTGCTGCGGCACGAAGTGGTCAGTTTCGAGTGGATCGCCATTGCGTTTGTGGCCGGTGCAGCCGTGGGGGCCCCGCTGGCATATCTGATGCCGATGACTTCGGTGCCGCAGTTGACGGCTTTATCGCATGCCTTCGGTGCTCTAGCGGCTGCGCTGGTTGGTTCAGCGGAGTATTACAAGGACGTTGCCGCTGGCGACCCGACCACTGGCTTCAAGATGGTCGCCATCGTGATCGAGAGCCTGCTGGGTTATCTCACCACCACCGCCAGCGTGATGGCGTTTGGAAAATTGCAGGAGATCGTGCCCACGCGCCCCATGACTTACAAGGGCCAGAACATCGTCAATCTGCTTCTGTTCGCGATCGCCGCGGTATTGGGCGTCTGGATGATTGTTACACCCGCTCCGGCCTGGGCGTTTCCGGTGTTTACCGGGTTATCGCTGCTCTTTGGAATCCTGCTGATCATGCCCATTGGCGGGGGGGACATGCCTACCGTGATCGCACTGCTGAATTCCTACGCAGGCGCCGCGTGCGCGGCGATGGGTTTTGCCTTAGAGAATCGTCTGCTGATCATCGCCGGTGCACTGAACGCATCGTCGGGGTTTATTCTTTCTGTCATCATGTGTAAAGCCATGAACCGTTCGTTCACCAACGTGCTGTTCGGTGCGTTCGGAGCGGCCACGGCCACTAGCGCTGCGCAGGCTTCAACCAAGCCAGTGCGCTCCGCGTCACCGGAGGACGCCGCGGCGATACTTGAAAGTGCCCGCCGCGTGATCGTGGTCCCGGGCTATGGGATGGCCGTGGCTCAGGCGCAGCACAAGCTTCGCGAACTCACCGACATTCTAAACAAACGCGGCGTGCAGGTCGATTTTGCGATTCACCCGGTTGCCGGCCGCATGCCGGGGCACATGAACGTGCTTCTCGCGGAAGCCGATATTCCTTACGATAAGCTGCATGAGATGGAAGACATCAATCCGGATTTCGCAGAGGCGGATGTCGCGCTCGTGATCGGAGCTAACGATGTGGTGAATCCGGCGGCGCGCCACGACAAGTCCAGCCCGATCTATGGCATGCCGATCCTGGATGTCGATAAAGCCCACACTGTCATGGTGATTAAGCGCAGCATGAACCCGGGGTTCGCCGGCATCGATAACGAACTCTACTATAGCGACAAGACGCTTATGCTGTTCGGTGACGCCAAAGGATTCCTCGGCGAGATCGTGAAGGCCCTGGTCGCGAACAAGTAGGAACGGCTATTCGTGGAGCTTCTTCGCCGCCTCAACATAAGGCTTGGCTGGCGCATAAGCCTCGTTCCAGCGCGGGGCCGTCAGCGCCTGCGCCAGCCGCAGCGTGGCAATGCCGACCGCTTGATCCACCTTCGCCATGTTGTCGTAATCAATCTTCTGCCACTCGTCGCCTACCTTGTGCTCGTCCGGAAAATTATAAGTCACACTTAAGGTGTGGGCTGGAATCCCGGCCTTCGCAAGAGGCTGGTTATCGCTGAGGTCAAAGTATTTGTCACTCGCCTTCGCGTCCTTCGAGACGACAATCCCAACCCGCTTCCCGGAATCGACGAGGATCGGCGTCATATCCGA
Source organism: Bryobacteraceae bacterium (assembly GCA_035496735.1). Taxonomy (GTDB): domain Bacteria; phylum Acidobacteriota; class Terriglobia; order Bryobacterales; family Bryobacteraceae; genus Palsa-187. The sequence continues at coordinate 1,772 of DATJEI010000305.1, read as the reverse complement.
ATAATCGAATCCCGTAGCATTCGCGCCACTGAGATGAGGCCCCTCGGGCGCATCCGTTCGCCCCAGCTGTTCCAGGTTCAGATCCGCGACGGTCTTGTCCAGTGGCACCAGAGGATGGTCCACGTAGTAACGTGATCCACGCAGCCCCTTTTCCTCCCCACAGAACAAGATGAACAGGACGCTGCGCTTAGGACGCGGATGCAGAGCCGCCAACGCGTTGGCCACTTCCAGCACCGAAGCAGTGCCGCTGGCGTCGTCGTTCGCGCCATTGAAGATCCTGTCTTCTCCGGTTCCCGCCAGTCCTACATGATCGTAGTGCGCGCTTAGCATCACGTAAGTATCTTTAAGTTGGGGATCTGATCCGCGCAGGATCGCGGCAATATTGCGTGACTTCGGTGAGTCCGGATCTTCCGGATGCACAACGACGGTCTGAAAGTACCCATCGTCGCCCGCCGGTTCCAATCCCAGGCGGCGAAATTGCGAAGCGATATATTCGCCCGCGATATCCAAACCGCGCGACGGCGTGTCCCGGCCCTCCAATAAGTCGGAAGCCAGAAACGACACGGCCCCACGCAGCGAGTTAGCGGTTATGTGGCCCACGACAATTCGCATCTCGGGAGTGAGGCCGATCGGTTCAGTCGCGGTTGCACGGGCGCGAACGGGCCGCCGTGCATTGCCCGAGCCTTGCCCCCAAACCACTGCCGTAAGCGCCGTAACTAACGCGGCGCCACGCAGTATCCGCCTATTCATCGTTGAATTCTTCCAGCCATGCCATCTGAATCGCTTCGAGCTTGGATTCATTGGATTTCTTGGGATCGTCCTCGAACCCGTCCAACTCTGTGATCCACTTATGCAGGTCCGTGAAGCGGATGAAAGATGGGTCCTGATCGGGATATTTGTCGCGAAGTGCCAGCGCGATGTCTTCGATGTCGGTCCAGCTCAGCTTAGGCATGCAGTCTCCTCAGATCTTGGTCCCCTTCAGAGCGCCGCGCACGGCGGTGTTCATCATGTTCTCGGCCAGGGAGCGGGTCGACTGATTCAAACGCTCGATCTTCTCACGGATCAGCAGATAATCGCTGTCGTTATAGACTCTCAGCAACACTTGGACATCCCAGTCGATCGCGGCACGCACTTCCGTGGGGAGCGAGCGGAACGCGTCGTCATTGCGGGCTTTCTTTACCGCCGCTAGAATACTGTCTGCCTCGACGCGAGCCTCACGCACCTGCCGTTCCTTGAAATCGTCCTGTGCCTTTTCAAAAGACTCCAGTATCATGGCCTCTACTTGCTGGTCCGACAATCCATAGGAGGGCTTCACGTCCATGCTCTGTTCCTTGCCGGTACGGACGTCTTTCGCCGTCACATTCAGAATACCGTTGGCATCGATCAGAAACCGGACTTCGATGCGAGCCAGCCCCGCTGGCATCGGCGGCAGATCCTTGAGATCGAAGCGAGCTAAGCTCCGGCAATCCTTTACCAACTCCCGTTCACCCTGGACCACGTGGATCAGAACGTTCTTCTGTCCATCCACCGCGGTAGTGAATTGCTCGGTAGCCGACGCGGGAATCGTCGAGTTTCGATGAATGAGTTTCGATACCAGCCCGCCCATGGTTTCAATGCCCAACGACAATGGCGTCACGTCCAGCAGCAATTGGTCCTGGACGTCTCCCGAGAGAATCCCGGCCTGCACTGCGGCGCCCAACGCGACCACTTCATCCGGATTCAGTTCCGTATGCGGCCGCGCGCGGAACAGCTTCTCGACTTCCGCACGCACC
>DATJEI010000304.1:0-14725 GCA_035496735.1 Bryobacteraceae bacterium | reverse complement strand
GTGGCGCTGGATCTGCTCGATATCGGCGAGATCCATACGTCGGCGATCAATGTCGGCAGCGGAACCGTGCAGACGGAACACGGCGTGCTCCCGGTGCCTGCGCCCGCCACCGCCGCGCTGCTTGAAGGCAAACCGATTTACTCGCGCGGTCCAGCCGTCGAATTGACCACGCCCACGGGAGCAGCGTTGGCCGCCACGCTTTCCTCCCACTTCGGCGCGCTGCCGCCCATGAGCATCGCGCAGATCGGCTACGGAGCGGGCGACCGCGATTTCAAAGACCAGCCCAACGTCCTGCGCGTGCTGGTGGGCGAGCGCACCACTGCCACCGAAGCCACGCTGGTGAGCGTCATTGAAGCCAACATCGACGATTCCAGCCCGCAGGTGCTGGGCTACGCGCTGGAACGGCTGCTTGAGGCCGGGGCGCTGGACGCTTCTTTTTCGCCCCTGCAGATGAAGAAGAACCGTCCCGGCGCGCTGCTGCGCGTGATTGCGAAGCCCGAGCATCAGGAGCGCCTGGCCGACATTATTTTTGCGGAAACTTCAACCTTGGGTCTGCGCATTTATCCGGCCGAGCGCCGGGTGGAAGAGCGGCGGATGGTGGAGGTGGACACGGCCTTCGGCAAAGTTCGCATGAAGGTTTCTGGCCACGGCGCCGCCACTCCGGAATATGAGGATTGCCGCGCGCTCGCCATGCGCACCGGAACACCGCTGCCGAAGATCATCGCCGCCGCGCAGGAAGCTTACTTGAAATTCAGGAAATGAAATATTACCTCACCACACCGATTTATTACGTCAACGCCGCGCCGCACATCGGGCACGCCTATACCACGATCGCCGCCGACACCATCAAGCGCTGGAAACGCATGCAGGGTTTCGACGTGGTGCTCGCCACCGGCACCGATGAGCACGGACAGAAGATCGAGCGCGCCGCCGTTGCCGCCGGCAAGACGCCGCAGCAATTTACCGACATCATTTCCGGCGAGTTCGCTGAACAATGGCGCATCCTGGGCCTCGACATCGACCGCTTTCAGCGCACCACCGCCAAGAACCACGCGGCCGAGGTGCAGGACCTGTTTCGCCGGTGCCTCCAAAACGGTTACATCTATAAAGGCAGCTACAGCGGGCAGTATTGCGTTTTCGATGAGCTCTATGTCAATGACGCGAAGCCCGGCGACCCGTGTCCGGAATGCGGCCGTCCCACCGAAACCGTTTCCGAAGAAAACTTTTACTTCAAGCTGTCGGCGTTCCAGCAGAAGCTCTTGGATCTGTACGATAAGCAGCCGGATTTCATCCTCCCGGAAACGCGCCGCAATGAAGTGCTGGCGTTCGTCAAAAAAGGTCTGTCGGACCTGTCAATCAGCCGCACCACCATTAAGTGGGGCATCCCGGTGCCGAACGAACAGAAGCACGTCTTCTATGTCTGGTTCGATGCGCTGACCACTTATATGAGCGCGGTCGGGGGCGAAAACCTGTGGCCGGCGGAGCTGCACCTGATCGGCAAAGAGATCGTGCGCTTCCACGCCATTTACTGGCCGGCGTTCCTGATGGCCGCCGGTCTCCCTCTGCCGAAGCGCATCTTCGCGCACGGCTGGCTGCTGTTTGAGAACGACAAAATGAGCAAGTCGCGCGGCAACATCGTGCGCGCCACGCCGATTCATAAGGTGCTGGGCACCGATGCGCTGCGTTATTTCCTGCTGCGCGAAGTCGTGTTCGGCCAGGACGGCAGCTTCAGCTACGACGCGCTGGTGGGCCGTTATAACTCGGACCTGGCCAACGGGCTGGGCAATCTGGCGAGCCGCACGCTGGCCATGATCAATCAGTATCGCGGCGGCGTGATTCCGGCTTCGGACGGGAATCAGCAGATCGCGCAGACCGCTTTGGAGTGCACCGCTGTGGCGCTCGAATCTTACGACAAATTTGAATTCTCGAAGGCGCTGGAAGCCACCTGGTCCTTGATTGGCGCGGTGGATAAATACATCGTCAACCAGGCTCCCTGGAAGCTGGCCAAAGCCGGCGAAGCGGAGTCGAAGCGCCTGGATGAGGTTCTCTACACTGCGGCGGAGGCGCTGCGAATCGTGACCGCCCTGCTGGGTCCGGTGCTACCTCAGTCGGCTACTAAGATTTGGATGCAACTGGGTTTCACAACGCCCCTCGATCACCTAAAGACGGCGGCCTTGCACTGGGGCCATCTCAAGGGCGGCCAGTCCTTGGGCGCCGTGAGTACCGTGTTCCCGCGAGCCGATGTCAAAGCCTCGATCGAAAAGATGATGGAGCTCGAAAAGCTGGAGGTCGCGCGGCAGTTGGAATTGCTCGGCAAGAAGCCGGAGCCGGACGCGGTCTCCGCTGCTCCTGCCGGAGCGGCGGCTGCTCCCGTTGGTTCAGCCAATATCACCATCGACGACTTCGCTAAGGTCGATCTGCGGGTGGGCGTGGTGAAAGACGCCGCGGTGGTCAAAGGCTCCGACAAACTTCTGCACCTGCATGTGGACATCGGCGAAGCGCAACCGCGCAGCATCGTGGCCGGTATCGCGCTGGCTTACAAACCCGAGGCGCTGGTGGGTCGGAAAGTGGTTATCGTCGCCAACCTTGCTCCGCGCAAATTGCGAGGCATCGAATCGCAGGGCATGATTGTGGCGGCATCGCGCGATGGCGACATCCCGGTGCTGGCGAGCTTCCTCGAAGACGTGCCGGTTGGGGCGCGCCTCAAGTAAGTCATGAAGCTGATCGACTCGCACTGTCATCTCGACAGCGAGCAGTTCGACGACGACCGCGAGGCAGTGATCGAGCGGGCGCTCGCCGCGGGAGTCGAGCACATGGTGGCGATCGGCTCGGGCGATGGGCCCCCGGACCTCGAAGCCGGGGTTCGCCTCGCGGATCGCTATCGCTTCCTATACGCGACGATTGGCGTGCATCCGCACGATGCCGCGAAGGCCACTGCCGAAACTCACCTGCGGCTGGCGGAACTCGCGTCGCACGCAAAAGTCGTCGCGGTCGGCGAGATCGGACTGGATTACCACTACGACCATTCGCCTCGCGACATCCAGCGCGACGTATTCGTCGAGCAGATGCGTATCGCCCGTAACGCGCGCAAGCCCATCGTGATCCACACGCGTTCGGCGTGGGACGACACCATGACGCTGCTGCGCGAGCACTGGACTCCCAGCGGCCTGGGTGGCATCATCCATTGTTTCTCCGAAGGGCCGCGCGAAGCCGAACAGGCGCTGGCCATTGGCTTTCACATCAGCTTCGCCGGTATCGTGACCTTTCCCAAAGCCACCGCCGTTCAGGAAGCCGCACGCCTCACGCCGGCCGATCGTCTGCTGATCGAAACCGACGCGCCCTATCTGGCGCCCGTCCCCAAGCGCGGCAAGCGCAATGAACCCGCTTATATAGTCGAGACCGCGCGCAAGCTGGCGGAGCTGCGCGGCGTGACGCCCGACCAGATCGCGCAAACCACATCCGCGAACTGGCGCCGCTTGGTTGGGTTCGTTGACGGGGCCCCGACCGGCTAGACTGCCCGATCGTCTAGACTAAAGGATTCCCATGGCATTCGGCAAGATCGGCGAGACACTTTCGGCACTCGAACTCTTGGACCTGGTCAACGCCGACCTGGAAAAAGTGGAGCGAGAGATCGGCTTGGAGTCGGTAGCGTCGGTCGAGGCCATAAACTACATCAACCAGTACCTGCAGGCGGGCGGAGGCAAGCGTCTGCGCCCCATCCTGGTGCTGCTTTCCGGGCGTATGCTGGGCGACGCGAACCCCATGCTAATCCGCATGGCCGCGGTGGTGGAGATGATCCACACCGCTACCTTGGTGCATGACGACGTGATCGATCTGGCGAAGACGCGGCGCGGCCGGCCGTCGATCAACGTGGTCTGGGGTAACCACACTTCGGTGCTCGCGGGCGATTGGCTCTACATGCAGGCCTTCCAGGTGGCCGTGCGCGAGCGCAACTTCGCTACCCTGGATCTGCTCATCAGCCTGACGCAGATGATGGTCGAAGGCGAATTGCTGCAACTCGAGCGCATCGGCAAGATCGCCATAAGTGAAGCCGACTATTTCGAGCTGATCGACCGCAAGACTGCCAGCCTGTTTTCGGCCTGCGCGCGCCTGGGCGCCATCAGCGCGGGAGCCGACGAGGCGGTCGAAACCCAGTTAGCCGACTACGCCTGGAACCTGGGAATTGCGTTCCAGTTAGTCGACGACATTCTGGATTTCACTTCCCGCGAAAAAATCCTAGGCAAGCCGGTGGGCAACGATCTGCGCGAGGGCAAGGTCACGCTGCCGCTAATCTATGCACTCGAAGCCGCCGACCCGGAAGAGCGCAAGCTGGTCGAAACGGTGCTGACCGACGGCAACTACGATCAGGTTCCCTTCAGCAAGATTCTCAAGGTGCTGCATCGCCATCGCGGGATCGAGCGTGCGCAGGAGCGCGCCCAAGCCTTCACGGAAAAGGCCCGCGCCATTATTGGCGAGTTCCCGGCTTCGCCGTACCAGCGGGCGTTGATGGCGGTAACGGAATTGGTTACCACGCGGGATCATTAGGGGTCGATTGAAAGGGATTGCGATACGGGCTTCTGAAAAAGATCAGCAACGTTCGTGATGCACTGCTCGCCAGAATTGTTCCTTCGCATCGAATTCCCAGATGGTATATCCCCAGCTTTCATATAGCGTTTCCATGGTGATCAGTTCGTCGATGCCATCGTTATTAATGTCTAGTTGGTCTAAGTATTCGATCTCTTGCTTGTCCTTTTCAGAATCGACATCATTCTGAACTACAAGACTCGCGAGTGTCAGCCGGTAACGAGTTCCGTCTTGCTCCGCGACCGCAAAGAGGCTGTGCAGCGAGCGCTTGCTCTTGACGTCAAAGCGTCCAATAATCGCGCGTCCTCCTCCCTTTCTTAATTCCGTGGAGCTCACAGGGCCAGTGACGCCTTGCTTCAGCAAACGTTGATCGAGGCCGTATTCAACCAACCACTCTTTTGCCAATTGCCTCACGGTTGCAATTTCCTTGGCAGTTGCCGGACTACGCGTCGAGCGATGGCCGGGAATCTCTAGGTTTGTGCTAGTCGCGAGCAATGGCGAAGAAACTGAGGAGTTCAGCGAAATCGTAGCACCAAGATTTATGCAACCTCCTTCTTCACCGACCGGTTGGTTGGTGTTGCGGATGCTTGCTCTCCCGATGCGTTCTCCGCCCCTAAAAATGCTTACAGCGGTCCCTGGTTTATAGAAAGTACGCTCAAAGACCTGATTATCGGCGTCAACTGAATCTGCCCGTGTTGGGTCATTAAACGAAGGAACAACTTTGAGTTCTTGATCGGCTCCGTAATGCACGATGACGACTGGATCGATTACAAGTGAATCACCGTTTGGGCGTATTGCGAAAACGGCAACTTCGTCCGGCATCCGACTTGGAAGCGAACTCTGCGGCTTCACGGCGCCGGCCGTCAACAACACCAAGGTGATCAGTAGAACGGCTCTCATGGCTGATTCATTATCGTGCGGGAGCGTACTGGGCGGCAACAGATTATTCGCTAACCCGGCGCATCTTCAATCGGTAAGCTGCGGACGCGAATTCGGCCGCGACGGAATGTAACCACACAGCCAGCATCAAGCTCACTTTCGAGCAAGGGCAGGTATTCGAGAATGCGACTAACGTATTCCTGAGCGCGTGTGACGTCTGCTTCGCGAAAGAGTATGAAGGATGGCTTGCTGCGCCGCGAGAGGGCCAGCAGCATAGCAAAGTCCGAGTCTGCTGAAACGACCACTCGCTCTTCTATCCCGGCTCGCTCCAGAATCACCGCGTCCTCCGCGGCCTGAAGACCGCAGCCGCGAACGTGGACGGCATCGTGACCCGCCTCTGTGAGCAGACGCGCGACTCCCGGCGAGAGCGCGTTGTCGATCAAGAACTTCACGCGGGACGGGGCAGGGCTAGTTCACGTTCCATCGCGGAGGCGGCGGCGAAGCGGAGGCATTCGCGAATGTCGTCCAATTCAAGGTCCGGGTAATCAGCCAAGATCTCTTGCTCGCTCATGCCGCCAGCGAGCATCCGCAGTACAGTCGCCACTGGTATGCGCAGACCCCGGACACAGGGCACACCGCCCATTTGGTTCGGATTCACTGTGATGCGCTCGAAGTTAGTCGTCTGCATAAGTGCCGGACTCGTCTTAATCATCGTATATGATCGGTGCGAACTCAACATTTATTCCCTTGACAGAATATTCTCTTAATGGAATAATGGGTTGTGGGCTGGGACATCGAATACACCGATGAGTTTGGCGCGTGGTGGAATTCGTTGTCCGAAGAAGAGCAGGATCGCATTGCGGTGTCCGTCGGGTTACTGAACGAGCGCGGTCCAAATCTGCCGTCACCTCACAGTTCCGCGATCACGACATCAAAGCATTCCCATATGCGGGAATTAAGAATCCAGCATGAAGGACACCCTTATCGGGTGCTGTATGCGTTCGATCCTGTGAGGTCGGCGCTTCTGCTGATCGGCGGCAACAAGACCGGCGACAATCGCTGGTACGAAGTTTTTGTTCCGCTGGCGGACCGGCTGTATGACGAGCATCTGCTGGCATTGAAGAAGGAAGGAAAGATTTGATTATGGCGAGAAAATTTCAGGAACTCTTGGACAAAATGGCGCCAGAGCGGCGCGGCCGCATCAAGGCAATGTCGGACCAACTTCTGCGCGAAATGCCTCTTGAGGAACTGCGCGCTGCTCGCGAGTTGACGCAAACCTCGCTGGCGAAGATTCTGGGTGTCGGCCAATCGGAAATTTCGAAGATTGAGAATCGAGCTGACATGTATGTGAGCACGCTAGCCAGTTATGTCAAGGCGATGGGCGGGGAGTTGGAAATCTGCGCTGTGTTCCCGGATGGGAAAGTCAAAATCAGGCAATTCGAGGATCTGTCTGCCAAGGCCTATCCCCCAAGTTGACCCCCGAACCTCCTTAATAGCTCTGAAGTACCTGCTGTTTCAAGGATTTGTCGAGGGTTTCGACATGGCCGCCACGGACGAAAACGTGCTTCGCCGCCCCGGGCCAAGCACAAGCGAATACCGGGAGTCTAAAGAAATCAGCAGCGCCCGTGATGCACTGCTCGCCAGGATTGTGGCTCCGGATCTATCGCAACGGATTTCGCCACTGTCCATCCAGGTTGGGCTGGATAGGCCCCTGTGCGGTCAAAGCAAGCGCCGCCGATACCGCGAGGAGGAAGGTTTTCAGAATCATCTTGAGCAGCCTTTCCTGATTACAAACGGTTGGGACAGCACCCGTTCTGGCGCCCCGTATCTCCATAGCCTGCAACAAGTTGCCTGCTGTCCCATTCAATCCCGCTAAACCCCATCCAATGCCGCTAACTGCCCTTCGCTTCAATAGTCTAGCGCCCTAGTACCGGGGGCCCTATAATGAAACTTCTTTTATTCGCACCGATTCTATCCCCTGGAGATCGCCCCTTGACTAAGCCGATCAAGCACGTTGAAAAAGCAGTAGCCGTGGCCGCCAATGCGGCCTGGTTCGTTTTTGACAAGCTGAATTCGATCAACCCGAACCCTTCCTTCACGCCGAAGTGGTCCGACAAGCCCTTGCTCAAGAGCTGGGAGAAGCAGAAACCCAAGCTGGGCTGGCCGCGCGAAACCGATTCGCTGTGCCCCAAGTGCATCCCGGATATCCGCCAGCAGATCCTCGACGGCAAACTGCCGGTCGAGATCCTCAAGAACGAAAAGCTGGGCGAGATCAAGGCCAAGATCATCGAAAAGGATGGCAAGATCGTGATGGTCAAGGAGTGCCCCATCCACGGCCACTTCGAAGACCTGATGTCGATCGATCCGGCCTTCAGCCAGCACCTCGAAGACGTGTTCCCGGGCCGCGACATTCGCGCGCATAACGATGAGAAGCTGCACGACCACGGTTCCAGCACCATCACGCACGGGCGCGGGTCGGTTCTGACTATCGATCTCACCAACCGCTGCAACATGATGTGCGATCCGTGTTTCATGGACGCCAACCAGGTGGGCTTCGTGCACGAGCTGACATGGGAAGATATCAAGACCCTGCTCGACAACGCCATTTCGATCAAACCGCGCCGCCAGCTCTCGGTTCAGTTCTCCGGCGGCGAGCCGACCTTGTCGCCGTATTTCCTCGACGCCATCCGTTACTGCCGCAAGCTGGGGTATCAGAGCGTGCAGGCAGCGACGAACGGAATCGAGTTCGCAAAGCGCCCGGATTTCGCCAAGGAAGCCGCCGAGGCGGGCTTGCGTTACGCGTACCTGCAGTTCGACGGCATCGGCAATGAAGCCAACTCGCATCGCGCGGTAGGCAATTTGTTCGACGTGAAGCTGCGCGCCATCGAGAACCTGTATAGCGCCGGCGTCGACATCGTCCCGGTGATCACGCTAATCAATGGCGTGAATAATGAGCAAGTGGGCGCGGTGGTGCGCTTCGCGCTGGATAATCCCAAAAAGATTCCGTTCCTCAGCTTCCAGCCGGTATCGTTCACTGGACGCGATGAAGCCGTCACTCCGGAACGCCGCGCAGCCCAGCGCTACACGCTGGCCAACCTGGCGCACGACGTGAAGAATCAGACGGGTCTGGGCGAGCCGGTACGCGACTGGTTCCCCATCTCCTTCATGAGCACGTTTTCTGACTTTGCTGATCTGGTTCACGGACCCAACGCCGACTGGGGCCAGTTGAGCTGCGGCTGTCATCCCAACTGCGGCATCGGCATGGCGGTAATGTGCGATAAGGAAACCAAAGAATACCGCCCGGTGACCGCATTCCTCAACGCCGACCGTCTGGCCCGCGACGTGGCCAAGATCAACGACGGCGCGCGCAGCAAGAAGATGTCAGTGCTCGGCGTATCGCTGGCACTATTGCGCAACTACAATCCCTACGAAGCCCCCACGCACTTCCGCCTGAGCGATCTGATCGCCAAGTTCGACAAGTGCTTCGGCATGACCGGCAAACAATACGGCAAAGTGACCGGCGACCGCACCATGGACGACATCCAGAAGCGCCGCGCGGACCGCTGGAACTTCCTCTTCATCGCCGGCATGTGGTTCCAGGATCTGTTCAATTACGATTTCCGCCGCACCGAGCAATGCATCATTCCCTACGCCACCCAGGAAGGTGAGATTTCCTTCTGCGCGTACAACACCGGCGTCGGCTGGCGCAACATCATCGAGAAGATGCACATGACCGCGACTCTCACCAAGTGGTACGAGGAAAAGGGCCGTCACGAAATCATCGCCGGCGGCAAGAACGTCAACCTGCCGAGCAAAGAGCATAACCTGGTGCTGCGCGCCGAAGACGTGAACAAGCAGAGGCAGCACGATCTCGACGACCTGGGCATCGCCAAGACCGCCCGCGAAGAGAAGAAGCGCGCCCGTGACGCCAAGCAGAAGGAAGACGCTGAGAACGCCCGCATGCTCGCCATGTATAAGGAGCACGTGCTCGGCGAGAAACCGACGCCCGGCATAGTTCCGCTGAGCGCCATCGCACCGGCTGCCCCCAAGGTGGTCGAAAAAAAGGAAGAAGTCGGGTCCTTCGGCGATTAGTTTTTCGATTTAATCCGGACTCAAGGCTGCTCGCGTTGCGGGCAGCCTTTTTCATTTGGCGACGGCGGCTGCGATTCGAAGTACGCGGAATTGTCAGCACCCTGCCCTGCAATCGCTTACGATTTCTTCGATAAAATGGGCCTGATAGCGCGGTGCGGGTGAGAATGACCTAAGGAGAGGATATGACGTCGACGGCAACAGCGACCCACTGGGCGCTCAAAGGTACGGGTTACGAGTTTTGCAACTGTGACTTCGGTTGCGGCTGCAACTTTGGAGGCTTCCCGAACTCGAAGGACGGCAGTTGCCGGGCCTTGGTGGGAATGGCGATTGAGAGCGGCTCATGCGGGGGTGTCGATCTCTCGGGGGTAAAGTGCGCCGCGATTGTCGCCTGGCCGAAAGCCATTCATGAAGGCAGCGGCAAGTGCGTCTTCGTCGTGGAACCGGCCGCGACTGAGAAGCAAATCGAAGCACTCGCACAAATCTGCACCGGGAAACTGGGCGGGATGCCGTGGGAGATCCTCGGAACGACCTTTGAAGTGACTGGGCTGGTGAAGGCTCGAATTACGATCGAGGGGAGCGGCCCCAAGAGCGTGTTCAAGGCCGAGGGTATCGGCGAAGGCCTCGGCGACACGTTTAAGAACCCCGTCACCGGCGAGGACCATTTCGCCAATATTGATCTTCCCGACGGATTCATCTGGAAGAAGGGGCAATGCGGCCAAGGGACGTTCCGCGCCAGCGCGGCCGGCCTGTCCGTGGGGGCCGAGAAGTCCAACTGGATTCTGTATGACTTCGACTGGTCCAACGGATAGATTTTTTTGGAGACGATCCCATTGGAAGCCATCCTTCGCAAGGAACGGCTGATCGTCGGTGGCTGCCTCGCCGTCATGGTGCTGGTCGCCTGGTGGTACCTTTTTCACACGCGCGCGAGGATGCCCGGTATGGACATGTCAGGCATGGATATGTCAGGCATGCGCGGCATGGACATGCCCGGTATGGATATGTCCGGCATGACCATGCCAGAGTCTCAGCAATGGGGGCTGACGGCCGTCCTACTGCTCTTCGTGATGTGGGCGGTGATGATGGTCGCCATGATGGTGCCCTCCGCCGCACCGATGGTCCTTACTTTTCTCGGCGTGAACCGCCGCCGGCAATCGGCCGGTCGACAATTTGCTCCAGTGGGCATCTTTGTCGCCGGGTATCTTGCGGTCTGGACCGCATACTCCGCAGTAGCGACACTGGCCCAGTGGGGGTTGCATAAGGCCGCGCTCCTCTCGCCTGCGATGGCTGCCACCAGTCCGTTTCTGAGCGGCGGGCTCCTGATTGCTGCGGGCATCTTCCAATGGACGCCCCTCAAGCACATGTGCCTGAAGGGTTGCCGATCGCCCCTCTCCTTTCTGATGAGCGAGTGGCGCGACGGCAAGGCAGGCGCGTTCATCATGGGATTACGGCATGGTTCCTACTGTGTGGGATGTTGCTGGGTATTAATGGCGTTGCTCTTCGTGGCAGGCGTCATGAATTTGCTGTGGGTGGCCGTGATTGCGCTCTTCGTCATGGCCGAGAAGAGCCTGCCGCGCGGAGAACTGCTCGGCCATGTCGCCGGCGTGGCGCTGGTGGCAGCCGGAGTCGGACTGATCGCACAGGGCTGGTAGACCGCCGGGGCGTCATGACCTTTCCGGGGCCGAAGCTAGATCCGCAAGCGGCTGCTATGCTGTGACGAGTGTCATCGAGACTCGCCACAACGCTATGCGGAATTCCGCTGAAGACGCCGGTGCTCGCGGCCTCAGGCACCTTCGCTTACGGCGTCGAGCTGCGTGACGTGGTGGATTTGACCCAACTGGGCGGCATCATCACGAAGGGACTTTCGCGGGAACCGATGGAGGGCAATCCGGCGCCGCGCCTGTACGAAACCGAAGCCGGGATGATGAACTCGGTGGGACTGCAGAACATCGGTGTGCGGGCTTTCGTGAGCGACAAACTGGCGGCTCTCCGCGCGATTCCCATACCGCTCTTCGCCAACATATTCGGCTACGCGGTGGAAGATTATGTCGAGGTGGTGAAGGTTCTGGAGGACGCCGAAGGATTAGCGGGCTATGAGCTGAACGTCTCCTGCCCAAATACCAAGCAGGGCGGGATGGTGTTCGCCTGCGATCCGGGCTTGCTCAGCGAAGTGGTCGCGGCGGTGCGCTCGGTTATCCAGCAGCGTCCGCTGCTGGTGAAGCTGTCCCCGAATGTCACGCGCGTTCAGGAAGTGGCCAAAGCCGCCGCGGAGGCGGGGGCGGATGCATTATCGCTGGTGAATACGTTTGTGGCGCTGGCGATCGACGCGCGCACGCGCACGCCTCGGCTGGGCAACGGTTTCGGCGGTCTCTCGGGGCCGGCCATCAAACCCATCGCCTTGCGCATGGTCTACGAGGCGGCGCAAGCGGTGAAGATTCCGGTTGTGGGGCTGGGGGGAATCGCCACTGGCGCCGACGCAGCTGAGTTCCTGATCGCGGGAGCGAGCGCCGTCGAAGTCGGTACAGCGAACTTCTGGGACCCGCAGGCGCCGCTGCGGATCGCCCGCGAGCTGGACCAGTTTCTGGAGCGGGAAAAAGTGGCGCGAGCGGCCGATCTCACCGGCACGCTACGATTTTCAAGAGGCATATGAAAAAAATTATTTCGACGGAGCGAGCGCCGAAAGCCATCGGCCCCTATTCGCAAGCGGTGATCTCCAATGGTTGGGCATTCCTGAGCGGGCAGATACCGCTGGATCCCGCAACCAATCAGATCGTCGAGGGCGGGATCGGCGTGCAGACCGAGCGCGTGATCGAGAATCTGAAGAGCGTGCTGGAAGCCGCCGGGTCGTCGTTGGAGCGCGTGGTCAAGACTACCGTGTACCTGAAGGACATGGGCGAGTTCGCGATCATGAACGAGGTCTACGGACGGTACTTCGCGAGCAACGCTCCCGCCCGCGCAACCGTGGAAGTGGCGCGGTTGCCGAAAGACGTGAGAATTGAGATCGATTGCATCGCGGGTGTGGAGTAAGGACATTCACAGCTTCCGCTTATACGAGTCCGCGACGATTCGGATTCCCTCCCGGTAGGGAGTTCCCGCGAAGCCGAATTCCTTGGCGAACTTTGTCGAGTCGAACAGGTAGGGAGAATCGCTCTGATACAACATTTCGTATGACTCGCCGATTAGCGGATTGAACCAGCCGGCGACCCACAGCATCGGCCGGCTCAACACGCGGTACTTGGCAGCCACTCCAAATTCCTTCGCGGCCATCTCGATGAACTCCCTGCCGGTTGGCGGGTCGGGCGGCGTTGGCAGATGCCACACCTGGTTCCATGCCGACTCCCGCTCGGCCAGCAAGGCCACTCCGCGCGCGGCATCGGGAATATACGTCAGCGAGTGGGGCACAGCGGCATTGACTAACCAGGACGCCGTTTTTCCCTTCGCGAATGGTTCGAAAACCAGAATGTTGGGCACACCATGCTCGGTGTCGGGCCCGTAGAAATCCGCCGAGCGGGCGATCATCGCGCTCAGATTGCCGGCCCTGGCTTCGTTCATCAGAGTTGTGGCAATCTTTGCGCGGACCTCTCCTTTCTTGGAGCAGGGAGCGTATGGAGTTTCCTCGGTCATCGCGCCATCAACCTTCCCATACATGTATACGTTATCGAAGAAGATCAGCTTCGCCTGCGCCCGTTTGCAGGCTTCGATGGTGTTGCCCATGATTCGCGGCCAGAGTTCCTGCCAGACCCGAAGGTCATACTTGAGGCCCACCAGCAGGTACACCACTCTCGACCCTGCCACGGCCCGGATGGTCTGCTCCCGATCAGCCAGGTCCGCAGCGAATACCTCGCCGGCCGCAAGCGGTTTCGGGTTGCGGCCTACCAGACGGAATGACTCATGGCCCGCTGCCAAGATTTTCGCGAGCTCATTGCCGATCGGGCCGCCCGCACCCAGAATGGTAATCATGGCCGTCTCTTCAGCTCATCTCATTTCCTCGGCTTCCCATATCCCTGCCATAAATATTCCAGGGCCTCGGGCAGGGTTTGCTGTTTCACAGCGCGGTCTGTGTGCCCAGCGTTGCGCGCGAATACAAATTGATAATGGTAGCCCTTGGCCGCGAGCACCTTGGCCATGTTCTCGTTTGCCACTACCCAGTCGTGCATGTTGTCGCGCATGATGTTCGGATTGAACAGGTCCCGGTCTCCCACCTCCATCCACAGCCGAATCGGCTTGGCGGGACTCTGCGGAATCAGGTGCTCATGAAATTCCCAGGCGCCGTGAGGGGTCTCCGGATTCGGCGGCCACTGCTGGTTCACGTAGGTGCCTGAGTAGGTAAGAACGCGGTGATAGAGCTCCGGGTGATACCACGCCATGATCAACGCGCAGGAACCGCCGGAGCTGCCGCCCATGGTCGCGCGGCCTTCGGGATCTTTGGTCAATATCACATGGTATTGTTTCTCCACCAGCGGCAGCACTTCTGTTTCGACGAACTCCGCATAGCGTCCGGACATCGTGTCGTACTCCAAACCACGCTCGCTGCCTTGGGCGTCACCGCTGCCGTTGCTGATGGAAATGGCGATCATCGCGGGCACGCGTTTCTGGGCGATCAGATTATCCAGTGCCGTGAATAACAGTGGATCGGGTCCGTCGGCTCCGACAATGAACGGCGCGGCGGTGCCGGGGATGTATTGCTTCGGGACATACACTGCAACCCGGCGCGTGTAGGGCGCCGGATGGCTTGTGGTCACGATCAGCTTGGCGGGATCACTGGGATCGGCCGTGCCGAAGGTGCCGGGCTCCCGCGCAATGCCGGGATAAAGTTTACTGTCGGCCGAATTCATCGTGAAGTTGTAGATGGTTCCCTGCGGAACACCTTCCTGGATGGTCATTTCCGGCGCAGGGTTGTGGGTTGGGCCGATGATGAAGTTTCCATCGGCGTCCGCGGGGGCGTTGGCCCCGTCAGGCAATTCCTTCGCGCTGACATATCCGGGGGTGTGCGGATCGCGAGTCGGCGGCGTCGGACGCACGGGGGCCGGCGTCTGCGCCACAGCCGGGCCAAAGCCATTCATCATGGAAATCAGGAGGGCGATGCTGAGAAGGCGGAGCATGGGACGTCCTTTCGTGCAGACGATTCTATCTCAACCGAGAAGCGGCACATGCCGTCACGGCGAATCATTAA
>DATJEI010000303.1:0-15091 GCA_035496735.1 Bryobacteraceae bacterium | reverse complement strand
TCCCACCAGAATGGGATCCGGTATGGCCACTTCGCCTCCCGGCAATTTAATGCCGCCTTGGTTTCTGATGGACAAAATCGAACGGACCAGGTGCTGGTGCATGCCCATTCGCCCGGTCACGCCGTTCATGATGATGCCAATTTTTCGCTCCGTCACTCGTGTTCCTCGGGAGTGCCAATTACGGCATTGTTGTGAGTATGTACAAATTCGGCAGAGTTTGCAAATGGAAACTTGTCTGCAAGAGGGCGTTTCCTAACGCCCTCAGGCCACCTTAGGAGCCGCGAAAGTAGGCGACGCGATCAGCGCCACGGCGCCGCGCAGGCGCGGGTCGGAAATCTGGGACGGCAGAATCACCGCCCTCGCGATTTTTTCGGTGAGAGCCCGCTCCACGATCGCTTCGCGCATGACCGGCTCGACGATATCCCACGCCGCGGTAATCTCACCGCCGATATAGACGCAGGCCGGGTCCACGCCGTGAAGAATGTTGGCCAAGCCTAATCCCAAGTAGCGGGCCGTCGCCTGCAGCGCTGCCATCGCCTTTACGTCGCCGGAGCGCGCACGCGAGGTGATAGCCCGGACAGAGGGGGCGCTCCCCGGCAGCCTGGAATTCAAATAGGAGGCGTAACGGGAACTGGTCGCACGATCCGAGATGTACGCCATCCAGCATCCGTTGGAGCCACACGCGCACCGCGGCCCCTCCAGACTGAGCGCCATGTGACCGAATTCACCCGCGGTTCCACCATGGCCGGAAACCAGTCTCCCGTCGATCACCAACCCGGCGCCGACGCCGTCGGAAACAGTGATGTAGATGAAATCCTGGGTATTCATCGCGTCGTCGTGAGTGAGCCACATGTGCGCCAGAGCGCAGGCCTTCCCTGCGCTCTCTACCACCACCGGTAACCCCGTTGCCTGGGCCACCGGCGGGCCGATTTCGATATCGCGCCAGCCCAGCAGTGGAGCGCTGATGACCCGCCCAGCCTGACGATCGGACATGCCGGGAACCACAATGCCGATACCCTCGCAGTGCTCGGCGCCTTTGTGTTTCTTGAGCAGGGCATTCACATACTTTGGAAAATCGCGAATAAACTCATCCGGCGAAAGAATCGGACGCAGGGTCTCATGCGCGATCTGCTCACCCGAAAAATCGCATAAAGCAATATCAATCGCACTGACGCGGACATCAGCCGCCACTACCAGCCGGTCGCGCGTGCGCACGTACAGGAGAGTTGGTTTCCGGCCACGGGAAGCAGCACGAGTGGGGCCGTCATAGACCAAGCCATCCGCGATCAACTCATTGACCAGCGCTCCGACCACCCCTCTGGTGGTGTTCATAAGGCGAGCCAGATCGGCCCGCGAAACCGGCTGGTGGGCTCGCAACAGGTTCAACAATATCTGGCGATTCACGTCGCGCGAGGTAGATTGCCGGGCGACCTGAAAATCCCTGATGTTGATTTTTCGCATAGTAAACGGATTCGTGCCTGGGACGATGATATAACTTTGTTAGGCGTATTGCCGGGCAAAGGCGCTAAGCTGGCGGAGGTCTGGACCGATTTCCGGCGGCGACGGCGGACGGTTGAGGCCCTACCTTGGAAGCTCCAGGAAAGCATGCTGACTCTTCGATTGCCGCGGCAAGGCGGCCAACTCGAATCCTTCACTCTTCGGTCCGTTTCCCCGCCGCGACTAGCGGGAAGATTCCACTGCCGGACCGCTTACGCGGCGGCTCATGTGGTTGCCGATCCCTTCGCCTGCGGCGTGAATACCGCGATTGACTGGGACGCGACTCTGGCCTTCCGGCGGCACCTGTGGACTCACGGTTTTGGTGTTGCCGAGGCCATGGACACCGCTCAGCGAGGCATGGGGCTCGATTGGACCGCGGCGCAGGAATTGATCGCCCGCTCCGTGCGGGAGGCGGCAGCAGTGGGCGGTCAAATCGCTTGCGGCGCGGGAACCGATCAGCTTCCGGCGGATGCTCCAGCGACGCTCAAGCAAGTAGTGGAGGCATATCAGAAGCAGGCCGAATTCGTAGAGGCGCAGGGTGGGCGCTTGATCCTGATGGCGAGCCGGGCGCTGGTGCGTTGCGCACGGCACGCAGACGACTACGCGTGGGTGTACGAACGGATTCTGTCGCAAGTGCGGCATCCTGTGATTCTCCATTGGCTGGGGGATATGTTCGATCCGGCGCTCGGAGGTTACTGGGGGAGCCGAAATCTCGACGAAGCGGCGGCGGCTTGTCTGGCGGTGATTCGCCAAAACGCGTCGAAGATCGATGGCATCAAAATGTCGCTGCTGGATGCCGATCGCGAGATCCGGATGCGGGCCGACCTGCCGCCGGGCGTCAAAATGTATACCGGTGACGATTTTGATTATGACCGGTTGATTCTGGGGGACGGTCAACAGCATAGCCATGCGCTTCTCGGAATCTTCGACGCTATCGCGCCGGTGGCGGCGGCAGCCCTGGAAGCCCTCGATCGCGGCGACGTAGCGGCCTATCGGCAATGGATGGCTCCAACGGTGCCGTTATCCCGCCACATTTTCGAGCCTCCCACCTATTCCTATAAGACCGGCATTGTGTTTCTGGCGTATCTGAACGGGCACCAGAGGCATTTCCGGATGGTGGCGGGGCAGGAGAGCGCGCGCAGTGTAGTCCATTTATCGCAACTGTTCCGGCTGGCGGCCGACGCCGGACTGCTTGCGGATCCGAAGCTGGCCGTGGGCCGCATGAAACTGGTGTTGGCGCTGGCGGGAGTTACTTAAGGTGATGGCCGACTTGAAGCGTTTGAGTTTCAACCAGATCACGGTAAATTCCTGGACTCTCCGCGAAGCGTTAGACGGGTGTGTGCGGCACGGCATCCCTGCGATTGGCCTGTGGCGCGACAAAGTCGACGCGGCGGGCCTCTGGGCCGCGGCCAAGCTGGTAAAAGAATCCGGCGTTGCGGTATCCAGCTTGTGCCGGGGAGGCGGATTCCCCGCGGCGACGCCGGAGGAACGGCAGAAGCGGATTGAAGATAATCTGCGGGCTATCGACGAAGCCGCGGCACTGGGAACGACAGTCCTGGTGCTGGTGTGCGGAGCGCTGGCGGAACGCGACCTGGAAGGTTCGCGCAACATGGTGGTGGACGGGATCGCGGCCATTGAAACCCATGCGCGGGAGCGCGGCATCAAGCTGGGGATCGAACCGCTCCACCCGATGTATGCCGCCGACCGCAGCGTTATCGTGAGTCTGAAACAGGCGCGGGAGATCGCGGCCCGATTCCCGCCGGAGAGTGTGGGCGTGGTGGTCGACGTCTTTCACGTGTGGCACGATCCGGACTTGTATCAGGAAATCGAGAAATTGCGGGGGCGAATTCTGGGATTTCACGTATCCGATTGGCCGGTGCCGCTTCCAGACGTATTGCTGGGACGTACCATGATGGGCGACGGCGTGATCGAACTTGAGCGGATTCGCTCCGCGGTCGACCGGGCTGGCTACGCGGGCGCGATTGAAGTTGAAATTTTCAATCAAGAGATTTGGGACCAGCCCGGCGACCAGGTGCTCGACCTCATGAAGCGCCGTTTCCTGGAATGCGTGTAGAGACGCGCGACATGTAGAGACGCGCGGCGCTGAAACCGCGCGTTATAAGCGTTACACTAGTTGCTAAATTGTCGTGGAAACGCTAGGGCGCTATCAGATTTTAGGGGAACTTGGCCGGGGCGGTTGCGGCATCGTCTACCGCGCTCTCGATCCGGGCATTGGCCGCGCGGTGGCCATCAAGACGATCCTGGCGGATGCCCATTCCCCCGCCGGCATGGCGCTGCGGGAGCGCTTCCGGCGCGAGGCGCGGTCGGCCGGCAACCTGTCTCATCCTAATATCGTCACCATTCACGAGTTCAACGATAGCGGCGAGATCATGTTCATCGCCATGGAACTGATCCAGGGCCAGTCGCTGGCCGACAGAATGGCCGATAGCAGCCCGCTGCCGCTGAACCTGGTGCTGGCGGTGATTGGCTCCGCAGCCGACGCGCTGGATTACGCGCACTCCAACGGCATCATTCACCGCGATGTCAAGCCGGCGAATTTCATGCTCACCGCAAGCGGCCAGGTGAAGGTCACGGATTTCGGGATCGCGAAAATGCTGGACGACGATATTGGCTTGACCAATACCGGAATGGTGATCGGCACGGTGCAGTACATGTCACCGGAGCAGATTGCGGCCAAGCCGGCCAGCGCCCGGTCGGATCAGTTTTCGCTGGGCGTCATCGCCTACGAAATGTTGACCGGGCAGAAGCCGTTTCAGGGCAACTCGTGGGCCAGCGTCATGAATCAGATCATGAGCGTGGAGCCGCCGCCGGTCAAACAGCACCGCCAGGATCTGGGCGACGAAGTCACCATCGTGTTGCGCAAGGCGCTGGCGAAAGATCCGGAGGCGCGGTACTCGTCCTGCCGGGAATTTGCCGACGAACTCGCAAAAGCAGTAACCGGCGTTACCATGCAGCGGACTGCGCCGGTGCCCATCGGCGAGGCGATGACCAGACCGTTGCCGCCGCCGCGCACAGGTGTGCTGCCGGAGACGCAGGCAATGGCTTCGATGACCGGCGTTCCCGTGAAGTCCGATTCGTCGCCGGATACGGGACAAAAGTTGACGCCGACCATGAGCGCAGGGCCGGCGAAGACCGTGACGGCGGTGCAGACGGCCAAGCGCCGATCGGCGCTTACCCCGGTCATGATCGGCGCCGCGACGGCCGTGGTGCTTGCGACGGCATGGTGGCGATTCTCGGCGCGACCGGTTACAACGCCTCCCGCAGCGCCGGCAGTTGCGGCAACAGTTACGCCGGCAAACAGCGCCGCGCCCGCCAATCCTGTACAACAACCAGCGCAACCGGTCACGTCCCAACCCGCCGAGCGGAGTGCCGCGCCCGCTTCGGCGAGCCCCAAGAAAGAACCTGTGCCGCGGCCGGCCGCTAGCAAATCGATACCGGCCGCCGCATCGCCGACAGCCCAAGCGCAGCCGCCTCCAGTTGCGGCGACTCCTGCGCCATCCGCGCCGCCAGCCGCAATCCCATCAGCGCCAGTCGCAGCTCCTGCGCCGTCGGTCGCAGCTCCAGCGCCGCCGGTCGCGGCGCCAACCCAGCCGGTGGCGACTCCGGCCCCGCCGTCCGCGGCGCCAGCTCCGGCCGTTGCAACGCCGCCCCCGACGGCCGCACCTTCCGCGCCGAACCCGGCGTCAGTTCAAAGTCCCCCGGCTGCGGCGGCTGCTGTGGCGTCAAGCGCAGCTCCAGCCCCTGCGGTAGCGCGCAATACCGAAGCCGACGTGAACGCGGGCCGCGCGGAAGAACAACGCAAGGCAGCGGAGCTGAGCGCCGCGCGTAAAGGAGTGGACGAAGCTCTGAACCGCTACCGAATTGCTTTTGAAAATAGAGATCCGGAGGCTCTCAAGAGCATCTGGCCCAGTCTGGGGCGCAGCGAACTTACCGCGTTTCAGAATTTCTTCAAGATCGCGCGCAGCATAAAACTACAACTGCGGCCACTGGGCGAAGCGGAGATTGGGGCCGCCGGCGCCACCGTTCGAGCTCGCCGCACCATGGCTGCCACGGATGAGCGTGGCGCTCTGCCGACGCAGGATCAGACCGTGAACATCCACCTGCGCCGGGCCGGGAATGGCATGGTGATTGAGTCCATCGATATTGCTGGGAAGTGATATTGCCGTACTAGCCGGAGGCTGGAACCGCCGGTAAGACCAAATTAAGGAGCAAGTGAGTGTCTCGAATCCGTTTCTTTGTCTTGTTGTCTGTATGCGTTGGCGGGATGGCCCAGACCCAGGCGCCGGCGAATTCGGCCACCAAGTTGGCCTTTGCCATTCCCAACCTATTTGGCCCGGATGGCTTGACACTGCCGAACCCCAATCACCTGGCGCATTTCGACAGCGACTTCCAGAATAATTTCGGCCCGTTTAACAGCGCCATCGGGAGCCAGCTGACTTCGCTGCCGCTGCCCTCCCCGGCTGCCGGATTTACCTACTCATTCGACCCCGCGCTGGGCGTCTACACGCGGTCGGCGCAGAGCTATGGGCCGGTGCTGGCGGAGCGCGCCGAGACCATCGGCAAGGAAAAATTCTACGCCGGGTTCAGCTTCCAGCACTTCCGCTTCGGCACGCTCGACGGCGTGGACCTGCGCAATTTCGCCAGCGTGTTCAAGCATACCCAGACCACGCCGGATCCCGTGATCAAACAGGATCTCATTACCACCAGCACCTTCGTGAACACCCAACTGGACCAATCCACGGCGTTCTTTACTTATGGATTAACCGACCGGATCGACGTGTCGGTAGCACTCCCGCTGGTGAATGCAAGTCTATCGGTGGTCTCCAATGCGACCATTCAACGCATTGGAACAGCCAACGATCCGACCATCCACTATTTTCGGGATTCGAACGGCAATCCGACCGCTCAAAAGCAATTTTCCATTTCAGGATCGGCCTCCGGATTGGGGGATGTGCTGGCGCGGGTGAAAGGAACGGTATTGAAAACCAAACCGGCATGGCTGGCACTGGGTCTGGATGTGCGTCTGCCGACCGGGGATGCGTACAACTTTCTGGGCTCGGGCGCGCTGGGGCTTAAACCGTTCATCGCAATTTCCGGCCGCAGCAACAGGATCACTCCGCACCTGAACTTGGGATATCAATGGAACGATTCCAGCCCCCTGGCGGGCGATATTTTCACCGGCACGAAGGGTCACTTGCCGAATCAGTTCGAGTATGCCGTGGGCTTCGACGCCGGCGTGAGCAAGAAGTTCTCCTTCGCGGCCGACGTGCTGGGGCAAGAAATCTTTCATGCACAGGGCGTCGCGCCATCCACCTTTACCGCCGCGAACGGCGCCCAGTTTGCCGACAACAATTTCATACGAGAAACCGCCAACATCGTCAATGGTTCATTGGGCTTCAAGGTGAATCCAATCAGCACTCTGCTGGTGTCGTTTAACGTTTTGATTCAAATGAACGATGCAGGCCTGCGCAGTCGGGTGGTGCCGCTGGTGGGCTTTTCCTACTCGTTCTGACAGTTGCAAAAGAAGGCTGCCCGGTGCCGTCCGCGCCTGGGCTTCGCCATGGTTTCGCCCTGGGTTTCTTCATAAGCCTGGCCGTGCGTTTCGCCTTCTGCCATGGCCGCTCCATTGCTACACTGATTAGGGCTATTTATGCTGAGCAGCGCTGCCACGGACCCGGAACTTCGTGAGCTTCCAACCCGCTTGGAAGCGCCAGATCTGATCCGCGCATTTCGCATCATGTATATGTCGCGGCGCATTGACGACCGGGAGATTCTGCTGAAGCGGCAGAACAAAATCTTCTTTCAGGTGAGCGGCGCGGGACACGAAGGTATTCAAACGGCGGCGGGCATGGCGCTGCGCTCGGGCCACGACTGGTTCTTCCCGTATTATCGCGACCGCGCGCTCTCGCTGGCGCTGGGCATGACGGCAGAGGACATGCTGCTGCAGGCAGTGGGCGCGGAAGCCGACCCATCGTCAGGCGGACGCCAGATGCCTTCGCACTGGAGTTCGACGAAACTCCACATCGTGTCGCCATCGTCGGCAACGGGCACGCAGTTGCTGCCGGCGGTAGGATGCGCGCACGCGAACCGCTACCTCGACCCCGCGTCGGACGCGGTCACGCTCACCAGCGCCGGCGAAGGAGCCACCAGCGAAGGTGAGTTCTGGGAGGCGATCAACGCGGCATGCCTGGAATCGCTGCCAGTGATCTTCCTGGTGCAGGACAATGGCTTCGCCATCTCGGTTCCGGTGGAGGATCAAACTCCCGGCGGCGATATTTCGAAACTGGTGGAGGGGCATCCCAACCTGCGCACGCTGCGCTGCGACGGAACAGATTTCATAGCCTCCTACAACACCTTTGCCGAAGCGGTAAATTACTGCCGGCGGGAGCGCAAGCCGGCCTTCGTCCACGCCTACTGCACGCGGCCGTACTCGCACTCGCTCTCCGACGACGAGCGGTTCTACAAGACCGCGGCCGAGCGCGCGCAGGAAGCGCTGCACGATCCGCTGACGAAATTTCCCGCATACCTGCTGTCGAGCGGAGTGATGAACCGCGGCGCGCTGGAACAGTTGATGCAGGAAGTGGACCTCGAAATCCAGCAGGCCAGCGAGCGGGCGCTGAAGGCTCCGCCGCCGCACAAAGGCACGGCGCTGCGATATCTGTATTCCGAAAGCGTGGATCCCACTTCGAGCGCGTTCGAGAGCGAAGCCAAGTGCAGCGGCGACCCGCGCACCATGGTGGATACTATCACGCTGACCATTCACGAAGAAATGGCGCGCAACCCGAACGTGGTGGTCTTCGGCGAGGACGTGGCCGATTGCAGCCGCGAGGAACACCTGAAAGAGGTGAAGGGCAAGGGCGGCGTTTTTAAAGCGACGCAAGGCTTGCAGACTGACTTTGGTTCCGTGCGCGTTTTCAACACGCCCATCGCGGAGGCGGCCATCGTCGGCCGGGCGGCCGGCATGGCAATGCGCGGACTGAAGCCGGTGGTGGAGATCCAGTTCCTGGACTACATCTGGCCGGCAATGATGCAGATCCGCGATGAATTGGCGTCGCTGCGCTGGCGCTCCAATAACGCGTGGTCGGCGCCGATGGTGATTCGCGTCGCGACCGGCGGCTACCTGAACGGTGGGGCGATTTACCATAGCCAATCGGCCGAGTCCGTGTTTACGCATATTCCGGGGCTGCGGGTGGTGTTTCCGTCGAACGCGCTGGATGCCTGCGGACTGCTGCGCACCGCGATCCGCT
The DNA here is from genome assembly GCA_035496735.1 of Bryobacteraceae bacterium. GTDB lineage: Bacteria > Acidobacteriota > Terriglobia > Bryobacterales > Bryobacteraceae > Palsa-187. Next base: position 6,326 of record DATJEI010000303.1, on the reverse strand, counting down.
GCGACGATCCGGTGCTGTTCCTGGAGCACAAGCGCCTCTATCGCGAGCCTTACAATCGCACGCAGCACCCGGGTCCGGATTATTTGATTCCTTTCGGCAAGGCCAAAGTGGTGAAGCCGGGCGCGAACCTGACGATTGTGACTTTTGGCGCGCTGGTACAGAAGTCATTGCAGGCGGCGTTACAAGTGGAGCGCCAAAATCCCCGGGCGACGGTGGAAGTGATCGATCTGCGGACGCTGAATCCGTACGATTGGGCGGCCATCCAGACCTCCGTCGAGAAGACCAGCCGGGTGATGGTGGTGCACGAAGACACGCTGTCATGGGGATTCGGCGCGGAGATCTCAGCACGCATCGCCAGCGAGTTGTTCGGGCGGCTGGACGCGCCGGTGGGGCGGATCGGAGCGCTGGACACGTGGATCGGCTACGCTCCTTCGCTCGAAAACGAGATTTTGCCGCAAGTGGAAAACATTGTCGAAGAAGCCGCCCGCATTCTGGCCTATTAGGGCGAACGCGAGCGCTACACCAGAATCAACACGATGTGATTGGCGCGGGATTCGGATCGCCGATTAGGCGAGCCGGCGAACCAGCATGAAGGGCAGGGTCACGACGGCCCACACCAGCTTCAGGGCGCCTTCGACCGCTATGCCCAGGATTCGGAACGGCAGCAACAGAAGCCACACAAACGGATAGAGCAGCAAGGCGATCAGAGCCAGCGGCCAGCACAGAACCAAAAGTACGCACCAGAGCAGGAAAGTGAACATAGCGACGTCCCTGATTCTAGTACGGAGGCGAGTTGGAAAAAGTTCCCGCAGGCGGACGTCAGACGCGACCCTGCCAGATTTGGACGGTCTCTAGCGCTTCTTGGCCTCGGTCATGGTTTGGATGGAACTGCGGGCCAGACCCATCACGATTAATCCCACCACGCATTTCTTAAGCGACGGAACATACTCATTGGGCAGCACTAACGCCAGCGGAGTCAGCACGGCAAACATGATAAACAGCACATTGATGAGGCTTTGAAACCGTTGATGCATGGTGGTTTTGGTTTCTTTTTCCGGTACCACGGCGCTGCATCCCCAGCACTCCTTCTCACCCGGTTTGAGGGTAGCGTTGCACGAACCGCAGTGTTCCATACACTCTATTTGGCGCCTCTTTAACCCGAAGCACCATCGAGCGTTCACCTTATGCTTGCTTAGGGACTGTTCTAGGTACACTGGACTCAGTTAAATGATTCGCCGCCTGCTGCTTTCACTATTGCTGTGCCTGCCTTCCCTGGCGGCGCAAGTTAAACCGCTCACGATTCTCCACTCCAACGATCTGCATGCACACCTCCTGCCGGACGACCGGGGTAACGGCGGTTTCGCGCGACTCGCCACGGAAGTCCGTCGGCAGAAGGCGCAGTGCGCGGCGTGCCTGTACCTGAATGCGGGGGATCTGGTGCAGGGAACACCGGTTTCGACGCTGTTTCACGGTTCTCCGATTTATGAGATTGCCAATCTGTTGGGCTTGGATGCCTCGACGCTGGGCAATCACGATTTCGATTATGGATGGCGCCGCACCCAGGAGTTCATCCGCATCGCGCATTTTCCGGTAGTGTCGGCGAATATCGTGGATAAAGACGGCAAGAGCCTGACACGGCCATATGTGATTCAGACCGTGGGCGGCATCCGCGTAGGGATCATCGGCGCGATCATGGGGGACCTGGTGGGCACGGTGATTACTCCGGAAGAGGCCGGCCCCTGGCATGTATTGCCAGTAGTGGAGACAGTGCGCAAATACGCGCGGGAGTTGCGGGATCACACGGATCTTATCGTGGCGCTGGCGCATATTCATGACGAAGGCGAAGTAGACGCGATCCTGCGCGATGTGCCGGAGGTTTCGGTAGTGGTTGGGGGCCACAGCCATCTCGGCTATCCGGCCATGATGAAAGTGGACGGGCGCGTGGCTGTCCTGGTGCGTGCGAACGGAGAGCAATTGGGGCGGCTGGATCTACAGGTGGACGTCGGGGCCAAGAAACTCAGTTCGGCCGAATGGACCAAGATTCCGATCGATTCGAAGATCCCTCCTGCGCCGGATGTCGCCCGCGAAGTGGCCAAGTGGGAAAGCAAAGTTTCGAAACTAGTGGACATTCCGATCGGAGAATCCACTCTGCGGATGGAGCGGAACAGCCCGGATCTGCGCAAGATGGTGGAGCGCGCCATGGCGCAGCAAAGCGGGGCGGATATCGCGTGGATCAACCCGGGCAATCTGCGCGACACGCTGCCGAAGGGGCGAATCCTGATTCGCAACATCTGGAACCTGCTGCCGTTCGACGACTATATCGTGATTGGAAAATTCAAGGGCAGCGAACTGCCGCCCGCGATCACCCGCCGCTACCCGGTGGAAGCGGATCGCGAGTACACGGTGGCAACCACCGACTTCACCGCCACCAATCAATCGGCTAAGGAGCAGTTGGACGCCAGCGGGCTGCGCTTCCCGCGCAGCGGACCGCTGCAGCGCGACGCTGTCATAGAGTGGATCAAGAAGAAAAAAGTGGTGCCTTAATGGCTGGCCCGCTGTTCGTGACCTCAGGAGGCGCTTTGTGTTTCACAAGTTAATCGAGACCTCAAATGATTGGACTGTGACGACCCTGCGGCTGGCGGCCGGCATCATGATTTTTCCACACGGCTTGCAAAAAACCTTGGGCTGGTTCGGAGGGGCGGGTTTTTCCGCGCAAATGGCCGGATTTGAGAGCAGACACATCCCCGCCGTCTTCGCCTTCCTGGCGATCATGGCGGAATTCCTGGGTGGCATGGGTCTCATTCTGGGCGCCCTGACCCGCATCGCCGCCTTCGCCCTGGCCGTAGATATGAGTGTTGCCGTTTACTTAGTGCATTGGCGCAACGGCTGGTTTATGAATTGGACCGGTCAGCAGAAGGGCGAAGGCTTCGAGTTCCACATCCTGGCGGTGGCGATGGCCATCGTCCTGATGGCCCGCGGCGGCGGGGCGGCATCCGTCGATCGCGCTCTCGCAAAGAGATAGCGAAGCTATCCCAGCGTGGTTTTCGGCATCGACAGAAACGCGTGCAGCGCGTGCCAGAATACCTGGCGGTTCGATCCCTGCACCACTGAGTGCGCCATCCCCGGCAGGATCACGAACTGGCGATCGCCGTTGGGGAGCTGCAGGAAGAAGTCCGACAAGTCATTCATTGTCGCGATGCCGTCGTACTCGCCGCGCACCAGCATCACCGGCGCGAGCACTTTCTTGGGGTCGACCAGCGGCAGCTTCGAGGTCATGTCTAAGTAGGTGCCGGTCGGGACCTGGTCGCCGAACTTCAACTCTTCGTCGGCCAGGAACTCGGCGATAGCGGGATCCGTGGTGCCGGGTTTATCGCGCGTAAAGATGCTGCGGATCATCGCGCGGTCGCGCAGCCGGCGGTTATGGGTGCGATAAAATTCCAGGTTTTTCGCGCGCTCGGTCAAGGTCGGCGAATTCTCGCCTTTATAAGTGAACGCTCCCAGCGCCAGGCGGTCTACATGCTCCGGCTCCAGCATGGCGTAGACTCCGGCGCGGATAGCGCCCGAGGATTCGCCGAACAGATGCACCTTCTGCGCGCCAGTTTCCTTGGCGATCACGGTGACGCCTGACTTGATGTCCTGCGCGCCGCTGGCGATATCCGAGTTGCTATCGGTGCGGCTGGAGCGCCCGTAGTTTTCGTGGTCCATCGTCCAGACGTCGTAGCCCAGCCCGGCGAAGACGTTCATCACCGAGTATTCGCCTTTGCCGGGCGTCGCGAGATCGAAAGACGAGCGGCCGGAGTTGGACGATCCGTGAATCAGGAAGAGCACCGGCAGCGGCTTCTCGCCCGGCTTGGGGGCGGTGGCGCGCTTGCGGAACATGTAGAGTTTGACGTGGCCTTTTTGCGCCCAGTATTCGTTGGACCAGACTTTGGCGGACGTCCCGCTTTTCGCGAATGCCTTGTGCGGCTCGCGGGCCGGGCTCTGGGCCAAAGCTGCAACTGGAGCCATCAAAGTTCCCGCCACCATACTGCGGCGCGATATATCTCGGCGCGATTGGTTCATGACGTCACCCCCACCGAATTATATCTTTATCGCGCGCGGCGCGGAGTTCCGCGCTGGTTTGGTCCGCGCCAGGTTACGAAATGTAGGGCGGTTCGCGAGCTGGCCGCGAGCGTGCGGTTCGGCGAGGGCCGCCGCCCTGCGTCAATGCAGGTGCGCAAGTTCTTCGGCGTAGAGCCGATTGTGGGGAAACTGGCTTGATAGGTCGCCCAAAATTTCGCGCGCCTTCGCGGTGTCTTTGCGGCGGAGTGCGTCCACGGCCAGCAGCAGGCGGGCATAGGGTTTCAGCAGGTGCCCTTTTTCAGCGGTGATGCTCAACTGCCCGAGACCCAGCGCGCGATCGGCTTGCGCGCCGGCCAGTTGCAGGAACCAGCGCACCGGGGCGGGCTTCAGACTTAGCATATAGTTTTCGACGCCCACTGCCAGATGCGCATCGTAATAGGTCGGATCGATGGCGAGCAACTTCTCCGCGATCAGGCGGCTGGTTTTGACGGAAGAAAACGCGGCGAGGTCGTGCTTATCGATCAAACCGTCGAAATCGGCGCGCAATCCCAACACCAGGATGGAAGCGAAGAGCGCATTGCGGTCGCGCGGCTGGGAACCGAGCACGCCGGAGGCGAGGCTATTGGCCTTCGCCAGATCCGCATCGAAAACGCGCCGGACAGCGGGGTCGGAATCCAGCTTCTTGGGGCGGCGGAAGTTGTCATCGTGCACAAAGAATTCCGACTGCAGAATGTGCAGACGGTCGAATTCGGCAAATAGATAAGCGGCGGCATCCGAAGCCGGGGCGAGCGGATCGTTCGGATGAGACTGCGCGTAGTCCGCGAAAGTCTTGTGCGCGGCGGTGAACTGCAGATCGTACATCTGCAGGTAGCCCAGGTCGAGCCCGGTGGGGGCGGTTCCTAGGTCGGCTGCCAGCAACAAGGCCAGCGCGGGAATAGCCGCTTGAATCACGTTAGATCACTACTTTAGACATTCGGACAATGGCCGCGCTACTGGTCCCGCTAGAACAGACGCGAGCGGGAGAGTGATCGTTTCCTGGAGGAGAAACCTTTGCATTTTCCAACGTTCAATCGCGCGGCATATTGCGAGCGGCATTCGGCGCGCGGCTGTAGCGGCTCAAATGCACCACTCCGGTGTTTAGAGGCCACCCTATCAACGGCAGAATCGCAGCAAGTCATTGGTTTTTTTCGTGGAACAGATTGGCAACGGCGTTGCAAGATGGGAGGCAACGAGGTGATAGGCATTATGAAAACAAAATTGTTTGCTTTGATGTTGATGGCGGGAGGATCATTGTTTGCCCAATCCCGTTTCTCGATCAGCATCGGAGGCTACGCGCCGGGCTACTATGCGCCTCCGCCGGTTTACTATGGCGGTGGATATGGTGGCGGATACGGGGGTGGATATGGTGGTTATGGCAGATACTGGGGTGGCGCGGGATATTGGGGTCGAAATCCTGGACGACAGCACGAACGGGCCGAATGGTATGGTCTGCACAACCACCAAGAAGGCGAGCGATACATCTACGGGGACAGTCCGGAATTGAGGGAGCATCAAGCGCAGGAGCAGTGGCAGCTCCGGCATGAACAGTGGCACGAGCGGCACGGGGATTACGACGCGGCGGATGGGCCAGCCCACGGGTCAGCGCGCGATGGCTGGTGACGCGGCAATTAGCTGGGGATCGCTGTTCTCTCTGAGAAAACGGGCCAGTGCCGGGGCCGGCCCTTCTTGGTTTTTCAAGTTATTCAACTGGACTTGGATGGAGGTAGTGGCATGAAACGTATATCAAGTGCTGTGCTGTACGGTTCGGCTATCCTGGTCCTCACCGTTGCGGCTCAGGCGCAGAACTATGGACGAGGAACTTACGGGTGGCAGCAGGACGATCCCTACTATCGCAACGATCCCAACTATCGAAGCTACCCTGATCGGGGCCGCTACAACTATGATGACCGCTACGACCAGAGCCGCTATGGGAACAATCGTTACGGCTATGGCGGTAACCAGGACCCGCTGATCGAACGAGTGCTTGCGGACCTCGATCGTGCTGCCGAGAATGCGCGTCTCGATAGGCATGAGCGAAAGCATTTCGAAGAAGCTTCACGGCAGCTCGAGCAGTTCGAGGATCGCCGGATGCAGGGCAAATTCGACAAGGGCAAGATCCACGAGGCGATCGAGGAACTGGATCATCTGGTGAAAGCGGATCGAGTGAGCTGGCGCGATCGCGAGATTCTGGCGCGAGACAGAGAGGACCTGCGGCAACTTAGCTC
>DATJEI010000302.1:0-20616 GCA_035496735.1 Bryobacteraceae bacterium | reverse complement strand
AACTACGGATTGCGCCCCGGCCCCCAGATGGAAGTACGCACGTTCGGGCAGCAGGTGGGCCACCTTGCAAACTACAACTTTCTTTGGTGCTCGCAGTCGAAAGGCGAGAAAAATCCGAATGCTGGAAACGATCTTGCGAAGCTCTCCACTAAAGCCGAGTTCATCAAGGCATTGAACGACGCCGTCGCGTATTGCAGCAGCGCCTATGCTTCGCTGACTGACGCCTCCGGCGCGGAGATGATCGACATCACTCAGGAAAATGGGCGGACCACGCGGAATCTGCGCATGGCCCTGCTCATTCTGAACTACGGCCACAACAACGAAATCTACGGCAGCATGGTCAGCTATCTGCGGATGAAAAGCATCGTGCCGCCGGCTTCGGAACCGCGCCCGGCTCAGAAGCAGTAAGGCCGCTTACTTGTTGGATTCCGTGCACGCCGGCCCCAGCCATTTGGCCGAAAAGGTGGAGTTCACGTTCATGGTCCGCGCGCCGTTTGAGGCGGTCATCTGCATAGATCCCTTGACGGTGCTCGAATCGACAGCTTCGAATTTAAGCGTGCCGACCTGTTTACCGCCCCCCATTTCGCATTCCATGTGAATCTCCTGCTTCGTGGCGGAGGCGGTGACGATGGTCCGTTTGCAGGCCTTGTCATCGTTACCGAAGGGCTTGTCAAGGTCTTCCTTCTTAACACAGTGCTTGTTGACTATCGTCCGAGGTCCCTGCATGCCGCGCGCCTTCATCATAGCTTCCATTCTTGCGCGCTGCTCAGGCGTCATCTTGTCGAGCATTTCCTGAGGAACAGGAAGTTGGCCGCTGGTGTCGTTGGTTATTGTCGATTCCCATTCGCCCGTTTTTACGTTGAGCGGGGTTTGCGCGGCACAAATCCCTGCGCAGAACAGTGCGGACGCGAGCGGAAAAGCTATGCGTGAAATCATGTGTCTCCTCCTGATAATGCCGTATAGGTCGGCGTTCTTTTTATTAAATCACGCTTGGCGGCTTTGCTGGCTCCTGCATCCAGAGTTTACAGGGGCAGGGTATATTATTGACGGAACCTCTTTGCCGGAGCCAACCTTTGCCCACGTATATTTGCGTGACTTGCGGTACGCAATTTCCACCCGCCGAGCGTCCGATCGAACGATGCCCTATATGCGACGATGAACGCCAATATGTTGGATTGCAGGGGCAGCAATGGATAACTTTGGGCGACTTACGAACCAGCCACCGCAACGCGCTCTATCCGGAGAGCCCAGGTATTTGGGGAATTGGCACCGAACCCAAGTTCGGCATCGGTCAGCGCGGACTCCTGATTCAAACCAGCACCGGCAACATTCTCTGGGACTGCGTTAGCCTCATCGACCCAGATACGGTCGCCCGGATTCAAGCTCTGGGTGGTATTTCCGCGATTGCCATCTCCCACCCGCATTACTACTCATCGATGGTCGAGTGGAGCAAGGCCTTCGGAGGCGCCCCGATTTACCTTCACGAAGATGACCAGCAATGGGTCCAGCGCCCGGATCCATGTATTCGCTTTTGGCAAGGCGAGACACGGCCGCTCGGCGGCGCGTTCACTCTGATTCGCGTTGGTGGACACTTCGCCGGATTCCAGGTCCTGCATTGGGGTGATTTCGGCGACGGCTTGGGGGCTCTGTTCTCGGGCGACCTGCCGCAGGTGTGCATGGACCGGCGTTGGGTCAGTTTCATGTACAGCTATCCCAACTATCTGCCGCTGAGCGCTGCCAGTGTCCGTAGAATCGTTGCTGCGCTCGAACCCTTTGAATTTGCAAAACTATTTGGCGCGTGGCCTGGATTCGTTGTCCACGCCGACGCGAAATCCGTGATTCGCCGCTCGGCGGAACGCTATTTGCAGGCTTTGACCATAGAGCGGTGAAGTCTCAGCCGAACAATTTCTCGAAGGCGCTTCGCGTCTGTGAACGAATATCGTCCAACTTGCTCAGCGGAATGGGAGTCCAGCGGTGCAGCAGCGCGTCGAGCGCCTCCACCTGCGATTGCGACGGCAGCTTGGCCTCCGCGTGACCCGTGAGCACGCGGATGGCGTGGTCGAGCGCCCGGTAAAACGTGGCTGCCTCATTCAAGAACTTCGCTCCAGCGCGATCCAGGTGGCCCATGTTTTCCAGCACCTGAATGCGTTCCGGGGTATTCAACGCCTTGAAGTAGACTCCGGCGTTCTTCAGGCGCAGGTACATGAGTATGAAGTCGATGTCGTAGTAGCCGCCGCGCCCGGCCTTTAGCGGGTGAGCGGCGCCCTGCTCACTTTCAAGTCTCTGGCGCATGCGCCGCAAGTCGGTTCGCGAACGCCCGCTCTGCCCGTAGCGCTGCCAGTCGAGGTCCTGCAATTCCTGCAAAAAACGTTCGGCCCGCTTCGCGTCTCCAGCCACCGCGCGGGATTTCATGTAAGCCATCCCCTCCCAGGCTTCAGCGGTGCGCGCGAAGTATTCTTTGAAAGAGGATTCAGTCAGCACCAGCGGGCCGTCGATGCCATTGGGCCGGAGGCGCGTGTCCACGGCGAACATCACTCCGCCGCCCGTGTATGCCGTAGTCAGATCCACGACGCGCTCGGCTACACGGGTCCAGAACGCCAGATCTGCTGAATCGGAGTCTGCGAGCACGAACACTAGGTCGGCGTCGGAACCCAGATCGAACTCCCGCATTCCCAGACGCCCCAGCGCGATTACCGACATTTGATTGGACGGATCGCGGGTCAAATTTGACGACGCGTGCGAGGCGCGAGTCTCCGCGACGGCAATGTCGTAAACTTTCGCGATCACCGCGTCGGCCAGGTCTGAAGTCCGTAATAAAGTTTCGAAAATGGGCTCGGAAAGGCACACGCTGGCGGCCTGGATCCGCACCATTTCGCGGCGGTACCAGCGGCGCAATTCGTCGGTGGTGTCCGGCGGTGGGCCCAGAACGCCGCCGTCCGCTACCCGTGCAACGTCATCCAGCAGTTCGGGCGCGCGAATCAGTTCTTCGGCGAAATGCGGACTGTGCTCGAACAAATCGAGAGTATAGGCGGTCAGACTGGTATCGCTGTTTAGCCGGTTCAGTGCGCCGGAATCCGCCGAAATACGTTCCAGAAAATACTCAAAGGACTTGAAGCCGCGCTTCAGTCGGCTCTCGGCGAGTTGGGCCGCGAGGCCGGGAGCCCGCTGGTCGAGCGAGCGAATAATGTTGCCGCCGCGCAGCGCGCCGCCGGAAGCCGGAGTCTGTCTGGAAGCGCTGCTGGAGTGGATCACGCGGTCGTAGATCTCGCGGACTTGATCGAAGTGAACCCGAGTTTGCTGCAATAGCGAGGCAGCCGAGTCGAGGCCGCCCGGCATCCGCCTGGCCAGTAACTCCAGAGCTTCCGGCTCCACTGGCAAAGTGTGAGTCTGGCGGTCGTCGACCACCTGCAGACGATGTTCCAGTTGCCGCAGGAACTGATAGGAGGATGCCAGGCGGCCATACTCCGTGCCGGAGAGGTAGCCTTTATCCTGCAGGCGGGCGAGCGCCAGCATTGTGCCGCCGTGGCGAACCCAGGTATCGGCGCCGCCGTGGAGACGCTGCAAGCACTGCACCAGAAACTCGATATCGCGGATGCCGCCGCGCTCCAGCTTTACTTCGATGGCCTCCGGGCCTAGCAGCCTCTGGCGGCGATTTCGCCCCGACAATTTTTCGTTCAAGCGCTCACGAGTGACCGACAATTCTTCAATCGCCGAAAAGTCCAGGGTGGTTGAGTACGTCCGCGGCTCCACGAAATCCAGCAAGCCGTGTCCGGTCGCTTTGTCGCCAGCGGCCACGCGAGCCTTGATCATCATCTGCAGTTCCCAGTCGCGAGCGCGATTGGCGTAGTATTGGCGGGCGGCTTCGAGCGAAATGCATACCTCACCCTGACTGCCGTCGGGACGCAGACGCAGGTCCACGCGATAGCACATGCCCTCGCTGGTGTAGGTGGAAAGCAGCGAGGTGAGCTGATTCGCCGCGCGCACAAAGAATTCCCGGTTGGAAATGCTTCCCCGCGCGCCCCCGCTGGTCTCGCCATTCGCATAGTACAAGAACATCAAGTCGATGTCAGAGCTGTAATTGAGTTCATTCCCTCCCATCTTGCCCAGCGCGATGACCGCAAAATGCGATTCTTGCCCGCTGCGTGTCTGCGGCACTCCATGCTCTGCAACTAACTGGTGACGGATGCGAGCGTACGCCGTTTCGACAATCGTATCGGCGAGCGCCGTCAGTTCGCCGGTGATTTCAGGCAGCGTTCCCAGTCCCAGCACATCGCGAATCAGGATACGCAGCAATTGGCGGCGGCGGAAACGGGCGAATTCGAGCGGAGCCGGCAGCCCTGCGGGCAAAATATCTTCCAGCATCTCGCGCAACTGTTCGGCAGTGAGCACCCGCTGCAGGGTGCCCGATTCGAGTAATTGATTGATCCACTCCGGGTGCCGCAGAAGTTCTTCGGAAAGGAAATGACTGTATGTGAAAACCGCGATCAGATAGCGCAAACCCGTCGTCGAACGGGTCAGCCGCTGAAACCAGCTTGGCTGCCGCTCGTGCAAACGGACAAAGTATTGCAGGCCCTGTTCGGGAGCGGCCGAGGTGCTCAACAGCAGATCCAGGCGGCCGGCCGTCGACGGAGGAAGCTCCCGCGATAACTCTGCAATTTCGCGGCTGGCGCGCACGCGATCGTGGTACGCGAGTTTTCGCAGGCGCTCCATGTTAGGGCGCTAGAACCATCGTATCCCCAGGCCGGAGCAAACCCGGCGTCAACACAGCCGCATAGACTCCGCTCAAGCCCCATTTTGGGGAAGCAGGATCTCCGTCGCGGGTTAGGGCGTCGTAGATCGCAGCCTGAAGCCCCGGTCCATAGACGTTTAGCGCTTGGCAGGGCGCTCGGCGCTTGGTGATTTCGATCACCACGTCGGCGCCGATACGCCAGCGCTGGCCTACTCGCCATTCGCGGCGTCCGATTCCTCGTGTGGTGAGATTTTCGCCCAGGGACCCGTAAGTCAGCGGGAATCCCAGGGCCGCGAGTTCTTCGATGCCCTCGGCAGTGATCAATAAGACCGCGCGGTCAAGACCGCCGTGAATTTCCGGGTGAGCGTGTCCGTCGCCGGCCAACCCCAACGAAGTGAGGGTGCCGACCGGGATGGCGTGTTTCGGCACGCCTCCCTGGGATACGCTGACTTGAAGAATAGAACCTGTCATTTGGAAAAATACCGACGGAGCCTAATATTTCGGGGCGTGTCGCTGAGGATCGCGAGCCGTTTGGCTGCGAAATCAGGCTCCGCCCCTATTATTAGATGTCATAATACAACGCAAACTCGTAGGGATGCGGCCGCAGGCGAACAGCGTCGGCCTCATTCTTGCGCTTATAGGCGATAAATGTCTCCAACATTTCTTCGCTGAAGACATCGCCCTTGAGCAGAAATGCGTGATCGTCCTCGAGGCAGGTCAGAGCTTCATCGAGCGACGCCGGCATGGAAGGCACGTATTTCATTTCCTCGGGAGACAAGTCGTAGATGTCCTTATCGAGAGGTTCGCCCGGGTCCACTTTATTGAGGACCCCGTCGAGGCCCGCCATCATCATTGCCGCGAACGCGAGGTACGGATTCGCCGACGGATCGGGCGGCCGGAACTCGACCCGCTTGGCTTTCGGATTGGCCGAGTACATCGGGATGCGCACCGCCGCGGAGCGATTGCGCCGCGAATACGCGAGATTTACCGGCGCCTCATAGCCCGGCACCAAGCGTTTGTAGCTGTTTGTGGTGGGCGCGATCACCGCGGAAAGAGCGCGTGCGTGCTTCAACAATCCGCCGATATACCACAGAGCCATTTGACTGAGGCCGGCATACATTTCGCCGGCAAAAAGGGGCTTTCCTTCGCGCCACAGACTCTGGTGAGTGTGCATTCCGCTCCCGTTATCGCCGAACAAAGGTTTGGGCATGAAGGTGACGCTCTTGCCGTATTGGTAGGCCGTATTACGGGTCACGTATTTGTAGAGCATCATGTTGTCGGCGGATTTCACCAGCGTGTCGAATTTCTGATCGATTTCGCACTGGCCGCCGGTGGCAACTTCGTGATGATGGCACTCGATGGTGAGGCCGCAGCGGATCATCTGTTCCACCATCTCCGCACGCAGGTTCTGATAATGGTCGGTCGGCGGAACCGGAAAGTAGCCTTCCTTGTAGCGCGGCCGGTAGCCCAGATTGTTTTCCTCGCGGCTGGAATTCCAGCGGCCTTCTTCGGCGTCGATATAGTAGTAGCCCGAGTGCGCGTTCTGATCGAAGCGAATGTTGTCGAAGATGAAAAACTCCGCTTCCGCGCCAAAATAAGCCGTGTCGGCCAGACCCGAGCTTTTCAAATACATCTCGGCTTTCTTGGCGATCCAGCGGGGGTCGCGGTCATAGTGCTGGCGGGTGATGGGATCGATGACGTCGGCGGTCATCACCAAGGTCTTGGTTTCGTAGAACGGATCAATAAAGGCGGTGTTCGGGTCGGGAACCAGCAGCATGTCGCTTTCGTTGATCGCCGCCCACCCGCGAATGCTGGAACCGTCGATGCCAAAACCTTCCTCGAAAGAATTTTCGTCCAGTTGACTGAGCGGATACGAAATATGCTGCTGCAGCCCCGGCAGATCGGTGAAGCGCAGATCGAGCTGCTTGGCTTCGAATTTTTTGGCGTACTCGAGGATATTTTTCGGCGTTTTTGGCGTCGGATTCATTGTTCCATGATACTTGAGGGTATTCCTGAGTGGTCCAAGCTGTCGCTCCCGGCAACTCGAATAACAGTCATAGGGGCGGGAGTCATAGGAGCAGGATACCGGGATATGAGATCCTCTTCACGGATGCAACAATAGGACATCATAAAGGACCATCCATGAAGTGGATCATTGCCGACACGGAGCCAGGCAGCGCGACGGCGCTGAGTGCGGCGCTCGGCATCTCCGTGCCGGCCGCACGGGTGTTGTGCGCCCGCGGGTTCGCGGAAGCTCCGCAAGCGCGGCGGTTCCTCGCGCCATCGACGGCGGATTTGCACGATCCATTCCTGCTGGCCGACATGCGGATAGCGGTGGCGCGTCTGGCGAGCGCCATCGAACGACACGAACCGATTCTGTTGTATGGCGATTACGACGTGGATGGAACCAGCGCTCTGGTGGTTCTGAAGAAGGTGCTGGACTTGGCGGGCGGAATCGCCACTTGCTTCGTGCCGCACCGCATTCGTGACGGCTACGGAATGAAAGGCGAAGCGGTGGAGGACGCTGCGGCCTTAGGCGTGAAGCTGATCGTCAGCGTGGATACCGGGATACGCGCAAGCCAGGTGGTGAAGCACGCGGCAGGGCTGGGGATCGACGTCATTGTGACCGATCATCATCTCCCCGAAGCCGAGCTGCCGCCGGCTTTGGCGGTGCTGAATCCCAACCGGCGGGATTGCGGGTATCCGGAGAAAAATCTGTGTGGCGCGGGCGTGGCTTTGAAGCTGGCCGAGGCTCTGATGTGCACGCTGGGATGGGAGCGCGCGCGGCGGGAGCGGCTGGTGGACTCGTTGCTCAAACTGGTGGCGATCGCCACGGTGGCGGATGTAGTGCCGTTGACGGGAGAGAATCGCGTAATCGTGAAGCGGGGGTTGAGCGGACTCGACCGGGTGGCGAATCCGGGGTTGCGCGCGCTGCTGGACGTGGCGGGGATCGAAGCCGGGACGTCGCCGAGCGCCCGGCAAGTAGCGTTTCAAATCGCACCGCGCATCAACGCAGCAGGTCGCATGGCGAGCGCGAGCGACATTATCGATCTGTTCACCACCAGGGATGCGGAGCGGGCTCGCACAATCGCGGCCCAGTTGGATGAGTTGAATCAAGACCGGCGGGAAACCGAAGACGGCATCCGGCAGGCGATTCTGCAGCAGTGCCTGGCGCAACCCGTGACCGATAGCGATACGGCGCTGGTATTTGCGGGCCAGGGTTGGCATCGCGGCGTAGTGGGGATTGTAGCCAGCCGCGTGGTGGAACATTATCACCGCCCCGCGTTCGTGCTGGGGTTGGATGACGGCGTGGCCTACGGCTCGGGCCGCAGCATCCGCGCCTTTCACTTGCTGGATGCGCTGGAATCCATGCCGGACCTGTTCATGAAGTTCGGCGGGCACCGCCAGGCCGCTGGCGTGACGCTGGATGCGGCGCGCGTGGAAGAGTTCCGTGAGCGCTTCCGCGCTTTCGCGAGCGGCCAGTTGACGGCGGCGGATTTCGAGCCGGAGATCGAGATTGACGCGGAGATCGGCTTCGACGAGGCCACGGATCAGACCGTGGCGGAGCTGCTAAATCTGGCGCCATTCGGGTTTGGGAACGCGGCTCCAACTTTAGTGGTGCGTGGCGTGGAGGCGGCGGCGCCGCCGGATATCAAGAACGGCAAGCACTTGTTCTTGCGTCTGAAATCGCAGGGAAGAATCCTGCGCGCCAAGGCTTGGAATTTCGCGGAACGCGCCGGAGAATTCGCGCCGGGTGCGCGCATCGACGTGGCCTTGCAGTTCGAGGACGACACGTACTCGGCGGCGCGCGGTTACGCGCCATGGCAGACCATCGTGCGGGATGTTAAGCCGGCAGGTTACGGTTTGCGGTTCCGAGCGGAGGCTATGTAGGCGTCCACTTGGCGCTCTAGAATCTCCAGCGGGACAGTGCCGGTATCGAGCACCACGTCGTGATATTCGCGCAGAGAGAATTTCTCGCCCAGAGCTTTGCGCGCTTTCTCGCGTAGCTCGACAATTTTCAACTGGCCGATCATATACGAGCACGCTTGGCCCGGGAACACCACGTAGCGCTCCACTTCGCTGGCTTCGATTCCATAGTCGATGGCTTGTTGGCGGGTCCAATGTTTGGCGTGCAGTCCGGTATCGACCACCAGGCGGCGCGCGCGCCACAAGGCGTCGTAGAGCTGGCCGAGTTGACCTTCGGGGTCGCCATCATACCAGCCGGATTCCGCGGCCAGTCGCTCGGCATAGAGTCCCCAGCCTTCGACTAGCGCCGAGATTCCTCCGAAGGCGCCGATCTGGCGGAAGCGGGGGAGATCTTTGTTCTCGACTGTCAGGGCGATCTGAAAATGGTGGCCCGGCACGCCTTCGTGATAGATGAGGCTGCGCAGCGCAAATTTAGTCATGTATTCCGGACGCAGCGGGATCTGGATTACTCCGGGGCGAGAACCGTCCGGCGCAGGACTGTTGTAATTGGCCGCGGCGTTAGCTTCGCGAAAACGCGGGAACGGCTGGACCACGACCGGAGCCTTCGGGGTCTTATCAAAGAGCGCTGCGGAACGTTCTTCGGCTTCACGCAGGATGGAATCGGCGTCGGTCATGATGGTTGCGCGGCCTGCTTCTGTTCTGGGATACGCCAAGTCCTGCTTGAGCTTTTCGGAACGCTCGTTGATTGTCCCTTCGGTGCGTCCCAGCTTGCGGAAGATCGTGTCCATCTCTTTTTCGATCCGAGCCACCTCATTCAGGCCGATTTGATGGATTTGATCTGGTGTCAAATTCGTGGTGGTGTAGCGGCGCAGGAAATAAGTGTAGGCATCCGCCCCGCCTTTGAGGCGCCACAATCCCGCGTCATCGGTGGAGCGCGGCAGTTGTCCTGCCAGCGTGCTGATGGCATGTTTCCAGGCAGGGTAGACTTGTGAGCCCACGATACTTTCCGCTTCGCTGCGCAAGGCTTCGCGGCGTGGCTCAGGAATTTTTGCGGCCTTCATCTTTGTTGCGAAAGTCGCGACGAATGGATTCTGCCCGGGCGACGGGTCGATGAATCCCTGCATCTGTTTGATGGTTGCGTTGAGAATAAATTTGGGCGGGATGATGCTTTTGGCCGCGAGTGCGCGGGATTCGGCGACGGCTTCTTCCATGCGCGCGCCCACCTGGCGCAGGGCTGCGACGTAATTCGTGGCATCCTTTTCATTCGCCAGTGGGTGGCGGACGGTCAGAGTCTCGATCAGATTGACGTTTGCGCCGTTCATTTGCTCCAGCGGAAATGTATAGTCGAGGTACGGCTCCTCGCGGACCACGTTATCCAACTGCCATTGCATCAAGTCGGCGGAGATGCGCTGGGTTTCCGTGAATTTAGTGCGGTCGAACTTCTGAAGCTGTGCGAGTCCTTGCTTCGCCAGTTGAATGCGCGTTCTGTGGTAGGCGAGGGTCTGGGGTGTCAGCTGGCGTTCGAGGCGATCCTGTTCCTCACCGGTAAAATAACGATCCGACGTGGCAAGATTGGCATTGCCGCGCACCCATTCGGCCGTAAAATCACGGAAAAAGTCGTCGATGCTCGGCGTTTGTCCCGGTAAAGAGGCTGCCAAAAGCAGCGCGGTGGCGAATGCCTTGGTCATGCCTCGGATGCTATCACAGTAAATATGCTTTGGAGCGAGATCGGGATTGCAACGCTGCGCGAGGAAAATCACCCGCTGCTGGTGCGGGCGGGGTACATGCGCGGACGCGAGTATTTGTTTTTGGGGCAGCGCGCGCTCGCAAAGATTTCGGCGATCCTGCGTGAAGAGAGCCATCGCAGCGTCGCGCTGGAGCGCTGCGGAGTTAAGTTTATCCGCGCCGGGGAAGATTTCGTGGCGGAGTCGGAAACCGGCGGCGAGGTGCTGGTGCGCGGCGCCGGGAACAACGCCGCATTGCTCGGCCGCGCTGCCAGCCGCGCGCAGCCGCTGAGCGCGCCGGATCCTGACGGCGACCTGGAGCCGGAGGAGCTGTACACGCCGGGTGTGAAAACCATCGCGCAGGTTGCGGCATTCACCGGGCTGCCGGCGACCTCGCAGATCAAGAGCCTGGTTATGGTCGTGGAGGGCAAGCCCCTGTTGGTGCTGCTGCGCGGCGATCACCAACTGAGTGCCGCCAAGCTGCCCGGCGCAAGGCCGGCCGAACCGCTGGAGATCCGGGAGTGGTTCGGCGCAGATCCCGGCTCGATTGGACCGGTGGGCGTCCATGGCATCCGTATACTCGCCGACGACGCGTTGCGCGGAAGGAGCAACATGATCGCGGGCGCGAACAAAACCGATTATCACTTGCGAAACGTAACGCCCGGCGAAGATTTCGCGACTGAGTTCGCCGATCTCCGGCAGGTCGTCGCGGGAGACACATCCATAGCAGATGACAGCCCGCTGCAGTTTTCCAAAGTGACGCTCTTGGATACCGCGGAGCGCGTCTTGAGCGCCGCCGTTGAACAGAATCGCGATAAGGACGGGATTGTGCTCCCCGCGGCAATTGCCCCCTTTAATTTGATCGTCACCCCGGTGCACCCGGAGCGCCTGGAACGCGCTCGCGAAATCTATCAGCGATTGCTGGCGGCCGGGCACGACGCGCTGCTCGATGATCGCGACGCTCGGCCCGGAGTCAAATTCAAAGACGCCGATCTGATCGGGATTCCGTATCGCATCAATGTCGGGAAAAAACTGGCGGATGGACTGGTCGAGGTGATCGAGCGGCGCTCGCGCAAGTCCACGGATGTTTCCGTGAACGAAATCAGTATTCCACGCTGATCAGAAACAAGCCGCGCGCCGGAACGGAGGGCCCCGGCGGGATGGCGCAAGCAGGGTCGAAGCGCTTCTCGATATCTTTGCGAGTGAGGTTTCCCTTGCCTGCTTCGAGGAGCACACCCACGATGTTGCGGACCATGTGCTTCAGGAAGCCGCTGCCGCGAACGTTGTAAATAAGAATATCGCCCGAGCGGCTCGCGCGGGAATGAAATATGCGCCGGACTTTGGAACGGCCTAGCTCGTCCTTATCGTCGGACGCCGCGAAGGCGGTGAAATCGTGCTCCCCTTCAAGCAGCGGTGCCAGCTCGAAAATGCGCGACTCATCCAGCGGATAGGGATAGTGATATACGTAACGATGCGCGAAGGGCGGACAGATCTCGGTGCGGTGGATGCGGTATTCGTAGGTCTTGGCGACTGCTTGATAGCGCGGATGAAAATCCGCGGCAGCCTCGGCGACGTCAAACACGCGTATGTCCAGCGGCAATAAACGGTTGATGGCCTTGCGCAGATTATCCACGGGGATGGGATTGACCAGCGTGAACGCAGCCACCTGCGCCAGCGCGTGGACCCCGGCGTCGGTGCGTCCCGAGCCGGCGACTCTAACTGGCGCGCCCTCAATGTCGGCCAGCACCGCTTCGAGAAGGCTTTGCACCGTGGGCAGTCCGGGCTGGACTTGCCACCCATGGAAATCTGTTCCATCGTAGCTGACGGTCATGCGGATGCGGCGCATGCGGGGCTGCTATCGGAGACTACGCCGTCTGGCGCGAGCCGGGCTTTTCCACCGGAATGCCCTCCTGGCAGAGGGGGCAGAAGTCGGGCGGATAGGCCACCACATCCAGCGTCGCCAGTGCGACGCGAGGCACCCCCAGGTCCACCCGCCCGCCGCTGCGGTCAATGATTGAGCCGGCTCCCAGTACGCGCGCGCCCGCCGCCAGTACAACGTCGATTACTTCGCGGGTGGTGCCGCCGGTGGTGACGACGTCTTCAATCACGAGGGCCTTTTCCTCCGGACGCAAGGAAAAACCGCGGCGCAGGATCATTTTGCCGGAGGCATCGCGTTCAGTGAAGATGAAACGGGCTCCCTTGGCTCGGGCGACCTCATGGCCGACGGGCAAGCCGCCAATCGCCGGCGAAACCACCACCTCGCAGTCCGGCAGCCGCGCCGCCAGCTCGCGGCCGAAACGCTCGGCCAGCTGGGGATACTGCAGCACTTGAGCGCACTGCAGATACTCGTTCGAATGGAGACCGCTGGTGAGGCGGAAATGACCCTTGAGATACGCTCCGGTTTCCCGAAAAACCTGCATGACGGCTTCCGACACGAATTCAAATATAGCAAGCCGCCGGGAGTGCCCGCGCCATGGGCTTCCGCCCACATCCCCTTTCCTCAGCGTGGCTTCGCAAGGCATGAGAAACTAAACGAGTGGGTGGGTGTTCCGCGCGGGCCGGCGCGCTAGTCGCCAAATGGCTAATGCGGAAACAATTTGCTAGTAGTTACCGTATAAAGAAACGAGCCATGAAACAGTTTCAAACCTATGTAGCCGTACTGTGCGCCGTTCTGGTGGCAACGCCTTCCACTTTCGGCCAGCAGAATCCGGAGGTCGAAACCCGGGGCCCTCTCGGTACTGACCGCACGCATTGGTATTCCGGGGTCGCCCAGCCATACCAGTCGCGGGTAGTGCCGCCGGTGAACCTATCCAATAGCAGCCGCATCGATGCGCTGCTCCGCGCCGGTAACCTATATTTATCGCTGTCGGACGCCATTGCGCTGGCTCTCGAGAACAATCTGGACGTCGAAATCGAGCGCTACGAGTTTTCGCTGGCCGAGGCCGATTTGCTGCGCGCCAAATCCGGGGCGGGCATTAACGGCATACCGACCGGAGTGCTGCCGGGCATACCCACGGGCGCCGGTTTGGGCCTGCTGGGAAGCACCGGCACCGGGATCGGAGCGGCTGGTGCAGGAAGTCCGCTGGGCGCCGGACTGAGCTACGATCCGTTCATCACCAGCAATCTTAACTTCGGCCACACTACGGTTCCGCAGTCGAATACAGTCATTTCAGGAACGAACGCGTTGGTCACCACCAACAAGACCGCGAACTTCGGCCTAGTACAGGCCTTCTCCACCGGCGGATCTGTGGCACTGGCTTACAACAACATTACTCAGGAGCAGAACTCGTTTCGTTCTACGGTGAATCCCTTTACGAACTCAAGTCTGGACCTCACCGTAACGCAACCGCTGCTGCAGGGATTCGGCCTGGCGCTTAATAACCGCAACATCCGCGTTGCCAAGAACAATCTAAAGGCCGCGGATTACGTGTTCCGCCAGCAACTGATCAATTCGGTAGCAAATGTTGTGCAACTTTACTGGAGCCTGGTGGCTGCCAATTCGACGGTGAACGTCAACCGTCAGGCCGTGGCCGTCGCACAGAAGCTATACGACGACAATAAGAAGCAGGTCGAGATCGGAACCCTGGCGCCCATCGAAGTCGTGCGCGCGGAAGCACAGCTGGCCACCGCCCAGCAGGCGCTGGTGGCAGCGCAATCCGCGGTATTGCAGCTCGAAGCCGTGCTCAAAAGCGCACTGAGCCGCAACGGCCTGGCGAGGCCCGAGATTCTGGGAGCGCACGTAATACCCACCGACCCGATACGCATCCCGGAAACGGAAGCCATCCAACCGGTTCAGGATTTGGTATCGCGGGCCTTGGAGAATCGCCCCGACATTGCCCAAAGCAGAATTCAGCTGGACAATGCCGGTATTATCCTGACCGGGACGCGCAACGCACTGCTTCCGACGCTGAGTCTGGTAGGCGATATGCGCAGCAACGCGCTAATAGGTTCGCAGAACACGGTGGAAGGGGTGAGCGCCACCACCGGGTTGCTGCAAGTCCCGCCTATCGCAGACCCCTTCTTCGTTGGGGGCTACGGCGGCGCTCTGGCGCAATTGTTTGGCCGTAATTTTCCGACGTACTCCATTGGCCTGAATCTAACGATTCCTCTTAGAAACCGCGCTGCCCAGGCGAATATGGCCACAGCGTCTGTGAATTTGCGGCAGAATCAACTGCTGCTACAGCGCCAGATCAACCAAATCCGAGTGGATGTGCAGAACGCCATTACCGCCGTGAATCAGGCCCGTACCCAATATGAGGCCGCGGTGAAAGGACGCGTGCTGCAGGAACAAACGCTGGACGCCGACCAGAAGAAACTGGCTCTAGGCGCCACTACCGTTTATCAGGTAATCCAAGACCAGCGCGATCTCACTACCGCCGCCGCGGCCGAGGTCACTGCGCAGGCTACCTATGCCGGGGCGCGGGTGCAGTTGGACGTGGCCACCGGCTCAACGCTCGCCAGTAATAACGTCGAGTTCGACGAGGCGAAAGCGGGGCATGTCTCCAAAGCACCTAGCACGCCGCCGGCAGTTGCACCCAACCGGTAAAATCCGGTAAGCGTATCCCCGAGGGCCCAACTCCGGAAACGTGCGCAACATGTTTTTTCATAGGGTTAGCGATTGGCGAGAAGATTGCAATTCCAAAAGCCGTAATGAGAACGATTACGGCTCAAGGAACCCTGTCTCCCCAATTGTTTCCTCCCTTCCCCCCTCTGCGAACCTCACTATTCCTCTAATCCCTGCCCCTCTAGGGTCCTTGAGCCACGGCATGGATTCATAGACTACAAGATCAAACTAATTTGGCCTGACTCCTATTAAGAGGCGCCAGCATGGCCGATAGCATTGTCTATGGACCCGAATCAGTCACCTCAGACGGAATCGCTTGGTAATCGCGGATCGCATCTGCATTTTCAAATAAGTCTGCTGCGTTTGATGGACCAAAAAATGATGGACCAAAAAATCATGGGCCAAAAAATGTCGGAACCAAAAACGTTGGACCCAAAAATGGCGGACCAAGAAATGGCGACCCAAGAGATGTCCGTCCAAAAGGTGTTGGGCCAGAAGGTTTCGGGCCGGAAGGTGTCTGGTCCAAAAGCCGGGTCGAATTTTGAATCCTCGGTCCAAGTACCCTCGGCTCAAGTAATAGAGCTGGAGCGGCTGCTGCTCTCCCGGCCGGCTAAGGTCCGGCTCAAGACGTCTAGCTAACGAACCACCCCTTTGGTGGTGGTTTGCTCCCGAATCGTGCTTGCGATAGAAATGCAGGGTATCCTGCGCTCCCGCGTAGTTTATAATCGTGGGCAGGATTTCTTTATGTTACTCAGGGTCTCGGTTTGGGCTTTTCTATTGCTAGGGGTCCAGGGTTTCGGGCAACAGAGCGCATCGCAACCCGTTCAGCCGGCCGCTTCGTCCCCCGCTGCGCCTTCCGCCGCAACGCCGCCCCAGCAGCAATCGCAGACCGATCAACCACAGCCGGAAACCGGCGGGGCATCCATCAAAGTAGAAGTAAACGAGGTAATCGTTCCGGTCACCGTCACCGACGATAAGGGGCGCTTCATTTCCAATCTCGAAAAGAAAGACTTCGAGATCCTGGACGAAGGCAAGCCGCAGACCATCAACTTCTTTTCGCGTGAGCGGAGCCAGCCGGTGGTGGCAGGATTCCTCATCGACCTTAGCAATTCCAGCCGGGCGCAGTGGAAAAACTTTCAAACCGCCGCCACCGAGCTGGTCCTCACCCTGCTTCCAGGCAAGGATAAGTTTTCGGGCTATTTGATCGGCTATGGCAACAAGGCCGAGCTGATGGTAAATACCACTACCGATCCCGAGAATATGGTGGCGAAGCTGCGCGATCTGAAGCCCGGCGGCGGAGCGGCTCTCTTTGACGCGATTTATATGGCCTGCACCAATCGTGCGCTTATCCCAGGCGAGCCGTTTGAGCCGCGCCGGGTGCTGATCGTCGTGGGGGATGGCAACGATAATTCCAGCAAGAAGACCTTGCAGGAAGCGCTCGAAGTGGCCCAGCGCAATCTGGTGACCATCTACGGCATCAGCACCGTGTCCTACGGCTTCACTAGCGAGGGCAGCGATAATCTCACTAAGCTGGCCGAGGAAACCGGAGGCCGCGTCGAATATCCGCTGCAGGATATCTACAAGGATGTTGCCGGATACCTATCGACGCCCTCGGACGAAGGAAACCTGGCCCTCCGGGCGGGCACCGGGGGATTTGCATCAGCGCTGGCGACGGCCCTGTTCCGCGCAGTCGCGAATATCACGGGCGAGATTACCACGCAGTATATCCTGCGCTACATTCCCGACGATTCAGGGACCTCCGACAAGGTATTCCGGGGATTGAATATTAAAGTTTCACTGCCGGAGGTCAAGGTGCGAGCCCGCAAAGGCTATTATCCGGTTGGCCACTAGGGTGGTTTCTGCTCTGGAGGCCAAGGACCGCCGGGTGCAGGCCCGGCCGCCCCGGCGTTCAATACAGACGGCCGATATGTGAAACAGCGCATCATGCCCGTTCCCATCAAAACGATGCCGAAGTCCCCCGCAGGGGCCGACGTCAATACAGGGTCAGATGCCGTGGCGACTGCCCGCGCGACGGCTAACGCCGGCCCGGAGGTTTATTCCAGCGCGGTCGTTAATACCCGCGCTGCCCGTTATTCGCTGCTGATGGTAGAGCTCCCGGGACAGGAAATCATAACCGCCGGCGTATTGCTCGAAGATCCGGCCACCGACCGTGTGCACATCCGCCTGCGTCGGGATTGGGAGCGCTTTACGCCAGACGAGGCCGAAGTGCTTGCGGAACTCGAAGACGATTTGCTGGCCCAGGCCGCCGAACAGGGAGCCGCAAGATTCTTCGCACGCCTGGAAGACACGCTCTCGAATACCATCCGTGTAGGCGACCGCCGTGAGGCCATGGTGGAGGACTTCCCGCGGGCGCTGGCGCGTCTCTACCGGCAACATGTTCGATCCCAGGCGCAGCCATTCGTCACGCATTTGCCGCGCTACTCGCTGGCGGTGGCGGCGGGACCGTTTCTTGAGAACCAAGTGATCGAAGCGGGGGGGATCGAAGGGGTCGCGAGCCAAGACCAAGCCTGGGAGGAAGCTCCCGCCGGGCTGCGTTTGACGCGCGAGATGTTCGTGGCGGAAATCGTGGGCCATTCCATGGAACCGCTGATTCCGGACGGCTCGCTGTGCGTGTTCCGCCGAGGCGTGACTGGATCCCGGCAGGGGCGGTTGGTGCTGGTGGAGGCGTTGGGCGAAGCCGGCGCCGACCGCTATACGGTGAAACGTTATCGCAGCGAGAAGCGCCAGAACGATGCGGGCGAGTGGGCGCACCAGCGCATACGCCTGGAACCGTTGAACCCCGCCTTTGAAGCCTGGGACCTGGACCCCCAAGAAGACCGTTACCGGATTCTAGCCGAGTTCGTCGCAGTGTTGTAATGAGTATGGTAGTGAGCTTGAAAGGTGATAATAGATTCGCATGCTGCGTTTTGCTGTGCTTTTGACGATCCCTCTGGCGGCGCTGGCCGCCGAAAAATACGATGGCCCGCGGCCTCCCAAGCCCGATTTGGCGTACCTGGTGCATGCCGACAACCTGATTCCTACCGAAGCGCTGGAAGCCAAGAACGAATCGGGCCTTTACACCGTGCCCGGCGCCAGCTCCACCGCGCGCACGCCGCTGGCGGAGCCCATTTTCCTGATCGAGAGCGATAAAGTACTTCCAGAGCGGCTGGAACTCTATCGCTGGGAAGTGAAGGGCGGACGCCGCGAGCTCGCCACCGGAAAGGGCAAGCGAAAAGGATCCGCGCGGCCGCTGCATCTTTCGGTGAACAAAGTGGATGGCAGGCTGTATCGCGTCGAGGCATCCGAACCGCTCGAAAACGGGGAATACTCGCTCTCGCCTAACGATTCAAATCAGGTGTTCTGCTTCGAAGTGTATTAGGGACGCGCTGGACAAGTCATGCCGGACGAGATCGCGGCATCCAAGCATCAGCCTCGCGGGCGTCTGCTAGAATCGAGTCTTTGGCATCCTTGGGGTTTCTTGCTTAGCCGCGTTTTCAAAAGCTTTCGACATCGTGATTTTCGGCTGATGTGGTTTGGCGCTTGCACCTCCACCATCGGCACCTGGATGCAATCCACCGCGCAGGCGTGGTTGGTCTACGACTTATCCAAAGACTCCTTCTATCTGGGCCTGGACACATTCCTGGCGCAAGTTCCCATCATCCTGTTCTCGCTGGTCGGGGGCGTTATTGCCGACCGCATGAATCGCCGCAATCTGCTGCTGGCTTCGCAGTACGTGCAAATGACCACGGCACTCATCTTGACGCTGCTGGTGTTCTTCAAAGTAGTTCACGTATGGCACATTTTGTGCCTGTCGTTCATCGTCGGTATCGCGCAGTCCTTCGGCGGCCCGGCCTATCAGGCGCTCTTGCCCACGCTGGTGGGCAAGGAAGACATTCCCAACGCTATCGCGATGAATTCGATTCAATTCAACCTGGCGCGCGTTATCGGCCCCACGCTGGGCGGCATTGCCCTCACTACGGTAGGCGCGGCCTGGTGTTTCGGCTTGAACAGTCTGTCCTTCATCGCGGTGATTATCTCGCTGTACATGATCAACGTGAAATACATTCCGGCCAAGTCCAGTGAACCCATCCTCGACAGCATGCGGCAGGGCATCGGGTTCATCCGCCAGAAGCCCGGAATGGACGGGCTGATTGTGCTGGCGTTCGGCATGACGCTGCTCGGCATCCCCCTGCTCACTTTTTTGCCAGTATTCGCCAAGGACGTCCTGCATGGCGGGGCTAAGGGCTTCACGCAATTGCTGGCTTTCTCGGGCGCCGGATCGGTGTGCGGCGGATTGATCGTCGCCGCCTTCGGCAAGATCCAGGGGCAGGGTAAGGCGGCGCTGATGGTGCTGGTGTTGATGGGCTGCATCATTTTGGCGTTTTCCCAGTCCAAGCATTTCCCGCTCTCGCTGCTGCTCATTTTCCTCTCCGGCGGAGCCATGATGATTTCGATGTCGATGGTCAGCTCGCTGGTGCAGGCCGTGGCCTCCGATGAAATGCGCGGGCGCGTGATGAGTGTGTATAACGTGGCCTTCCGCGGAGGCATGCCGGTGGGGAGCCTGCTGCTGGGCAAACTGATTCCGATCTTCAGCGCGCCGGTCATCATGGGCTGGAGCGGGGGATTGCTGGCCCTGCTCGGTTTGTACTTCCTGGTGGTCCAGCGGCGCGTGGCCCAACTGTAGCGCCCAACTGTAGCGCACAACTTTAAGCGCCTTTAGCGACACCCAACTTTAGCGACTCAACTTGAAGCGATCCAGGTTGCTATAATCTAAACGCTCCTTATGGCAGTGGAGTCGTTCTTAACCCGCTGGCGCAAGGCGGTTCGTCCCCTTCCGCGGGAGGCCCCCAGCGCAGCGCTCCTGGCACTGAAACGCAGACAGCGAAAATTGATCCAACGCACCCTCGCTATCCTTGCGCTCGCCGGCGCCGCAGGCGGGTCCTATAGTTATTGGGCGAGCGCCCCCGACCGCGCCCGGGAGGAAGCCGCGCTGGCCGTGAAGCTACTGGGCGTTGGAACGTACGATCAAGCTATGCGCCACTTCGACCGCGCGATCCGGATCTGGCCGGATTACGCCGATGCCTACCTGAACCGCGGGCTTGCCGAGCACTCCGCCAGCCACCGGGCGGAGGCGCTCACCGATCTCGACCAAGCGTTAGCTCTCGACCCGAGCTTGACCCGAGCCTACAACGCGCGCGGCCAGATCTATCTGGAGAACGGCGCTGTGCAAAAGACGATTCAAGATTGCAGCAAATCGATCCAGATAAATCCCACTCTCGACGCTTACTACCAGCGGGGCGAGGCGTATGAGAGGCTCGGCGAACACCAGAAGGCCATTGTCGACTTCGATGCCGCGATAGCAGAGTCTCGCGAGGCGCCCTTCGCCTATCGCGCGCGTTCCCTGGCCAAGCGCAACGCCGGTGACCGGGCGGGCGCCCAGGCCGACGACGACCAGGCGCAGCGAATCGAGACCGGACATTCCGTAGAGGCCGATGTATTACTTGCGCCTTGAGGCAGAGCCCGAGCGCGTTGACACGCTGCTCGCCGAATTATGGGAAGCGGGAACGGCCGGAGTTGTCGAAGGCGACGGATTCGTGGAAGCGTTCTTTGAGGACTTCGCGGCTGCGGCAAGGTTCGGCAGTCCAATCCGTGCTGCTGACCGCGACTGGGTG
>DATJEI010000301.1:0-5220 GCA_035496735.1 Bryobacteraceae bacterium | reverse complement strand
ATCACGCTTCCCGGTGCGGCGCCTGTGCGCCTCGCAACGCCACCTGCCGCGCGACTTCGGTCAGTTTCTCTTCCATGGCGCGGTTCTTCTTGTAGAGCTTGAGAAACACCGTGATGCTTGCCAGGCAAAATAGATACAGCAGCAGATCCGTGCCGCGGCCCACTCCCACGCTGTGTGCGATCCGCGTCGTCAAATCCGGGTTGATGACGAAGACCACTCCCGCTGCCAGCAGGCTCAGCAGTGCGAGCCGCGAGACCAGCCGCGACGACAGCGCCGTGAGGTAGATCCCCCCGATGAGGAGCAGCAGCGCGATCAGAATGGCTTGGATGGGTAGCATCTAGAGAACTTTCCGCAGCAGCACGTCGATCAGAATGTTCACGCTGTTCAACGCCGGCTGGCCTTTCGCCTGCGAGTAATCGGTATAGCGAATGGCGACCGGCACCTCTCGCAAACGCAGCCGCGCACCGCGCACTTCGTCCAGGAATTCGGTGGCGTGCGCGAATCCATTTTCGCGAAGCCGAATCTTTTGGGCGGCGGCGCGCGACAGAGCGCGAAAACCGTTATGCGCGTCGGAAAGCCACAGGCGGGTCAGAATGCCCGAAATCACCACGGCCCCGCGCAGCAGGATTCTGCGGCCGCGCGGAATCAACTTCACGTTTTCCGCATCCAAGAATCGCGAGCCCACCGCAACATCGCACTCGCCCCTGCAGACGGGTGCGAGCAGGCTGGCAATTCCCTCGGCCGGATGTTGTCCATCGGCATCGAAGTGGAGGATATACTCGGCTCCCTGAGCCAGCGCATAGTCCATGCCGGTTTGAAGCGCGGCTCCTTGACCCAGATTGACCGGATGGCGCAGATAATGGACCGGCAGTCCCTTGAGAATGGCAGCGGTGCCGTCGGAAGATCCGTCATCGACGACGACGATAGAGTAACCGTAGGGCAGTAACCCGCGAATAGTGGACGCCAGCACCCGGCCTTCGTTATAGGCGGGTATCACCAGGAAGACCCGCGACTGGACGCAGTCCGGCGAAGGTTGCTCCATACATATTCATCGGACGGATGGAGCGAAATCTTTATCCGGAACCTGTTGGGCCCTACGGATTTAGATGCGTCTCCAGCATTTACTTGACGCGCTGGAGCCAAGCCCCCGGCCAATACGTAACGTTTTCAGTGAGTACGCCTTGCCGCGTAGGCCAGGCCGGTGGTTGCTGGCGGAACTCGCGATGTCGCGCTGCAAAATCGTTCGCAGCCTCGAAAGGGTTGTCGGTCTTCCACTCGGGCCGCGCCCGGGGCACGTCCGCGATATCTTTCATGATGCCGTCGGTCGCGATGATATACGACCCTTTGGTGACCAGCGGCGCATAGCATTCGAGTTCACGCGCGACATGATCCCGCGTATGGCCGGAATCGAGAATCACGAGCACCGGACCGGCAGATCCGATCCGATCCGCCACCTGCGCGACGAGCTTCGGATCCGTGGAATCGCCTTCGAGCAACGATATGCGCGCGGCTAGCGGATGGCGGCACAGCGCGTCGCGCGTGCGCTGCGGGATCTCGCGGTCAATGCCGATCACTTTGCCTTCGCCCATCGCGGCGAGCAAGGATGCATGGAAAAGCAAAGAGCCACCGCGGTACACTCCCGTCTCGACGATCACCGCGGGGCGCAGCGCGTAGATCACCTCCTGTAATCGCAGCAAGTCTTCAGGAAGTTGCAAGATCGGCAGGCCGAACCACGTGAAATTGTGATAGTACTGCAGGCTCCAGCCGACCCGCACCCAGGCGAGCGAAAGCGCCTCAAAGGCCTCTTTGGTAAAGAGGCCGACAGTATTTTCCGCCGCGCCGTCTACTTGCGTCAAAGTCTGCGCGACGGTATCGATCACAATCTTCATTCCCTCAAGTATAGGCATGCTCCAATACACCGGCCTAACCCTCCCGGCACTTGCGTCTACGCACCCAATTGCCGAATACTGTATGAGCTATGGATGTTGTTAAAGTCTTGTCGGATCTCCGGGCGTACAAAGCGCAACTCGATGATGCGATTGCGATCTTCGACCGTTTGGCTCACCAGCGCGGCAAGCGCGGGCGTCCGGTTGGCGTGCCCTCCAAGCGTCGCCCCGTGAGTGCCGAAGCGCGCCAGCGCATGGCTGCCGCGCAACGAAAACGCTGGGCGGCTGCGCGCAGGGCGAGCGCAAAATCTAAAGCCTGAGACCTGTCCGCGGAATTCGGAGGGCCCGCAAAACCTCTTCCTGCGCATCCAGTTGCACGGTCGCAGCACCAGCCCGGCCGGCTGCGCGAGCGGCCTTCATCGCTTCTCGTCATTCCCGCCGGCGCCGGCTTGTTATGATGCCTGGATGAAGCGTGCGCTCTTCCTTTCAATCCTCTCCATCGCTGCGGCCGCCGCTTGGGTGCAGATCACCCCGGCCCAAGTCAAACTCGCCGGGACCACGGACATCTCCGGCGAGCGCATACGCGCGCACGTGAAATATCTGGCCAGCGATTTGCTTGAAGGCCGCGGGGTCGGCGCGCGCGGCGGCGACCTTGCCAGCGAATACATCGCCAGTAAGTTTGCGTCGTACGGGCTGAAGCCGGCCGGAGATAACGGAACATATTTCCAGAACTTCGCGCTGGTCGGCGCCTACCCGCAGCCTGCTACCTCGCTGAGCGTGACCACGGGCCACGTCACCCTTCCCTTCGGCTGGCTGGACGATTTCGTGGGAGTTACTTTCCAGCAGAAACCCACCATCGAAATTGATGCCGACGCTGTGTTCGTGGGCCATGGTATCGTCGCGCCGGAATACCAGTGGGACGACTACCAGGGCGTGGACGTGCACGGCAAGGTCGTGGTGTTATTCACCGGCGAGCCGCCGTCCCGCGACCCCAAATTCTTCAACGGCGAGGCGCTCACTTACTATGGGCGCTGGACTTACAAATTCGAAGAGGCCGCACGTCACGGAGCAAGCGGCGCCATCATTATTCACACCACGCCTACGGCCAGCTACGGATGGAATGTGGTGCGGTCCTCCTGGTCGAAGGAAGAATTAGAGATGAAACTCGCGCCGGGAACTTCCGCCGTCGGATTCGCCGGCTGGATTACGAAAGAGGCCGGCGAGCGCATCGCGGCCACTCAAAACACCAGCGCAGACCAATGGCTGAAGCTGGCGGATGCGCGGGGCTTCCGGGCCCAGCTTCTGCCGCTGCGTTTCCGCATTCACGCCTCTGCAAGAATCCGCGAGATGCGCACGCGCAACGTGATCGGCAAAGTAGAGGGCAGCGATCCGCGTCTGAAGAACGAAGCCGTGATGTTCAGCGCCCACTGGGATCACCTGGGGGTGGGCGAAGCGATTCGCGGCGACGCAATTTATAACGGCGCGCAGGATAATGCCACCGGCTGCGGCGTTTTACTGGAACTGGCCCGCGCCTGGGCTGCGCTGCCGCAGAAACCCCGCCGCTCCGCGCTGTTCATCTCGGTGGCTGCGGAAGAAGCGGGGCTGCTGGGCTCGGAATACTATGGACAGCATCCGGTTATTCCCGCAGGCGAGACCGCTCTGGCGCTCAACTACGATTCCTTGCCGCCATTCGGCCGGACCCGCGATGTGCAGGTCCATGGCGCCGAACGCACCACAGTCTATCCGCTCGTCGAGGAAGCGGCGCGACGCTTGCATCTCACCATCTCTCCGGATCCGCGCCCGCTGGCCGGCACGTATTATCGTTCCGACCATTTTTCATTCGCGCGGGTCGGCATCCCCGCGTTCTCGATCGACTCCGGCCATGACTTGCTGGGCCAGCCGCCCGGCGCCGGCAACCGGCTTGCCGACGAATACAACGAAGCCCATTACCACCAGCCGTCCGATGAGTACCACGACGATTGGGATTTCTCGGGCATGGAGCTTTACGCACGCTTCGGGTTCCTGATCAACCGTGAGGTCGCCAACTTGCCGAAGCTCCCCACTTGGCGCCCCGGCGACGAATTCCTGGCTGCACGGGTCGCGAGCGGGGTACGGTAATAATAGGCGAACAAACGGCGTAACTTCAACCACTGCAACAAAAATGCTTGCTATGTTCTAGAAACTTGGTTTACACTGAGTGGACTGAAGTGGTCAGTTGTGGTTTAAAGTGGCAGAACTAGTGGTTGGAAATGACGTCGGAGGGGCGGTTCCAGTGGAGCCGCCGCACTCAATTGCCCAGGCTCGGGTCGACGACAAAGGCCGACTCAAACTACCGTCTGAGTTCTTGGAGTACCTGAAAAAGTTGGGTGTCGAGAAAGTCTTCATCACCACGCTGGATCGCCAGCTAGCTAGAATTTATCCCATTTCAGTGTGGAAAGCCAATGAAAAGTTATTCGCCGACGCGGGCGACCTGGCCGAGCCCGCCGAAGACGTGGCTTATTTCGCCAAAGTGTATGGCGGCGATTCGGAGATCGACGCGCAGGGCCGCGTGCTGATCCCGGCGGCGCTGCGGCGCGTGATCGAGATCGAATCTCAGCCGGTGTTTCTGGATTGCTACAACGGCCGCATCAACGTAGCCAGCAAGAGCGTCCATGAGGAACGCCTCAATCGCGCCATGGCGAATTTGAGCGAGAAGGTGAAGACGCTCGAAAAGAAGGGATTGAAGTAGCGGCCATGTATGCACGTTCCGGTCATGTTGCGCGAGTGCCTGGAGTACCTGGCAATCCGGCCGGACGGAGTCTATCTGGACGCAACCGCGGGAATGGGAGGACACGCCGGCGCCATCGCAAGGCAGCTTGCGCATTTGTCGAGCGGGGGCATGGTCCTGGCGTGCGACCGCGATCAGGAGAGCCTGGCGCGCGCGCAAGCGAATACCGCGGACTGCGCTTCGCGCATCCACTTTCACAACGTTTCTTTTTCTTTGGTGGGGCAGGCGCTCGCAGCCGAGGGGTTCACGCAAGTGGACGGGCTGCTGGCGGACCTGGGCGTATCGAGATATCAGTTGACGGAGGGAGAAAGGGGCTTCTCCGTGATGGCCGACGGGCCGCTGGACATGCGCATGGATCGCAGCCAGGGGCAGACGGCGGCCGACATCGTCAACTACGAATCGGAAAAGCAGCTCGCCGACTTAATCTTTCAGTTAGGCGAGGAAAGGAGGAGCCGGAGAATAGCCAGAGCAATCGTGCGGGCACGGCCGATCAAGACCACCGGTCAGTTGGCCAAGCTGATCGAGAGTGCCGTGCCCCGTACGGGCAAGTTACATCCTGCCACGCAG
>DATJEI010000300.1:0-2448 GCA_035496735.1 Bryobacteraceae bacterium | reverse complement strand
ATCGATGCAGAGCGCCAACGCCTCGCGCAATTTTCCATCTTCCGCCGATTGAATGTCCCGGCTGAAAACCAGCCCCATCCATTCCGAGGGCGGTGCGCTCTCCACCCGCCGGCCCTCCAGGACCGCGTGACGCGCCTGGTTCGGCGCGATTTCCACCAGGTCAGCCTTGCCCAGATCGAGCGCGATCATCTGCTCGCGAAAGCTCTTGCCCAGTTCGATCTCGATCGAGTCCAGAAACGCCCGTCCGCCCCAGTAATCGTCGCGGGCAGACAATGCCAGTTTCTTTCCCGGGTCCCAGCGCCCAATGGCGAAAGGGCCACTGCCGACCACCTTTCCGCCCGTGCGTTTGGCGATGCCATAGCGCGCCAGTGCCAGCACCGCGGGAAGGTCCGGAGTCGGAGCGTTGCACTCGATGATGACAGCTTCTCCGGCGGCGAAAACTTTCCAGTCAGGGTTGGCGGTGCGCAGGGAAGCCGCGACCGCATCGGAACTCACGGCTGTACCGTCATGAAATGCAACTCCCCGTCGGATGCTGAACTGCCAGCGTTGATAGCCGGGATCGGTCTGCCATGAAGGTGAGAGCCCGGGCTGGGCCTGACCGCGCGCGTCCACCGTGACTAGAGTGTCGAAGACCAGGCGCGAGAGGCTGGGCAACATCTCCCTTCCGCCCCGTTCGGACTCCGCCGGATCAAGCGAGGCAGGCGCTTCCCCGATGGCCACGCGGAGGGTCCCGCCGTAGTGCGGGCGGGTGCGGGCCGGTGCCGCGATCGCCAGAGACAAACTAACGGCCACAAGTAAGAGTGAGCCGGAAGGCCTCATATTCCCCCGTTTCCCAATTGTGCACCACGGCCACGACGCTGGTTCCGCCGGATCCTGTCCATAAGGCGGTGACCGCGCCGCCCACCTCGAGGGGAATGCTCGCGGCGACAGGCTCCCGTCCGATAGATTCGAAAGCTTGCACCTTATCGCTTCGGCCGGCACCGGCTCCAGTTGCCAGAACTTGCCAGCCCGACCCGCAGCCGCTGCGCAGGCTGGCAATGTCACTGCCCCACTTCAGCTTCTCCATCACCTGATCGGTGACTCCGTCGAGCAGATGGACTTTCCCGTCCACCGCCGCCAGCAGCCACCAACTGGAGTGTTCGCGGGGAACGGCTGCCGCGGAATAAAACGCCGGCGCTGTCGTTTGCGTGCCTACGCCCGGAGAGAGCGTGCCACTAAAGAAATTACGCGAGAAAGCAAAAGACGTAGTCTGGCTGAACAGGTCTGCTCCGATCGGCCAGGGATCGGCGCTCTCGGAGCATGTCATGGCCAGGGCGGCGCTCCCGGAACCCCGACAATAGACGCCGGGCAACCAGGCATCAAAAAGATGACTGTTGTCCCCGTCCGTGCGCCATAGCAGCCTTCCTCGCAGATCGCGTGGCCAGGGCCGGGAATGTGTAATGGCAAGTGCTTGCTCAACTAGCCAGCGACTCTCCTGCATCCGGTACAACGTCACGCTATTCGGGTCCAGCACCAGCATGCGCGCGGGACTGCCCTCGATGAAGGCAACGTCCAGAATCCGTTCCGCCTGCGACCACAGAGCGACTTCGCGGAGTTCCATCACCGCCGCGGGTGCAGGCTCCACGGCACGGACGGCTGATCGCGGCAGGGAAACCATCACGACCGATGGCGCATTCGCACCCTGGCGAATTTCTGCAACCCAGACGTAGCTTCGCAGGTCCTCGGAGAGTGTGACACGTACGCTTACGGCAGCCTGTTCGGCCGTAAGGAAACGGATACCCGTCGCGGCAAGTTGAGTTAAAAGATTGCGCCTGATGTCGTCGCTCAGGGCGGCGTTCAGCGACGAGCGATTCAACACTTCCAGGGCCATGGTTTTCGGGCCGGTGGCCGATGCGATCTTTCCTGCCAGCAAGCCTTCGGCGCCAGCCCAGTTCTGCGCACTGGCTTCGACGAGGAACAGCAACGCAAAGAGGAGGCTGATGAAAAATCGCGAAGAAAATGACGAGAGCATGCCTGGGATGCGCAAATTGACGCGCAAATCGGTGCGCAGATTGATGGGCAGATTGATGGGCGGATGGATGGGCGGATGGATGGACAAATTATAAACCGCATAGCGCATGGGCCCGGCTTCTGCGCCTGGTACTCTCTGGATTCGTCCATTTCGCATTCAATCCCCGCGCCTCAAATCAAACCAGTCCTATCAACATTGACCCGCGCCTGCCCGTAAAGGTTCCATGGGGCGCCATATCCTGGGCCTAGCGCTGAATGGCGGGTTTGGGTTGGCGTGCTCGAGGAGCA
Organism: Bryobacteraceae bacterium; assembly: GCA_035496735.1. GTDB lineage: Bacteria > Acidobacteriota > Terriglobia > Bryobacterales > Bryobacteraceae > Palsa-187. Next base: position 150 of record DATJEI010000300.1, on the reverse strand, counting down.
AAAAGCACGCACAGCACCTTACCGAAAATCAGTTCTTCTACGAGGATTGCGACGGCCAACGAGAAGGTCACTCCACCGATGACTGCGACGGTTGTGAAAACGAGTTCCATGGTTGCCTCCGTTCCGACAGACCGTACAGTAGCGAGTGAG
>DATJEI010000299.1:0-10339 GCA_035496735.1 Bryobacteraceae bacterium | reverse complement strand
AAACATACGAGCCTGCCATTGGAGATATTCTCTCCGTTCAGGAGGATATTGCCGAGGCAGTCGTAGCTAGGGTTCAATCAACTCTCGAACTTCCGTGAGTCGCCACTAAGACGGGCTAGCGCCCGTTAAGAACTATTAACGGTACCAACCCAGCGAGAACTGGGATAGGGGCTTGTGATATCGTAAAAAACTCCGTTAATTGGTCGAGGTTAGGTCCTAGATAGCAACGGGAAATTGCGTGTGGGAGTTTATGAAGGCTGCACCTGACTATTTCGTCATCGCGCTCGCATTACTAATCGCGCCAAATTGTTTCGCTCAACAGACGTCGCCGCTGGTTTATATTGAGGGAACTGTTACCAGGGCGGACCAATCGCCATTGGCGGGAGCGATAATTTCGTTACCGGATGGCTCGACTCTTACGTCGAATAAGTTGGGGCACTACTTTACAGTGCTGCCGATTGGCGCAAGCGTCTCTATCAGGGCTGGATCAGTTGGATACACACTTTCGCCCTCCCGCCGCTCTTACACCAACGTTTCAACCGATCAATTGCAGCAGGACTTCTCCGGTGGAACGTATACCGTTTCCGGGCTGGTTTATTCGGGAGGCGCGAACGCAAGCCTTTACTTCGACGGTGCCGGTCAAGGTGTTACCACTACAACCGGAGACTTTAGTGCCGTTATACCGGAGGGCTATTCCGGCGACATTATTCCGCTCTCCACCGCGTTGAGCTTTAATCCAAGCAGCAGTCCGTTCCCGGGAAACCCGATTTTTCGACAGACGGTTTTTACGGCCCTTCGCTTGGCGTTCAGCGCCATGCCGGGACAAATCTGTAATTATGCCAGGTCCACGGAGGTTTTCTCGCCCGCAACCGCGAAAATCTATGCATCCATTCAAGTGATTGGAATGCCCGGAGATACGTTCTATTTTTTGTGGTTTGACCCCGCGGGAAAATTACGTACGACCACTTCGTACACATTTCCTCCCGGTCCACCCGCCTTGACAGGTCCCTGCATAGTTACCTCGATTCCGATCGCGGGCACTGACGCAGCCAAGACTCCTGGTCTTTGGCGGATGGATTTTCATGGGCCCAGTTACTTTGGCTCGTTAAGCCAGGGTTCAATTCCCTTCGCGATTCTTGCGCAGCGGCCTCCGTACATCGCTCCTACCCTTGGCTCGATGGCGCACCTTGCCTCTGGAGACGGATGGGACTCTACGATTGAGCTCGTGAATACCGGCGGCCAAGCCGCCAATGCAAATATCAGTTTTCTGGGAGATGAGGGAAATCCACTTGTCTTACCACTAACGAACGCTTCGCCAGTCCATGCTTTGCCGCCCAATGCGACATTATTGATCAACAGCAGCAGCCCAGATGCGCTCCAAACTGGCTACGCGCAACTCACAACGGATACCGGAGTGAGTGGCTTTATCCGGTTCCGCTACGCGCCACGAGATCAAGAGGCTATCGTTCCACTGGAGACCCGTAAAGCAAGTTCTTACACACTGGCTTTCGACAACACCAACGGCATTGCTACCGGCGTTGCTGTGGCGAACCTGCTTGCCGTACCTGCGAATATCCCAGTCTTGATTAGAGATAATACGGGCGCGCAGATCGGCTCCGCAAGCGTTTCTCTGCCAGCGAACGGCCACGCAGCATTCGTGCTGACGGACAGGTTCTCAAGCACCGTCAACCAGACAGGCACGATTGAATTCGATACTCCGCCGAGCGGCCAAATTACGGTATTGGGGCTTCGCTTCCCACCTTCCGGCAAATTCACAACGATTCCGGTGCTTTCGAGTACCGATATCGCCGGCGGATCGATGGCCCATCTTGCCGTCGGAGACGGCTGGACCACCACCATCGAGCTGGTCAATTACGGCACAACATTCGCCCAAGCAAACTTGAGTTTTTTCAACGATAGCGGTGCCCCGCTGTCTGCTCAGTGGAACGTAGCAGGCAACGCCTCTTCCGCTTCGGTCCTGAACCAGACGCTGGCTCCTCACGCAAGGCTGATCGCGCAGAGCAACGCACTCGCCACCGAGTCTCTACAGGTGGGCTCCGCGCAGTTGACCACCAACGGTAGCGTTAGTGGCTTCATACGGTTTCTTTATGGTCCCCGGAATCAAGAAGCGATTGTGCCCATCGAGGCGCGTAATGCCGGTTCGTATATACTGCCGTTCGATAACACAAACGGCCTAGTGGCAGGGGTCGCTGTTGCGAATGGGGTAGGCGCTCCTGTTAAAATTCCAGTCGTCATTCGAGATAATACTGGTGCGCGGATTGGCCTTGGAATCGTCGCGTTGGCACCGAACGGCCACAGCGCCTTCGTGCTGTCCGACCAGTTTCCAGTAGCAGCGAACCAAAGTGGCACCATCGAGTTTGGCGCGCCAGCGGACGCGCGGCTGAGCGTGTTGGGTTTCCGTTTTCCACAATCGGGTGCCTTCTCGACGATTCCAGTGTTGGCTCCCTAATCCGCGATCTGCGAACTAGTGACATGATTTAGCCCAGTCGATATAGCCCGATAACACGTGTTATCGGACGCCTGCCGACCGATGCTCAGAATTACGACGGGGCCAAAATTCGCGCGCCACATTCACCCCAGCTTCAGCGGCGAGCCCGAAGCCCGCTGTTGCGGCGCCACTACCGGCGTGCAGGGCCACCTGGGAAACGACGCCCGCGGTTGCGTGTCCGGAGAGACGGCCAACCGCGGGATGCGCCTCTCCGGTTCTGGTGCTGTGAGTAATCACGGTGCTCTTCAAGGCATACCAAAGGCGGGGACGGAATCCGACCTTTTTGGATGGGTGATAGAGGAGGTCTTCATGAAGCGGTGCCGCGATCGCATGCTCAACTGTCGTTTTTACGATGCGTGTAGTGAATCCTGCCCCAATACGCTTGCCAAATCCCTCGACTCCTCCGCCGTAGTTTCGCGGGTGGCCCAGCAACTGACCGATTCCAGCCTTCGCGACCACCCCGGCTGAGGCAATCTTTCCGAAAGTGGCCTGTTTCCAATGTTCTCGGTAGGGATGCACTTCCTGCTGAGGCTGCTCGACGGCGGCATAGGTAGCCGGAAGGCATACCGCCGCCAGAACAATCTTGGGGAGCAGGCGCACGCTAGAATGACTGCAATCACTTTGCCGTTCATTCAAGGATGTAATGCAAGAATTGCTCGCGTATTCCTCCCCGCACTAACCGAGAACTTCGTGGCCATACGCTAGCCGAAGATGGCCTACTAGTACCGTCGCCCGCTTTGTGTGCCGTTCCACGAAATTACGCCGGACAAGAAACGCCCCTCTCGCGGGATGAATCTTATGTGCGGTTATCAGTACCGCTGTAGATCGCGAAGTCCCGACAATTGCGACACCCAGAAGTCAAATGAATTGAAGAACGCTACTTGCGATTTGGAGGCACGATGAAATCTAGTCCTGTTGTCATGTTGCTCCTAATCGCGGTCTCCGCCCCTGCATTTGCCGAGGTGCAAACCAAGGCGGCCCGAATTGGTACGAGTACTGTTCACTATAAGGTCGTGCTGCCCAATGGATATGACCCTGAAATCGCGTACCCTGCCGTGTTGGCTTTCGGCGGCGGACCCCAGACTATGGCAGCGATCGACCTCACGCTCGTGCGCAACTGGCAGAACGAGGCCCAGAAGCGCGGCTACATCGTCATCCTTCCGGCGGCTCCCGACGACATTTTGTTCTTTCAGGGTGGTGATAAAATCTTCCCCGAATTCATCGTCATGATACTGAACAGCTATAAGGTTCAGGACAACAAATTTCACGCTGCGGGTTACTCCAACGGAGGAACTACCGCGTTTCTCGTTGCCGCTTCCTATCCCCAGTACTTTCTATCCATCACAGCGTTCCCCGGATATCTATTGCGAGACACTGTTGCGAATCTCAATCACCTTTCCAAATTGTGCATAAACATGTATGTGGGCGAGCTCGATTCCGGCTTTCTTGACCTGATGCGGAAACAGACCGATCACTTCCGCCAACTCGGCCTAGCTGTGAAATTCTCCATCGAAAAGGGTCAAGGCCATATACTCGGTACGCTCAGTGGCAGCGGCTCTTCTCGACTGTTCAACAACTTTGACGAGGCCCGCCAAGGTTGTTCAGGTCTTCTCTCGCAGGACAGAAGGCTCTAGCCAGGTGTGAGTTGAGTCGCCTGATAAGTCACATTATCGGTAACGAAATATTTTGATCCAGCGTTCGCTTTAAACTTGTCTTTAGGCGGAAACTAGGGTTACAGCCTGGCGATTCGCAAAAAGGGAATGGACGACTGGTGGTGGGGAAGTGTTTCTGCTCCAACCGTTCGCGACAGCAGGCAGCGTGGCCCAGTCACGGCAGGCTGTTATCGATCACGGCGGCAAAGTGTGGGCGGAGTCGTCCCGCCGCGGAGCCCGTTTTGTCTTTTGCTTGCCTATAACGATCCTGCAGGCGCGCGCCGCGTCATGCTGACATCCCTGCGCTCCAAAATACGTCGAACCGGCGCTGCTGTGAGGAACGATTCCCTTAGGGGCTCTCCTTGCTCAAAGGAATCGGCAAGTCTCATAATCACCTCTTTAGCGCGTGCGCGATATCTCTCGGCTCTTTTCCGATCTCTTACGTCCGCGTAGAATGCGCAGGGTTAGAAACGTAATGCAGTTAGGTGTATAATCCCCGAATTGAATCGCAGTAAATGACCGGGTGAAAACGGAGGGAAAAATGACTCGCTTTAGACCCGATGCGGAACTGGAAATCAGCACGCGCCGTGGATTTCTTCGTGCTGCGGCTGGTGGCTTGATCGGGGCATCTGCGTTTCCTGCTCTGGCGCAGCTCCGCGATGCGAGCCCGCTTAAGATTACCCGGATCGAACCCTATGTATTGCGGATTGGCGAGCGCACCAGTTATCCGTGTGTGAGGATCGAGACGGCGGATGGGATCCACGGATGGGGCGAAGGGACGACGCCGCCCAGTACGCCCGCGGTCATTGCCCAAATCCGCGAGTGCGGCAAGTTGATCATGAATCAAAGCGCCTGGGATATTGAGAAGCTCTGGCGTCACATGTACATCGTGGAGGAGAACACGCTGGGCGGAACCCTGTATGCCGCCATTAGCGCCATCGATATCGCGCTATGGGACATCATCGGCAAGAAGCTGAATGTGCCGGTGTACAAACTGCTGGGCGGTAAAACGCGAGACAAGATTCGAATCTATACCAGCTATCGCTGGGGCAACATTCCGCGAACCAGAGAAGCCTACGCGAAGCGCACTAAGGAATTGATCGCGCTGGGCGCTACTGCCGGTAAGTACGATCCGTTCGGGCCCTATCCCGGTTTTGACCGCCAGCTCTCTACACCCGTACTCAACGAAGTACGCGAGATGGTCCAGGGAATCCGGGAGGGGGGACCTGCCTTTGATATCTGTATCGAGTGCCATGGCAAGTGGAACGTCGCCTCCGCGGGGCGGATCATCAAGATGCTCGAGCCCTTCGACCCATTTTTCGTGGAAGAGCCGGTGCCTCCGGAAAACACGGACGCCATGGCGGTGCTGCAACGTTCCACCAACATGCCCATAGCAACCGGCGAAGGCCTGCAGACCCAATTTAATTTCTACGCAATCCTCGAAAAGCGCGCCGCCCGCATTCTGCAACCGGACCCATCCCGCACTGGCGGGATTACAGCCCTCAAGAAAATCGCCGCCATGGCGGATGCTCATTACGTGACCATCGCGCCGCATAATCCTAATGGCCCGGTGTGCACTGCAGCCGCATTGCATCTGGCTGCCTCCATTCCGAACTTTGTGATTATGGAGGAAGGCAATACCAACCCCACGGACTACAACGACATTTTCGTAGGTGGTTGGAAACCGACCCTTGCCGAGTGGAGCGTTCCCGAGGCTCCTGGGCTGGGCATAGACTTTTCGCCGCAGTTTGTCAAAGACCGCGCCGTCGGTATTTGATCTTGCATCGCCGCCGCCCCCAACGGCCGGTAACCCCAACCCGAGCCGCTTAACAACCGTGAGCAAACGGTGTAATATGTCCCGGGGGTTATTGGTTTATGGAAAATCTGCGTCGTAACTGGATATTATTTTGCGCATCTGTTGCGCTCATGCCTGCAGCGTACTCACAGACCGCTACCGGGGAATTCAGCGGAAGTGTAATCGACGCTAGCGGAGCGGTCGTCGCCAGCGCGAAAGTCACGGCGACCAGCGTCGAAACCGGGGCCGCACGCGAGGTCCGTACCGACCAGGGCGGCAATTACGTCATAACGTTCTTGCAGCCTGGTGTCTACAATCTTTCCGCAGAAGCGCCGGGGTTTCGCAAGACTATTCAGAACAACATCGAATTGCGAATCAACCAACGCGCGGAAGTCAATCTTGCCCTGCAGGTCGGGCAGGTGACCGAAGTCGCGGAAGTTACCGGTGCCGCGCCGCTGCTGGAGAATCAGTCTTCCTCGCTCGGCACCGTGATCGACACGCAGTTGACGTCCGAGCTTCCGCTCAATGGCCGCAATTTCGTGCAGCTTGCGACGCTGTCGCCCGGGGTCAACGGCACTGGGTACAGTGTCTCGGGCACAATTATGAGCGGAACGCGGCCGGACGACCGGCGTCCCGGAACAGAGATCTTCTCGAACGGCAATCGGGAGGGTTCCAATGATTTTCTCTACGACGGTATCGACAACAATGACCGGCTGACTCTGTCGATCGTGCTGCGTCCAGGGGTGGAAGCCATCCGCGAGTTCAAGGTGCAGACCAACCTGTTCAGCGCAGATCAGGGTAGGAATTCCGGGGCGGTTGTAGACGTGGTCACCAAGTCGGGCACGAATAATTGGCACGGAAGCGCCTTCGAGTTTCTGCGCAATTCGGCGATGGATGCGCGCAGCTTTTTCAATGTAGTAGGCACTCCTTTCCCGTCGTTCCGCTACAACCAATTTGGCGGATCGCTCGGTGGGCCCGTGACACTGCCCAAGGTTTATAACGGCAAGGACAAAACATTTTTCTTCGTCGACTACGAAGGATTCCGCAGGAATCAGCAGCAAGTAGCCACCGTGACGATTCCGACGGTAGCGGAACGAAGCGGGAATTTCAGCGCTTTCCCCAACAAGATCTTCGACCCTAAAACCACTACTGTCTCCGGCTCCTCTTACACGCGCACGCCGTTTCCGGGCAACGTGATTCCTTCCGACCGTTGGGATCCCGTCACCATAAAGATGATTAACGCCTATCCTCTTCCGTTAAAATCGGCGCTGACCAATAACTACACCACCAATCTCAACCAGATTCAAAACTGGGATCAAGGCGATGTGCGCGTGGACCATCAGATCACCTCGAACGATCAATTCTTTGCGCGCTTTGCGATCCAGCACACCGATACCATCGTTCCGCCCAGTTATCCCGCGGTCACAATCCCCGGGATTCCACATCCCGTGCTGCTTGGCGACGAGGCTTCCTTCGCCGGCACGTCGTCCAACCCGGTCCTCCACGCCGTCGCGGCCTATACCCACATCTTCGGCCCGACCCTGATCAACGACGCACGCATCGGATTCAACCGCTTCCGGATGGATTATACGCTGGCAGGCACCACGCCTGATGAGCAGCTCGGCGTGGAACTGGGTGTGCCGAACTCCAATCCCAACGCATTGCAAACCGGCCTGCCCATCTTTTCGCCGGCCGGCTACTTGGGAACGGGGAACAGCCGTTCGCTTCCCATTCTGCGCCGCGAAAATACCTTTCAGTACATCGACAACCTCACATGGACCCACGGCAAGCACACGCTTAAGTTCGGAGTCGACGTGCGGCGGCGGCAAATTACCGAATACCAGACCAATCGCGGCAACGGCCGGTTTAACTTCAGCACCGGCTTCACGGCTCAACCCGGCCAGAGTAGCGGCGATTCGATCGCGAGCATGCTGCTGGGATATCCGACACTCTACGAACAAGATTATCTGCTGGTGTGGCCAGGCATACGAGGCATCGAGACAGGTGCATATGTCGCCGATGATTGGCGGGTGAACAGCAAACTAACTCTGAATATCGGCATGCGCTGGGAATATTACAGTCCGTACAGCGAAGTGGCTAACCGCTGGTCAAACTTTAACCCAGTGACCAAGAAGCTCATGGTCGCTGGCCAGAACGGAATTGGGCCGACCGCCGGTCTTGACGGCGACTGGAAAGATTTTTCGCCGCGCTTCGGCTTCGCTTATCAGGCGCTCAAGCATACCGTCGTCCGCGGCGGATTCGGGCTCTTCTATAATCCCAATGGGAATGGCGGCGCGTTGCTGCGGTTTGACCGGCAGGCGCCGTACGGGCCGGTTCTGTCCATCAGTCCGGGCGACCAGATTCTCGGGCCGCGCGTCAGCGGAGGCTTCCCGCCCACTCCGACCGTGGACTTCAGCGTAGCCAACAATCCAGTCGGCAACGTGATCGGTGTGCCCAGCAACTTCAAGCAGGCCTATGCCGAGCAATTCAATTTCACCGTGGAGCAAGAGCTAGCTCCAATTGCGACTCTGTTCAAGGTCGCCTATGTCGGCAATCTGGGCCGGCGCCTGGGCAACTCATTTAATTTGAACCAACCCGTACCCGGGGCGGGAGGGACGACGGCGCGGCGGCCGTTTTTCGGCGCACTGCCTGGGCTGGGCGACATCACCTACTATGTTTCCGACGGATTGAGCGCCTACCATGCGTTGCAAATCACGATAGAAAAGAGGCTGTCGCATGGGCTCACCGGCCTGGTGGGGTACACATGGGCTCATTCCATCGACGATGTTGCGACGGACTTCGGGGGTGGAACGGGCACGCCGCAAGATCCGCGCTGCCGCTACTGTGACCGGGGGAATTCAGCCTTCGATCTCCGCCAGCGGTTCACCGTAAGTTTGACCTACCGGCTTCCGGGGTATGGCATGAGAGGCCTGCCGGGAACTCTATTAGGCGGGTGGCAGTTGAACGGAGTCCTGCAGTCGCAAACCGGGCTGCCGTTTACGCCGATGCTGCAGAATTCGACTACCAATGGCACCGCCAGCCGGCCGAACCGGATTGCTAGCGGCAATTTGTCCTCAGGCCAGTCGATCACTCACTGGTTTGATCAGACCGCATTTGCATCGCCGGCCCAGTTTGTTTACGGGAATGCGGGAAGGGATATCTTGTTCGGGCCGGGTCGCACGAACGTGGATGCTTCACTGTTCAAGAATTTCCGGCTTATGGAGAAGTTGTCGATGCAATTCCGCGCCGAATCGTTCAACCTTTTCAACCACCCACAGTTCGGTCAGCCAAATGCGAATATTGGCAACGGCGCGGTTGGCACGATTACTTCGATCGTGGGAAATCCGCGGCAGATGCAGGTCGCGTTGCGTCTGGTGTTCTGAAGTTCGGCGGCTGTAGGGGAGATGGCTCGCGCCCGCGCAGTAGAGGAACAACGCGCCGGCGAACCAGAAGCCCGTTAACAGCCATTATCGGCAGCGATTTGCGGGAGCGGTTTGCGCCAGCGTGGTTCCGCGCCGATAAAGCGAGTCTCCAGCCGTCGTGAGAGCAGGCAGAGTCTTACGGGTGAACTTCCAGGCCCTTTGCTTTGAGCAGCGGAGCCGTCTTCGGCCCAGACATAAACGCGATGAATTTCTTGGCCGCGTCTATGTTCTGCGCGCCGGAGCTGGCAGCCGCAGTGAAACTCACGTACGTCGCATATTCTCCCGGAAGAGGACCCAGTACCTCGATCCCCTTCACCGGTACCATTTCGCTGAACAGCGTGATCACGAACTCCGCTTTGCCGGTAGCGACGTTCTCCGTGGACGCGCCCGAGCTCGGCGCCAGTAGGATCTTCGGTTTCACCTGCGCGGCAACGCCCAGCTTCTCAAACATGTTGTCGATGAAACCCCGCGTCGCGCCATCTTGCGGGTACGTGATCGACTTGGCACCCAGCAGCGCCTGCTTGAGCGCGGCCTCCGTGCGGATGTCCGGCTTCCGCGCCCCCGTGCGAATCCCGATGCCCAGCGGGGAGCGGCCTAGATACGCGCTCGATCCCTCGGCCAGCTTGCCCTGCTTGGTCAGCGCCGTAACGCCCTCGGAGGTGATGACGGTGGCGTCGAAAACTTCGCCTGCCTCAATTCTTTTTCGCAACCCGAACGTGGAGCTGTACTGGATTGCCAGCGGAGCACCAATCGCCTTTTCGCATTGCGGCGCGAGCTCTTCCATCACGCCTTTCATGCCATTGGAGATCAGAAGCTTCACGGGTTTACCCTGCGCAGATAGCACGACCGACGCGGCGGCGAACGTCGTAAGTAACCTGATGGAGCGCTTCATCATCGATTTATTGTATGGCAAGCGACCGGAAGAGGCCCTCGCGACGCGCAGCGCGGCTACCGCCACGCC
>DATJEI010000298.1:0-4442 GCA_035496735.1 Bryobacteraceae bacterium | reverse complement strand
CGGCGGGGCCATCGGAATTGAGGCCGTGAAGTCCATTCCGTTGCTGCACTCCGGCGAGCAGAACCCCGTCGCGAGCGACACCGAGTCGCAAGTGCTGCAACAACCCGCCAAGCCAATCGAGCGAGAGAAGGAAGAGAAGGTCTCACCCAACGCGGTGGCGCTCAAGATGAAAAAGAAGCGCCTGCCCGCCTTCGTGGCGAGCGAAAAGCAGCGTTTTCGACCGTACAAGGAGATCGATCAGAATCAGGTCTTCGCCAAGCAAGCTCCGCAGGTTTCGAATCCATTGTTCTCGGCGATGCCCGGCTCGGGGCGAATTGGCACTGGGGCCAACACCACTCTCGGCACCCGTTTTGCCGGCTACGCCCAGCAGATCCAGCAACTGGTCGCGCAGAAATGGCACACCAACGATGTGGACGCGCGCGTGCAAACCGCTCCGGTCGTCATCGCATCGTTCGATCTGCTGCGCGATGGCCGCATCCGCAATCTGCGCGTAGTGCAACAGAGCGGCATTTCCGCGCTGGACTATTCAGTACAACGCGCCATACTGGAAGCAAGCCCGTTTCCTCCGATTCCCGCGGGATTCGATAAGGATTCGGCCAAAGTTGAATTCACGTTCGAGTTGAAACGATGAAGACCAAAAATTTCCCGAACACCCTGGGCCCGGTTGTGTTAATACTGGCGGCCGCCGCATCGCTCCAAGGTCAAGCGCAAAGCGACATCGTGGGCAAGATCAGTTCGGCGGAACGCCCCGCCATTGCGGTGGCCGACATGCGCGGCACCGGCGATGCGCAGCGCAACATGGATACCTTCAATTCCACTCTGTGGGATGAGCTGCAAAACGCCGGTATCCTGAAAATGGTTGCCAAGAGCGTCTACCCGCTCGAAATCCCGCAGCGCCCACAGGATTTCAAGCCGCCCGCCATTCCCGCCAACGCGCGCCGTGGAACGCCGCCGGCGCGCATGGGCCCTTGGCTAACTGATTGGTCCGGACCGCCGGTAAGCGCCAACTATCTGGCTTTCGGGTATACCGCGGTGCAGGACAACCGTCTGGTCCTGTTTGGATGGCTGTTCAACACCGGGCAGCCCGACGTCGCCAGCGCCCAGGTGATCGGCAAACTGTATTTCGGTTCGCTCGACGCGGACGGCGCGAAAAAGGTGGCCCGTGACTTCGCCGCCGATATCCTCCAGCAGTTCGGCGCCAAGAGCTTGGCCGGTACCAAGATCTATTTTGTTTCGGATCGCAGCGGCTCCAAAGAGATCTGGTCGATGGATTACGACGGTTCGCACCAGCAGCGCCTGACGCAGTATAAATCCACTTCGAGCATGCCGGCGGTTTCTCCGGATGGCAAGATGTTCGCGTTCACCACCTACGCCGGAGGCAATCCGCAGATCCGGATTCACTCGGTTGATACCGGACGACGCCTGCCGTTTTACAACCCGGTTTCCTCGGTGGTCGAAACGCCGGAGTTTACGCCCGACGGCAAGCAACTGCTGTTCGCCACGGCGCTCAACGGCTGGGTGCAGATTTGCATCAGCAATCTCGACGGCGGCAATTTCCGCCGTATATCGAACGTGCGGGCCATTGAGGTGTCTCCGAAAGTCAATCCCAAGACCGGCACAGATATGCTGTTTATCTCCGGGCGCGGCGGCCGGCAGCAGCTCTGGCACATGAACCTGGACGGCAGCGACATGCAGCAGTTCACTACCGGCGAGGGCGACGTCGCCAACCCCGCCTGGAGTCCCAGCGGGCAACAAATCGCGTTTGCCTGGACCCGCGGCTATGAGCCCGGCAATTTCAATATTTTCGTGATGGATGTCGCCGCCCGCAAACCCGTGCAATTGACGCAGGGCACCGGCCGCAATGAAAATCCCTGGTGGGCGCCCGACGGCGTGCACCTGGTTTTTACATCCAAACGAGGCAACTCCACACAAATTTATACTATGCTGTCGGACGGCACCAACGTTCAGCAGTTAACCACTCAAGGAAATAATATTCAGCCTGTATGGGCAAACGGAGTAAACTAACTCAAAGATGTTGTTTCACGGATCGCCATTTACGGATCGGTCCACGGGTATCAGTCCGCAAATAAGTCAAGGAGGCACGTCAACGAAATGCAAATGAATCAGAGAACACTGAGTGCAGCGGTGTTCGCCGGAGTGTTAATGCTGTCGGTGAGCGCGTGCAAGAAGAAAGTCCCGCCGCCGCCCCCACCACCGCCACCCAAAATCGAGACCCCCGCGCCCCCGCCAGCCCCTGCCGCGCGGATCACGAATTTCAGCGTCGAGCCGCGCGCGATTCAGACCGGGCAGTCGGCGACCTTGACCTGGGCCGTCGCCAATGCCACGGATATTTCCATCAATAACGGCATCGGTTCGGTGGCAGCCAACGGCACGCGCCAGGTGTTTCCGACCAGTACCACCACCTACACCCTGACGGCGAGCGCCGCAGGCGGCAACGATACTCGTTCCGTGACCGTGGACGTGTCGGCGCCGCCGCCTCCGCCGCCGCCTCCGCCGCCACCGCCCAAGGTCTCCGGCATGGACATGTTCAACAGCGAGATTGCCTCAGCCGGGGACGCTCTGTTCGATTACGACAAGAGCGACATCCGCGACGACGCGCGCCAGGTGTTGACGCATGACGCCGACGCCCTGAAACGTATTTTCGCCGCCGATCCGGCCTTCACCGTGGTGCTGGAGGGGCACTGCGATGAGCGCGGCTCGGCCGAATACAACCTGGGATTGGGAGATCGCCGCGCCACGGCGGCCAAGGACTTTTTGGTGCAGCTCGGTGTGCCCGCCGAAAAGGTTCGGACCATCAGTTACGGCAAGGACCGTCCCATTTGCACCGATGCGACCGAGGCGTGCTATCAGCGCAATCGCCGTGCGCACCTGGCGCCGGCGCAGTAGTATCGGCACGGTAGAGGTGAAACAGGGGGCGGCCGCCGGTCGTCCCCTTTTCGAAAAGGAGTTCGAGCATGAAGCTTTCCCGACTGGCCGCCTTCCAGATGGTTCTATCAGGATGCTTGCTGGCGCCCAGCCTGCTCGCCCAGAAGCGCGAGGACATTCTTTCCATACAACGCGATGTGGCGCAGTTGCAGGATCAGATCAAGCAGTTACAAACCTCGCAGGATCAAAAATTGACGGCGCTGGAGAGTCTGATCAAACAGGCGCTTGACCAGTCGAATCAGGCTTCCGCATCCATGACCGCGCTCCAGCGCACCCTTACGGACCGCCTCAATGATCAGCAGTCGAAAGTGGCCGCGCCCATCGCGGTCCTGGGAACCAAGGTGGATCAGTCGTCAGACGATGTGCGCGCGGTGCGCGAGAACCTGGCGGCATTGTCGAACCGGGTTGCAAATCTGGACAATAAATTGTCAGATATTTCGAGCGCGGTGCGCACGCTGAGCCAGCCTCCGTCCGCGCCTCCTCCGCCTGCGAGCGGAGCCCCGCCCGCTGCCGGAGCTGCTCCCATTCCTCCCGCGGGCACTTCCGCCGAGAGTCTGTGGCTGAACGCCTTCCGCGATTATTCGAGCGGCAAAGACGATCTTGCCATGATGGAGTTCAACGATTATCTGAAGTACTTCCCGACCGCCGAGAACGCCGCATCGGCGCAGTATTACGTCGGGCAGCTCTACAATCGCGCGAAGATGTTTGACGACGCCGTGCAGGCTTTCGATGCCGTGCTCGAGCGCTACCCGGATAATCCCAAGACCCCCGACGCCATGTACGGCAAAGCCGATGCGCTGGCGCATGGCGGCCACAAGAGCGAAGCCGCCGCCGAGTTTAAGGAGTTCCTGGCGCGCTTCCCCACCCATAGCCTGGCCCGCAACGCCCAGGCACAGCTGCGGGATCTGGGACCCGCGGCCGCCTCGCGTCAGAAGTGACCGGCGCACGGGGACACTGCAAAACAACTGTAATTTCTCCCACGTTTCGTTCGCTCAAATGCGTTCGAGAAATGCTCGGTGTGTTATATTGACGCTAGACCTTGTCTCGTGGGCCTGTGGCGCAGTTGGGAGCGCGCTTCCATGGCATGGAAGAGGTCGACGGTTCGAACCCGTCCAGGTCCACCAAAACCAATTCAAACACAGGCTCTACGCCAACAACCGGCTCTACGCCAACAACCGGGGCATCCCCAGAAACCAAACTGATTACCCACATAGTACCTTGACGCGCAGTCTGTAGTTACCGACCCTTTATGTGCACCCGGTCCTTCTCATTCTCGGCGCAAACGTTTTCGAGGACATCGCTGTCCGGGATCAAATTCAACATGGTCTTTATGGTGAATGGTCGGGTGTAGAACTTCCGATCTTCGAGAGTCACCTCCAGATCCATGTGACCGAAATCCCGACGGTGATAAGTCTCGCGGATGCGCAACAAATCACTGCCAGGGTGACCTTCCAAATCTAACCAGCTCATTTCGTTGAAACCGATCGTTTCGACAA
>DATJEI010000297.1:0-8107 GCA_035496735.1 Bryobacteraceae bacterium | reverse complement strand
CAGGTGCGGTCGAGCGCGTGTTCGACTTCGCCGAAGAGCGTCATCATCTCTTCGCGAGTCTTGATGTAGAAGGCTTCCTGCTCGAAGCGCATTCGGTTCAGATCCGACATCGACTTGCCGGTCTGAATGCACAGCAGGATTTCGTGGGCTCGGGCGTCGGTCTTGCGCAGGTAGTGGGAATCGTTGGTCGCTACCAGCGGAATGCCGGTGTCGGACGCCAGGCGATTCACCATCGGCATGACGCGGGCGTCGGGTTCCAGGCCGTGGTCCTGCAATTCCAGGAAAAAATTCTTAGGGCCGAAGAGATCCGTGTATTCGTAGGCGATGCGGCGGGCGTCGTCGTAGCGGTCCTGCAGGAGGGTTTCGTTGATGTCGCCGCGCAGGCAGGCGGAGAGCGCGATCAGGCCTTTGGAGTGGCGCGAGAGGAGGTCCTTATCGATGCGCGGCTTGTAGTAGAAGCCGTCGAGGTAGCCGGTGGAAACCAGTTGGATGAGGTTGCGGTAGCCCTCCTGGTTTTCGCACAACAGCACCAGGTGGTTGTAGCGGTTGGATTCGCTCTTGACGCCGATGCCCTGCTGCGCGACGTAGACTTCGCAGCCGATCACCGGGTGGACGCCGTTGTCCTTGGCATGGTTGTAGAACTCGACGGCGCCGAAGAGGTTGCCGTGATCGGTCATGGCGACGGCGGGCATTTTCTGCTCGGCCACCATCTTCATAAGCTGCGAGATCTCGCAGGCTCCATCGAGCAGCGAGTAGTCGGTGTGGCAGTGAAGATGAACGAACGGGTTCGCCATACGATATAAACCCGGGGGAGACTTCTAGTATAGCGGGAGTGGGAGGCGGGACATCATTAGGTCTCGGGAGACTAAAAACTAGGAGGACACTTACTTCCGTTGAGCACGCACTCCCATTCTGGAAGAGGCTCGGGGCTCCTAAAATGCAAATACAGGTTTCGCGCGGCAACAGCGACTAGTAGAGCAATGCGGCCATCGCTAACCTTCGCATGGACCCATTATGACAGACACCCACGCCTGCCGCCCGTGACCACGATATAGACTTAGTCATCAGACTAAGTTATACTTTTGTTATGCCGACCATCGTCAACATCCACGAAGCGAAGACGCATTTTTCCAAGCTTCTGGCTCAGGTGAGTGCCGGAGAGGAGATCATCATCGCGAAGGCCGGAAAACCAGTGGCTCGCTTAGCGCCGATTGAACCGAAAGCGGCGAAGAAACGCGTTCCGGGAATCGACAAAGGCAAGATTTGGATGTCGGATGACTTCGATGTCATGTCGGAGCGGGAACTTGAGGAATGGTATCGCGTGGATAGCCGGCTCAAGTGAAACTCCTGCTCGACACCCATACGTTCCTGTGGTGGAACGAGGCCAGCCCGCGACTTTCGAAAAAGGCTCTGGTCTTGTTGTCTGATCCCGCGAATACGTTACTGCTGAGCGTGGTTAGCGCTTGGGAGTTGGTGCTCAAGACGCAAACCGGAAAGTTGCGCTTACCCGAATCGCTCAACGTTTATGTTCCGACACGTATGGCACATTATGCGATGCATGCGTTGCCCGTGTCGCTCGCTCATGCGTTAGCGTCCGAATCGTTGCCGCTTCATCATCGGGATCCGTTCGACCGGTTGCTGATCGCTCAGGCGACGATCGAGGGCGTGCCGATTGTGACGGCCGATCCAGAATTTCGGCGCTACGCGATCAAAGTAGTGTGGTGAGATGAGCCTCACGCGGCCTCGCGCTTGCGGACCGTCTTGGCAATCTCGCCGCCGGCTATCCTGCGGGCAACGCGCAAGTCGTACTCCGTTTGCAAATTCAGCCAAGTCTCCGGGGTCACGCCAAAGTAGGTTCCCAGGCGCAGTGCGGTGTCCGCGGTAATGGAGCGGTTCCCGTGCACGATGCTGTGAATCCGGTTGGGCGGAACGTGCAGATCGCGCGCGAGGCGGTTGATGCTGATGCCCAGCGGCTTCATGAACTCTTCCATCAAAATTTCGCCCGGATGGATTGGATCGAGCGGTTTGGTTTTCCTGGCCATAGGTCCCTCAGTGATAGTCTCTCAATTGGTGATCGGAGTACGATTTACGAAGACTGACGGATGCGGGCGGCGATCCAGGGTGAGAGCGCTAGCACCACCATGCCAATCGACAACAATCCGCCGCGGCTGAGATCGTAGTCGGCGAGCATTGCGTCCCATGGGCGGCCGAGTGCTAGGCCCAGACCGAACTCAAAGGCCAGCGTCAAGGTCAGCCACAGCGCGCCGATTGCCAGCAGGGCCCGTTCCGAGGTCGGGTGAATCCAGCCTATCAATAGAACCGCGATACTCAGAATCAGCACGGAGCCGATTAGCACACCTGTCTGGCGGGAGCCCACATCCCCGATGACCGGAACCAGGAAGCGATTTCGCAGCACGCCATGGATGGTTTCGATCGCCATCATCAGCAGCCACGCCAGGAGTGCCCGACCGATCATCAATAACGCGCCAATTTCGTAACTCGGCCACTCTTGCGATGAATGGAGAGCACCCTGTTGGTAATATCGAAGGTACCCTCGAGGCCGACTCTTCCACCGAATTGGGCGATCAGCCTCCCATTCGCGACGGAGTAGCGCCCGTGCTGGTTGGTAAACCGGATCACCAGCAGGGACTTGCCGGCCGGGTAGAAGAACATCTGAACAGGCATTCTCCGACCATTCATTTCGCGCGAGGTGAGCCACTCGCCGAGCAGACGATCGCGCGGGTCTGCCTCACCTTGGCGCCGATATTCTTCAGTCTGGCCTTGCGCGGACATCCGTAGCATGTTGTTGGTGGGCCAAGTAAGGGTCGATTTGATCTCCGGACCGCCGGTTGTCGCGGACGGAAGAATCAGTTGATCGCCTTCCACTCGATAGGGCATGTCGATGATCGCGCCGGGACTGAAATCGATGCTCCCGTCGAAGTTGAATTGATACACGGCTCCAATGCCGCCCTGGGAGGTTTCAAGCGATCGCCAGCGTCCGATTAATGCCGCTGCAGGATTCGATCCGGTTGGCTGCGCACCGGCCAGCGGCAGTGTCGCAAGCAAGATCAGCAGCGGCGCTCTCATTATCTGCAACTTTATGCCTGACTGTTTCAATAGGTCTTAGTGAATCCGTTGCGCGTGTTGGTCACGGTGAAGGAACCGTTGAGCTGCGCGGAGACCTTGATCCAATAGGCTTTGCCGTTATGGGCGGGCGGGGGCGGCGCATTCGGTCCCGGCGCGGGAGCGGGGACCGCGGCGATGGGCATGCTGGACGGCTGGTCGTCGGCGGTATTGGCAATGAACATTCCCGGCACCGTGTTCTCCTGCCCGCTCAGGGTGGAGAAATGAATTTGCCAGAGATCTTCGAGGCCGGGCGAGGTGTGGACAGATGCCATGACGTCCGGATCGCCGCCCTTGCGGGTGCCGTTATTCATGATGGCCACGCGCGGATGCAGCGCGTGCACCAGCACCGGCGAGTTCGAAGTGGCGACTCCGTGATGCAATCCCAACAGCACATCCACCGGTCCGATCTTGGTGGTCGGGCACATCAGCTCGAATTCCTTACCCTTCGGGAGATCGCCGGAATGATACGTCCGGAATTTCCCATAGGTAACGAAGACCGAAACGGACTGGGGATCTTCCAGATTGCTCTCGGCGGTCTTGAAGGTGGCGCATGATGGATTCGCTTTCCCGCCGCCGGGCAGAGGCGTCTTGATGATGGCGCCGGCTGAGGTCACCACGCGCACGTCGACTCCGCCGAGCGAAATCCGGTCGCCCGGTTTGGCTACAGTGTGCTTGGCTTTGGCGTAGAGCCCGGGATACGTGTTCTTAAGAAACGCGTCAGGACCTTCGGCCGGCTGAACGTTGGGGCCGTGATCGATGTACTCGCCGATGGGAATGTGCGAAGCCAGCTCGGCCAGGCCGCCGAAATGATCGCCGTGCCAATGGGTGGTGATCACATGGTCGATCTTCTGCAGACCGGCGGCTTTCGCCGCTTCAAGGATACGCCCGGCATCGCGCGCGGCTGGCATGGCGCCGGCGTTGCCGGTATCGATCAGCATGGACTCGCCCGAAGGCGAGACGAATAATGTGGCGTTTCCGCCCTCGACATCGACGACATAGATGTCCAGCGTCTTCGAGGTGGGTGCCTGGGCGAATGAAAAAACAGAGGTTAACGAGGCAATCGTCAAAACTAACAGTGCTGCGCGCATGGTATTCTCCTTCGGGCGGCCCGAACAGCGTGTTACTTTTCGACTTCCGCGCCGTCTGATAGTCTAGAACAATCATGAAATCGCTCACAAACTCACCCAATTTCAGTCTTGGGACGCGCTTCTTTCGCGCCCCGGCGGCTCTGGCTATCTGGGCGACCGTGAGCATTGGATTGGTGGGCCTTGCGCCACAGGTAGCTGCACAGACCGCGGCCCAGGCTCCGACAAAGATCACCTCAGTCGAGGGCATTACCGAATACCGGCTCGCCAACGGGCTGAAGGTGCTGCTGTTCCCCGACGAGTCGAAACCCTCCGTGACGGTGAATGTGACCTACCTGGTGGGATCGCGGCATGAAGGCTATGGCGAAACCGGCATGGCTCACCTGCTGGAGCACATGCTGTTCAAGGGCACGGCGAAGCGCACCGGCATTATGGGCGAGCTGACCAATCACGGCGCGCAGTTCAACGGCACCACTTCCTTCGATCGCACCAACTATTTCGAAACCATGACAGCGACCGACGACAACCTGCGCTGGGCGCTGGATATGGAGTCCGACCGCATGGTGAATTCGCGCGTTTCGCGAACGGATCTGGACACGGAAATGACGGTGGTGCGCAACGAATTTGAACGCGGCGAAAACAGTGCGGAGCGGGTGCTCGAAGAGCGAGTGTTGTCGACCGCCTATTTGTGGCACGGGTACGGGCACAGCACCATCGGTGCAAGGTCGGATATAGAGCGGGTTCCCATCGAGCGGCTGCAGGCGTTCTACCGGAATTACTATCAGCCGGATAACGCGGTGCTGGTCATCGCCGGGAAATTCGATGAAGCGAAGACCCTGGGCTGGATCCAGGAGACATTCGGCGCGATTCCCAAGCCTGCGCGCGTTCTGACCGCGACGTATACCGAAGAGCCGGTGCAGGACGGCGAGCGCGAAGTGAACCTGCAGCGCGTGGGCGATAACCAGGTGCTGATGATGGCGTACCATGTTCCGGCAGGCTCCCATCCGGATTCTCCCGCTGTGGATGTGCTCTCTTCGATTTTGCAAGATCCGCCCGCCGGTCGTCTGTACAAGGCTCTGGTCGAAACCAAGAAGGCGATCTCGGTGCGCGCCGAGAACAATCAATTGCACGACCCCGGCTATCTGTTGTTCGCAGCGGATATTCGCAAGGAGGGTTCGATCTCAGACGTTCAGCAGACCATGCAGGGCGTGCTCGAGGGGGTGGTGAAGGAACCGCCTAATAAAGAGGAACTCGACCGGGTGCTCACGCGCCGCAAGAAAGATTTCGAGCTGCTGTTTAACAATCCGCAGCGGGTGGCGCTGCTCATGAGCGAATGGGCTTCGATGGGCGACTGGCGGCTGATGTTCCTCGACCGGGACCGCACCGAGAAACTCACGCCGGAGGATATCGCGCGGGTGGCGCAGAAGTATCTGAAGGCTTCGAATCTGACGGTCGGCCGATTCACGCCGGCGGAGGCAGCGCCGGATCGCGCGGTGGTGCCTCCGGTTCCCGACGTTTCGGCGATGCTCAACAATTACGCGGGACGCGCGGCGGTGGCGCAGGGCGAAGCCTTCGATCCGACGCCCGCGAACATTGAAGCGCGCATTCAACGGGTGACTCTGCCCAACGGTTTGAAACTGGTGATGCTGCCGAAGAAGACCCGCGGAGCCACGGTGACGGTGACGCTCGCTCTGCATTATGGCGATGAGAAGAGCGTTTTTGACAAGGGCACGGCCGCGCAGTTCGCCGGCGCCATGTTGATGCGCGGGACTCAAAAGCATACGCGGCAGCAGTTGCAGGACGAATTGGACAATCTGAAGGCGCAGATGAACACGAATGCAGCGGATAACGATGCGAATCTCAACCTTACGACGATTCACGCGAGCCTCGTCCCGGCGCTGCATCTGGCCGGGGAGGTAATGCGGCAACCGGCCTTCGTGGAGAGCGAGTTCGAGCAGTTGCGCCAAGCGCAGCTGGGCCGCACGGAAAGCGGCATGAAGGAGCCGGGCGCGCTGGCGCCGCTGGCGTTGCGGCGTCACTTGATCCGCTACCCGGCGGGCGATCCGCGGGCTGTCAGCACCTTCGAAGAGGATCTCGTCAATATCAAGAAGCTAACGCTGGCGGACGTGAAGAACTTCTACAACCAGTTCTTCGGTGCATCCAACGCTGAGCTGGCGATCGTGGGCGATTTCGATCCGGCCGAAGTTCGCAAGGTGGTGGAGCAGGAGTTCGGGACATGGAAAAGCCCGGCGCCTTATCAACTGGTGCTGCGCCAGCGCGATCCGGTCACCGCCACGAATCAGATGATTGAGACGCCGGACAAGGCCAACGCAGTGTTCATGGCCGGCATGACGCTGGCGATGAATCAGGACGATCCGGATTATCCGGCGCTGATGTTCGCCAACCGCATGTTGGGCGGCGATTTGAAGAGCCGGCTGTGGCTTCGCATCCGCGAGAAGGAAGGCTTCAGCTACGGCGTGGGCAGCGCGCTGGTGGCGGCGACCAAGTCGCCGTTCGCACAGTTTATGGTGCAGGCGACAGCGGTTCCACAGAATATTCCCAAGGTAGAGGACGCATTCAAAGACGAGCTGTCCAAAGTCTTGAAGGACGGCTTCACCGACGGCGAAGTAGCTGACGCGAAAAAAACCTACCTCGATCAACGGATGCTGGGGCGCACCCAGGACGCGGGGCTGGCGCGGACGCTGGTGCAGAACGAGCAATTTGGCTGGACCATGGCGCGGGAGGCGGATCTAGAGAGCAAAGTCGCCGCCCTGACCACGGCGCAGGTCAATGCCGCTGTCCGGAAATATCTGGACCCCGCCGCGATTTCCTACTTCAAAGCGGGTGATTTCAAGAAGGCGGAGAGAACAGGTCCGGCTCAACCGCCGCCGCCCGCCGTTCCGTAGATTATCTATTTGTTCACGTTCGACGCTTCTTCAATGGAGATTGCAATTGAAGGCGGATTGAATCGTCATCAGTTCGTAGCCAGTTGGAGTTACCTTGATTGTGCGGGCCTCTCCCGGCTGACCCAACCTAGCGGCAGATTGGTTACCGACCGCGAGTTCAATCGCGCCGGCGTTTCCGAATCGCAGCAGGGCTTGGCGCGAGAACGGGATTTGTCCCACATAGCCTTTGACGAGCAACGTATCCAGCACTTTGGCGCCATCCACGCAAGCCGTCACCCGGGTTGCATCCGAAGCCCTTATTGAGATTCGGGACGCGGGGACTATTGCGCGTCGAGCCGTTGCCTTGGGAGCCGCCCCAACTCCGGCCTTCTGTGCCGTAAGTCCTTCAACCCGGGACATCTGCCTGGCGGGTACGGCTGTCGTGCTGCTGACGGCCGCGTTGCCCACTAGCTTCGTGGGTGCAACGTCGGGCCGAGCGGCATTGCCGGCGGATTTCGAAGCATCCGGCGACTGTTTCGCCACTCCGCTTGTGGCAGGCGCGGCAGGCTGCGGTTTTCGAGGAACCGACAGACCCGCGCCAAAGCCCGCCCACCCAGCCAGAGCCATGCATCCGGCAGCGATCAAGACTGCCTGATACTTCGTCCGGGAGCTTCTCCATCGTGGATCGGCGAATAACCCCCGGAGGGCAGCGCGATGTAAGTTGTCGAGCGGGTGGTTCAGCTTCGGCCGCCCCAATACTCTCAGCGGCGAAGTCGCCGCGGTCTTCGAGGAATCCAAGGCGCTCCCTGCGGGGGGTCCATTCCACGCGTCAATCCGTTCGACTCCGATTATGAATCCAGATTCGGAAGGCATGCAACGGCGGACCTGGGCAAGCATATGGTAGTTGTTCACCAGCAGGCGGATGGTTTCTCCAACGGTGAGTTCTTCAGCCATCTCCATCTGCAAGCCGATTCCGGAAACTTCGGTGATGGTCGTGTCGTAGGTGTAAAC
>DATJEI010000296.1:0-7620 GCA_035496735.1 Bryobacteraceae bacterium | reverse complement strand
ATGGTCGCTGACGATCGGACCGGATTTCGCTCTCTTTGTTCGTCTTAACTTTTCACCTGACCGGGACAGGCCGCGAGTGGTGGTTTCGCCGCGCGCGAACTCGAATTGATACCGCTCAATGCGCTCCTTCTTGCGATCCATGAAATAGATGTCGTCGCAGAGATAGAGGTGCAGATCCTTGGCGTCGTGGCGCGGCAATTTGCGCTCAATGGGATCGAACTGCAGCAGCAGATCGTAGCCGAACGCGCCCACCAGCGCGAGTCGCGCCGAGAGCGGATGATGGAATTCCTGGAGCAGCGCGCGTACCACCGAAAACGCCGACGGCTGCTTGCTGCGTTCCTCTTCCGAGAACAAAGCCGGGAGCGGTTTCAGATGGCCGCGCAGCACGCCATCCTGATTGACAAAACTCTCCCAGTGCGGATGTGGCGCGAGCACCGGCTCCAGAATCTGCGCGAGAACCTGGCCGCGCGGGCTGAGCGGGCGGATGACGATGTCGCGGCCGCGCGCGACGATCTCGATGGGTGGAGCGACGGCACCGACGTCCCAGCGCGAATAGCGGCCCGGGAACTCGTAGCCCGAAGATAGATAGATCCCGCGCTGCGCGTCCATTTTCTTGAGCAGCCACTTAAGACCGCGCGCGTAGGATACGTTGGAAATGCTGCGCGTGACGGCGATGCCGCTCGGCGTGGAGTAGGTTTCGGGGCGCATAAAAACCGCTGGGGTTAATTCGCGGAGGCTAAATTTGAGGATATCACCACCGCGCGCTGCGTCGACAAGCTGGCATGGGATTCGCGTCAGCTTGGCAGTCACTGCGATGTGCGCCGTTTCCCGCGATGCTTTCGGCGCAGTTCTCGGCATCGACGCCGCCGGCCTGCGGCAAATATGTTCTCGCGACCCTCGCCCACGGCTGTTTTACGTGCGAGCGGTATGCCGTTTTCCCCTGGTTCGCGGCAGGCGGCGGCGATCAATTGCAACGATTCTTTGTTCGCTGTGACCAATCTCTCGCCTCAGGCGCAGTCGGTCAGCGTGTCGTTGTACGATCAGGCCGGGTCTGATCGCCCAAAAGAGTACTCCACTGCTTGCGGCGGGAACTCAGAATGGAGCGCAGGTCACTCTTGGCGGCGTCTACGGCATCGATTTCGGAAGCTTCTTCGGGCTGACCGGTTCCATGCTGGCTCCACTCACCGGAACTATCGATGGAACTGTTCAGTTCGTGTCCTCAGCCGGCTTGCCCATCGCCCCGCTGGTGGTGCGCCGGGCCGGAAACAGCATCAGCACATTTCCAGATGGCTCCCATAGCAACCCAAGCGGCGGTTATCCCGCCGGCTCAATAAACTCGGCAAACACTTCGTTGGAGAGCAGGACGCCGCGCGGCGTCAGCCTCACTCTTCCAGCGGCGCGTTCCAGCAGCCCGTCGCGCACGAACCGCGAGACAACGTCTGCCGCCGTGGATGGGAACGAGCTGCTTTCGATTCCCTCCCGCAAGCGCAATCCCAGAAAGAACTGCTCCGAAAACGGCTCGGCCGCAACCCGCTCAATAGCCGCGGGCGCGGCGACATAATCGGCGGCGGCCTCCGGATTCTGCCAGCGCTGAGTGCCGTCGAAAGAGTGGGCGTCGGCGCCGAAGCCCAAGTAGGGCTCGCGCCGCCAGTACTTCAGGTTGTGGCGCGATTCAAATCCGCGCCGGGCGAAGTTGGAAATCTCGTAACGCTCCAGGCCCAGGCCGGCGAGGCGTTCGACCGCGGCCTCATAGAAATCGGCAATGGCGTCTTCGCCGGGAACGTCGCCCGCGCCGTAGCGCGACCCCAGCACCAGAAGCTCGCGCCCCAGGCGGCTGTCCTCGTCCACTTCCAGCATGTAGACCGACACGTGCGGCACCTCCAGGCGCGCGATCCAATTGAGCGATCCGCTCCAGCTCGCAGCCGTTTGACCGGGTAGCCCGGCGATCAAGTCTACACTGATCGACTCGATCCCTGCGGCACGCAACAGCGCGATTTCCTGTTCGACGATATCCGCCGTGTGACGCCTGCCCGTGCGCGCCAGCTCTTTTTGGACGAATGACTGGACGCCGAGGCTCACGCGATTAATGCCCGCATCGCGCCAGGCCGCGATCCTTTCGGCGTTGATGCCGCCGGGTGCGGCTTCCATGGTTGCTTCGGTCCAAGTTGCCCCGGAGTTGGGGCTTCCTGGAATCGCCGCTAGAATCGAAGCCAGTGCCTCGGGCGCCATCTGGCTGGGAGTGCCGCCGCCGAGATAGACGGTTTCGGGCGTCCACGGCCATTGGGTCGTTCGCAACTCGGAAAGCAGCGCGCCGAGGTAGCGGTCTTCGAGTTCGCGTGGAAACACGCCCGACGCGAAGTTACAGTAGGTGCATTTTTGCGCACAGAAGGGGTACGAAATGTAAACGCCAGCCACCTCAGAGACTCACATCTTCTCCCAGTTGCCGCCCGACCGCTCCGGCGACCAGGGCCACCAACGTCTCGCCGGATTCGGGGACGACGAAGGCGCTGCGCGCCGCATCCCAATCCAGTTTGAAGCTCTTCATCTGTGCGGAAACCCACACCTGGCTGACCGGCGCATTGGGGCTGACGACGAACTTGGCGGGAGGCGCTTCGAACTCAATCACCAGCGCTCCGCCGCCGAAGTCGGCTTCAAAATCGTGGCGCTCACTGGCGGCCAGAAGCCGCCGGTAAAGGTCATTCAGAGCCTGGTCGGCTCGGTTCTTAAACTCTTGTTCGTCCATGGGTTTTGAGGCGGTCCTGTACCAGCATAACGCGCAATAAATCTGCTACTCTTGGGCGTGCGAAGCATCTAACAGATTCATGCAGCCCGCCTGTATCCGCCACACTGACCTGCCTGGGACCTCCCGCCTGTTTGCAGATTTCGCATACCATTTCGACCGGGTCGCCCGGTTTTATGAGCACGATCCCTATGATCCGGAATCCTTCGTGCGGGCGGCGGCCGAAATCCAATATCCGGACGACCGGCGTGCGGCGATGGTCGCAGCGCTGCAGGGGCAGAATGGCGATAGCGATTCGCTGAGACTCTTGGCGCAGCCAGGAACAGTGGCGGTGGTGACCGGGCAGCAGGTGGGATTGTTTTCGGGTCCAGCGTACACGATCTATAAAGCCATCGCCGCGGCGCACGTCGCCCGGCAACTTACTGCTCGCGGCATTCCGGCGGTACCCGTATTTTGGCTCGCTACCGAAGATCATGATTTCGCGGAAGTGAATCACGCCTGGGTGTTCGGCGCGGCGGACGAGCCCACCGCCGTTCGCGTGGAAACGTCCGCGGAGTTCGCCGGGAAGCCGATACCGGTCGGCGGCATTCCTATCGCGCAGCCACCCTTGAACGAGCTGCGTGCGGCCCTGGCGGGACTGCCATTCCTCGACGACGTGATGGGGTTGGTGGATCGTGCATACCGTCCGCGAGTCACCATGGGCGCGGGATTCCGCGCGCTGCTCAAGGCTCTGCTCGCCAAACTCGACCTGTTGTATCTGGATCCGCTGGACCCGGCGATGCGTAAGATCGGGGCGCCCTTCCTGGCGCAGGCGCTGCGCGCGGTGCCGGAATTGAAAGCCGGATTCCTGGCGCGCAACAAAGAATTGACTGACGCCGGTTATCACGCTCAAGTCCACGTGGACGCGAAGACGTCGCTCTTCTTTCTGCTCGACAAAGGGGAGCGCGCGACGCTGCGGCGCAAGGATACCGATTACGCCGAACTGGCCGGATCCGCCGAACAGGTGTCACCGAACGCACTGCTACGGCCGGTCTGGCAGGATTATCTGCTGCCGACCGTCGTCTATGTCGGTGGACCCGGCGAGTTGGCTTACCTGGCGCAATCACAGGTCGCTTATCAATTGTTGTTGGGCCGAATGCCGGTGGCCATGGCGCGCAGCGGCTTCACCATCCTCGACACTCGTTCGCGGAAATTGCTGGAGCGGTATCACATGACGGTGGCGCAAGTGATGACGCACGAAGGCGGGCTGCAGGAGCGGATCGCAGCGGCGCTGGTGCCGCAGTCCGTGGGCCGGTCAATCGAGGCGGCGACAGCGGAGATCGCCCGGCAGGTCGAACGGCTGCAAGCTGATTTGGTGGCGTTCGATCCGACCTTGGCCGCGGCGGCGGGCAAGAGCCGGGCGAAGATCTTATATCAGATGGAAAAGCTGGGGAAGAAGACGGCGCGCGAAACCTTGCGCCGCGACGAGCGCGCACTGGCTGACACGCGCCACCTGGCCGCGCTGCTTTATCCGCACCGCCATCCGCAGGAACGCTTCTACTCGATCCTGCCGTTCCTGGCGCAACATGGTCTCGACTTGATCGACCGGCTAACGGATGCGGTCGAGCCCATGTGTCCCGACCATCGCGTCTATACTATCTAGTTCATGCGCACTAACACCGTAAAACAGGCCCTCAAGGAGGGCAAGACCCAATTCGGATGCAACACTTCAATGCTGCGCTCGCCGGAGGTTCCGCGGATTCTGGCGGCGGCCGGACTCGACTGGAGTTACCTCGATTCCGAACACGGCGGCTTCGATCTCGAAACCCTGCAAGACTTGATACGGGCGGCGAACGAAGCCGGCCTGTGCCCCATCGTGCGTGTGGCCGACTTGCAATATCCGCTGGTGGCGCGGGCGCTCGATTGCGGCGCGCAGGGCGTTCTGTTTCCGCGCGTGGAGTCGCCCGAGTTACTGGAGAGGGCTATCAGCTGGACGCGCTTCCCGCCGGAGGGCGTGCGCGGATACGGCCTGCAGCCGACCCACGTGGGCTACGAGGCCGTCGGCATGCCGGATATCATCGCGCACTCGAATGCCAACACCATGGTGGTGCTGCAGATCGAAACCAGGACCGCGCTGGAGCGCATCGATGAGCTGTTGTCGGTGCCCAAGATCGATGCGGTGATGATCGGTCCGGCGGATCTTTCGATTTCGCTGGGTGTCGCCGGCCAGTTCGAGCATCCAACGCTGGTCGCGGCCATTGAGAAAATTCGCGATGCGTGCATCAGGCACGGAATCGCGCCGGGTATACACATGCGTTCTCTCAAGCTGGTCCAGTACTGGCGCGATCGCGGTATGCTCTTC
Source organism: Bryobacteraceae bacterium (assembly GCA_035496735.1). Lineage (GTDB taxonomy): Bacteria > Acidobacteriota > Terriglobia > Bryobacterales > Bryobacteraceae > Palsa-187. Next base: position 2,539 of record DATJEI010000296.1, on the reverse strand, counting down.
CTGAGCTGTAACAGCGAAATCGGTTTCATGCTGGAGAAGGCCACGGAGACCGTGGCTGCGCTGAAGAGCTAACGTGGCGGGCGATCGGCCTGATTTCGTTTTTCTCGGTTACTGTGCGAAGCGTTCCCTGACGGCGCCATTTGCGGGCCGCGATCGCGATCTAGCCAGTGTGAGCGAGTGCCTTTCGAAACGTCCCAACAAGTGGGTTGAGCGTTGGGATTTCAATCGCGCTACATTGTGGAACTCTGAAGCCGAGGCTTGGGCGTGCGTACCTGACGAATCGAAATCGGATTTCCAGCTCTACGCTTACGGCATACTTCCGCTGCTCTTCGATACCTCGGGAATCGAAAAACCGGTCACGATGGATCAACTTTTTCCCGGCGATTTGCCGGATTTGCCTTCCGCCCAGCCTCCCTGCCGACGGCTTGGTTACGATGTTGTCGAACGCAATGCGTCGATGGGCATGCTGGGCTTTGGCTGCTCACCGCTCTCCTGCAACGGAATGGCGGAGAGCGTTGCGGTGAACGATTTTTGCCTGGTTGATGACATAAAAACAGCGTTGGCGGCCGCGCGGCGCTTTGGAATCCAGCAGCCGGAACCAGGCCCCTACGTGATCGTTGAAGTACTCGCCCCGCGCTAGCCCCGGCCAATGAACGGCATCTTGGTCGCCATGACCGTCATGAATTGCACATTAGCCTCGAGCGGCAGGCGAGCCATGTAAAGCACCGCATCCACCACGTGATGGACGTCGAGGCGCGGCTCGGGCACAACGGCGCCGTAGGGCTGAAGGATCCCGCTGGCCATGCGCTCAGTCATAGGCGTGGCGGCGTTGCCGATGTCGATCTGCCCGCAGGCGATATCGTAGGCGCGGCAGTCGAGTGAAATCGACTTCGTAAGCCCCGTGATCGCGTGCTTGGTGGCAGTGTAAGCCACCGTGTAAGGACGCGGCGCGTGGGCGGAAATGGAACCGTTATTGACGATGCGGCCGCCGCGCGGCTGCTGCGACTTCATGATCTTGATGGCCTCCTGCGCGCACAGGAAACAGCCGGTCAGGTTGACGGCCACCACGTTGTTCCATTGCTCGTAGGTCAGATCTTCCATCGGGATGGCGGGCGCGCCGGTGCCGGCGTTGTTAAACAAGAGGTCGAGGCGGCCGAACGTCGCCTGGACGCGCGCGAAGAGAGCGCGCACCGCATCCGGCTGTGCAACATCGGTGGGAACCACCAGCATTTCCGGACCTCCGCGGGAGATCGATGCCGTCTTGCGCAGTTCTTCGGCACGGCGGCCGGCGATTGCGACCGACCAGCCTTCTTTTCTGAGACCGAGCGCAACGGCGCGTCCGATGCCGCTGCCGGCTCCGGTAACGACTGCGACTTTATTTGACTGAGACTCATTCATAGGGTCTTGGTAGCGCCTCCGTCCATGTCGATCATCGAGCCTTGCAGGAATCGCCCTTCGGGTCCGGCGATAAACGCGACCAGTGCGGCGATATCTTCCGGCTCGCCGATGCGCGTAGTCTTAGTGGCGGCGATCATTTCGCGCTCAGCCGCAGCGAGGTCGCTGCCGTTCTCGGCCGCGAGGGCTTCCAGGCGCTTCTGCAGGCGTCCGGTGCGGATCGATCCGGGGTTGATGACGTTCACCTGCACACCGTCGGCGATCCCAAGTTCCGCCATAGCTTTGGTAAACGATTGCATGGCGGCGTTGACCGAGCCGCCGATGGCGAACTCCGCTCCTGGTGTGCGTCCACCTGCGCCTGAGATGTTGATCACCGAACCGCGCGATGCTTTGAGATGCGGCCAAGCAGCGCGCGTGAGGCGAACTGCTCCGAAAAATTTAAGGGCGAAGCCATCGAGCCAATCGTTGTCAGTGAGTTGGAGAAACGCGTCGCGCTTGGTAGCGCCCGCGTTATTGACCACGATGTCGATGCCGCCAAACTGGCACGCGGCGAAATCCGCAAGCCGGGCGGGGCTTTCAGGGAAGCGCAGATCGAGCGCCACCGAAGTGGCAGCGCCGCCGTCGCATTCAATCTCGCTAACAGCGGCGTCGAGGGCGCCGGCGGTGCGAGCGCACAGGACGGTCTTCGCGCCCTCTTTCGCCAGACGCGTGGCGATGGCGCGTCCTATGCCTCGGCTGGCCCCGGTGACGATGGCTACTTTGCCGGCGAGGCTGGGCATTACTGCTGCGCTCCTTGATCGGCGCGGTTGATCATGAATGTCGACATGCCTTCGAAGAAATGGCGGACGTGGTGTTCGGCGTCGGGCGGAAGAGCCGCTTGCTTGAGAGCAATGTCCATGAGGAGCATCCAGCGGTCGCGCGCGGCCTGGGTCACGGGGAAAGGAATATGGCGCATGCGCAGACGGGGATGCCCGCGCTCCTCGATATACCTTGGCGGACCGCCGAAGCGGTAGATCAAATAATCTCGCAGCCGCTGCTCCGCGCCGTGCAGGTCGTCTTTGGGATACATGGGGCCGAGAATATCGTCGCCGGGGACCTGCTTGTAAAAGGCGGCGATCAAGCGGGCGAAGCCTTCCTCGCCCAC
>DATJEI010000295.1:0-15461 GCA_035496735.1 Bryobacteraceae bacterium | reverse complement strand
AGACGTCGCCTTGGCGCATCGCGATCAATATCAAGGCCTTGGAAGCGGCGTATGAGTCTCTGAATGACACGACACCGCAGGGCTGCAATAATCCCACGCTTGCCGCGGCCACCCTTACTGCGATCACCAAGGCCGTGACATGGCAAAACAACTATGGCCGCGACACGGTGAATCGCGGTGTGTACTACGAAGTCAATAGCCAGTCGGATGACCAGGACAGCGTATATGGGGCGGCAGGAACGGTGTCGATTAACGTAGGGTCCAAGTCACTGACCGGAAGTGGCACAAACTGGATCACGGCTGGTTACTGTGACGGGACTCATTTTATCGGCATCCAGACGCCGCGCACGGTCTATAAGATCGCCTCCTGCGCCAGCAACACCTCTGCCGTACTGTCCGTCGCGTTTGGATTGTATGGCGAGACGGCAAATGTGGCTGGGAGTGCCTACTCGATCGCGCCTGCGGCGCCCTCGAACTGCCATTCTTCTGCATCCAACTGTTTCGGCTCGGCAGGCGATCGCAACCTGACACGCACGACCTGCGGGGCGATGGGATGGCTGTACTCGGTCACCCTGAATGCGACCTACAAGGCTTGGACGGACGAGTGCCTTTCGGCCTCGCTGGGCGGACCAACCGCGGGGCTGACCACCGCGGCTAATATTGGTGCGGCTACCCTGCCGTGCTCCGGTCCTGCTTGCGATGGATTCGTAAACGATACTGTGGCGTCGGCAGCGAGTTGCTACACGCAGCCCGCGCCTTGCGTTTATGGAAGCTACCTGTACAGTAATCTCGGGAAGAACTTTGGTGAAGCATTCGGCGCGCCGGGGATCGATAATGCACTCGCATGGCGCTTGACTGGCTCGCCCTGCGACCTGAATGGCGACGGAACCGTCAACGTCCTGGACGTACAGCTGATGGTTAGCCAGGCCATTGGAACTACTGCATGCACGAATAAGCTGGACGGAGGAGCTACCTGCGACGTAATCGATGTCCAGCGGGTGGTGAACGCCGCTTTGGGCGCTGCATGCCGTGTGGGGCCGTAAAAGGCGACGGAGGGAACTCCCTACACGATCTCGCAACTGACAGCCTGGGCCGGTGGCAAGGGAGCCGCGCCTGGCGCGGTTGCGCAGTAGCCGTGAAAACCAGGCCCGACCTGGCGGAAGCCGGCCTGGCGCAGCTGCTTTGGATCGAAGCCAGCCAAACTGGGAGCGTTTACCACAGTAGCCGCGGGTGAAATCCGGGCCACGGTGGTGGCCAAGCCGGGTAGCAGGTCTGGCCGTGCGCGGTTCAACCAGGTGCAATCGATCGTCGCCACCGAATCCACCCCCTGTGCAGTCACGTAGGCGGTCTGTACGACCCAGGCCGCCGCCGGCTCACCATTGCCGGAATTCAGGGAAAGCAGGGTGCGCGGGCGAGGATCGCGCTGGTAATGGCGCAACTGCGCCTCCAGGGGTGCGCTCCATAACAGACTTCGATCCGCGGCGCAGGCGTCCACGGCAAGCGCTATCGACGCATTCACCGCCGCGCTTTCTTCACTCTCCCATTGCGTTTCGCGCAAAAGGCGCGGCGCGCACGCGAATCCTGGATACGCGCCTAACGACTGTAGCTGGAAGCCTGCTTCCGGATAGGCCCGTTCAAGCGCTCTCTGTCCCGCGGAACCGGCCTGGGCGAACGTGATGACGGGGAGATGTGTCGCGGCGATGGCCGCGAGCAATGTCCGGTACAGGCCTGCGGCGATTCCGCGGTTCCTGAAATCGGGATGCACGGCGACAAACGAAACCAATAAGACATCGATGACCTTCGATCCGTGGCGCAGCCGGCGATGGGTGGACCCGCCGAATCCGGCGGGTTTGGAATCGACAAACGCAGCCGCTGCTGGCGCCGGCGCTGGACCTGGAAACGACATCTGCCAGCCAAGATATGCAGGAGTGTAATGCAGGGCGGGGGCGGGCCAGGCGGCCGTCAGAATTGCGCTGGCCTGAGGCGCAAACTCCGCGCCCGGCACCAGGTGGAATTCGATCGCCACAATAGCTAGACACCCTGAAATTCAGGGGCCCGGCGCACCGGGTCCGGCCATGCCGCCGGATCGGCGCCGTGCTGTTGGAGAAAGGCGTATACCCACCGTTCCAGCCCAAACGCGACACACACGCTGTGCATCGGACCGCCCCCTTCGACGGGAGTAGAAAAAGCGCGACCGAAGAAGTCCGAATGGTAATTGTGCGATCCCACGGCGAGCCTTTCGCCCTCCGGCAAGATCAGCGAAATCTCGTACTTGGAATCCGAGCTCAATTGGAAATAGGTTTTGGAAATGGCGTCGGGAGCGACGAAGAAGGGATCGCTGGCAGTGCGGATTTCGCCCGCCAAGCGATGCTGCACAAAAAACTCGGCCATCATCGTTATCGATTTTTCGCGCTGCGCGAGCACGTAGTCCCGGTCTCCCAGGAATACTACCTCGCGCATTGTGAAGTCCCAAAGCCTTCGCAGATCGGTCAGGTTGGAGCTTTCGTAGCGGAAGCATTTGCCGCAGATGCCATACACCAGACCGGCGGCGGGTACGGACCGGTTCTCATGCAGATGATAGACGTGATAGCACACGGCCGGCGACAGGCACGCTTCCGGCTTGTCCATATCGGCTAGGGCCAGATCGTCCACGTCGGACGCTTCCTGATGACGAGTTCGAAATGCGTCGATGAGCTTGGATTCCTCACGCAGGTGGGCCGCGAACGTCACATTATGGGGAAACGAGCGGAAATAGTCGCAGCGCGAGAGGACCGGCGAAGGGATCAGCGTGGGGGTACGCAAGGGCTCGGCGCGCCAGGGCCGGCCGAAGGCTTCAAAGACCCGATCGAAATATTGGAATAGCCGCAGCGGTACGCCGGACAGAGCCACTTGCCCGGTTCCCAGGAAGTGAACGCCATCCATAGGGACGTTGGCGGGAAAGGCAGGACTGGCCGTGCTGGCGAAAACCACCTTCCGCTCCAGCGAACGCAGCGAGCGGACAATGCGATTGGCGGTGCGCTGCAGGGCGGTCTGCAGATCGGCGGCTTCTTCATCCGCGGCGTCGAAATCAATCGAGGAGCCGTCTTCGGAAAAGGAAACTTTTCCAATGGACTTCGACAAGAAGGCCGCCTGTTTGCCGATTTCCTCGCGCGCCATCTCTCCGGCCGGAGCGTTCAAACGAACGGTGCACCGAGTCATGCGCACTCCCGCTTGCTGATGTCCTGAATCATTTCGGACAAGCGCCGTGCGCTGCGCGCAGCGACGAACTGGTCATCCGGGATGGACACCTGAAAGCGTTCCTCCAACTCGAGGAGCAAGGGAAGGGCCTGCACGCTGGTTACTCCCGCGTCATAAAAGTCTTGATCCGGTTGTTCAAGATTCACGCCAGTGACATCGCGGATGGCGTTCAAAACGGCATCCAGGCTATCGAGATGGTCTGACATTGTCGGTGAGGGTCACAACTACGATGTTACCTCAACGGCACGGACGTCACAGCCATTTCCGGACCAATATCCCGCGTGTTTCGAATGACTCGGCGCTTTGAGCCGAGGCCTGCCGGCTGAGCGGCGGGATATCTACTGGGGCGGGAGAGATTATGTACCGAATCTTATTCGCTGCGCTGCTGGCGGCCGCGGCTGACGGCCAGACCCTGTTGAGTCTAGACTCGCAGACCAAGAATGTCGATTTCACCAAGGCCGCGTTTACCCGGCCTGTGAAGACCGGGGCGGCCCTGCCGTCCACTTGTTCGGTGGGAGACCTGTTCTTTCAGACCAACGCGCCGGCCGGCTCGAATCTGTACGGGTGCGCCAGCGCCAACACCTGGACCCTACAGTCGGGAGGCGGAAGCGGATCCCTCGCCATCGACAACAACGGGACCCTGGTGGGCTCACGCAACATCATGAACCTGATCGGCGGCGTAGGCGTCGTGAACACAATTTCCGATACCGGCACGCAGATTAATGTTCAACAGAGCGTGGACACCAGCGTAATCCCCAGCAAGGCCAACGCCCAGAGTGGCGCGATGTGGCTGTGCAGCTCCGCCGGCTCGTCCAGCGCATATACCTGCGGGCTCTCGCCGACGCTGCAAGCTTATTCGACCGGCATGGTGCTGGCCTGGAAGCCCAACGTGAATGGAGCAGGCGGCGCCACTACCCTGAATGTGGACACTCTGGGAGCAGTCACGGTGAAGCAAGCCGATGGGGTAACCGACCCGACCGGCGCCGACATCGTGGCAGGGCGCTTATACAAGGTCTGGCATGATGGCACGGTGTTCCGGCTGATGACGCCCGGGGTCAACGCCGCCAGCGCAGCTACGCAGCCGGCGTGCAATGCTTCGCAACGCGGGCGTTGGTGGCAAACGCTGGGTGGGACGGGCGTGAAAGACACGGTCACCGTGTGCGCCAAGGACGCGGGCGACGCTTACGCATGGAGGGCAATCTACTAATGGCACGCCATCACAAGCTGAGCCTTCTGGTGCTGCTGTTGGGAAGCGTGGCTCAGGCGTCGCAGTCGCTGAGCGCCGGATCGGGCTCCGGAACCATTCCCAATAGTGCGCCCTTCACCAATCTGTCGAGCTTCCGCATGGAATTTCGAGTGCACGGGCCTTGGACCGTATCCACGATTCAACTGATCTACGGCAGCAACTCTTTCTCGGTGCGAACGCTGTACGGCGGATTTACGCTGACCTCGTGGCGAGACGGTTCTTCGGTTTGCACTGTCAGTCCGGCTGCCGGGACGGACGTAACCATTCGGCTCCAACGGCTAAGCGGCGCGCAAATGACGGCAGAAGCGTTCGACAACCAAACTGGGGAGAACCTGGGTTCCAACCGGTGCGGTATCCCCTCGCCTGGTACTCCCAACGACGGCGGGTCTAACTTCACGGTAGGCACCTTCGACGGAGATATTTCCTACCTTCGCGTGTTTCAATCCACGGTCGCGGTGGGCACGCCGCCGGCCAACACCTCCTGCGCCGGGGACCTGCTGGATTTCGAATTCGAAGCCAATGGGAATGACTGTTCGGGCCGAGGCTTGAATATGACGATGGCAAGCGCCGGCTACACCGCCACGCCTATCCTGTTGCCGGTGTCACGCTTCAACGTCTGGCCGACACTCAGCACGACTCGAGCCGGGGCCGGATCACTGCAGTTAGCCGGTTCCTCTTTCAGCTCGACTGACGACGCACCAATTTCTTACTTCTGGCAGCAGCTGGGCGGTCCAATAACCGGTGCGTTTTCGAGCCGCACGGCGGCTAGCCCGACTTTCGCAGCTCCGCTGGCAGGGACCTACACCGTCCAGCTTTCGGCGTGCGATTCCACTGGGCAGTGCGCTGCCCCGGCATTGGCCCAGGTGGGCGCGGTTTCAACCGACTTCCAGTCCGTCGTGGTCACGGGGTTGCCTTCTACAATGGACAATCTGCTAGGACCGCTGGTGATCGCCAATGCTGCGGCAAATCCCTGGCCGTACGGAGATTTGGCCGAAATCGCCGCCGGCAGCAATATTGCCACGACGGCACTCTCGTCGACGCCTCAACTAGGGGCCCAACTGCCGGGGACAGTTTCGTGGACGCCGGGTAACGTCATCACAACCACGTCGGACCTGCGGACGCCCTTGAGCGGGCAATCCTACATCGCAATCGCCTGGGATAGCGTCGACGGGCCCGGGACCGGCCGCATCCTATGTCCGATCGCGAGCGTGTCAGCCACGCAGGTGACGTGTCAGGTGAACATGTTCGAGCCTGGCGGTAGCGGAAAGAACGCTTATCTCATGCCTGGACCGGATTCGAACGGACTCACGTTTCTGGCGTGGCTGAGCGGAAATCCCTCCACCATCTGGAACTACTACGACGTAGGCATCGCGCTTTACAGGCTGTATTACCGTACCGGCAACAACGCTTTCCTGACTCAAGCGAGGCAATTCGCCGATATTCACTGGCAATGGATGCTGGATCACGGCTACAACTATCCATATGCTCGCGCCGCATCCATGGTGAGCCAGTATTTCCGCGCTCTCGACGGCAATAGCGAAAGATTCCCTGGCCTGTACCTCGAAGTGCAGAAGTTAGTAGCTCTCTTCGGGAACCCCGCCAGCAGCCCCGCCATCGACAATCGCGAAGCTGGCTATACACTCTGGGACGTAGCCCTGGGGGCCAAGACCGACAGTGATCCTACGCGGCACGCTCAGTACTGTACGTGGCTGAGCACGCACGTTACAACCTGGAACTCCGTTCAATCGGCGGATGGAAGCTGGGGTGAGAACGAGTATTCGCTGAACCCCAGCTATGTCTCCGCTCCCAAGACTTTCTCTGCACCCTTTACCTACGAAGGAGCGCCGTGGCGCGAGGCCATTAATCTCAAGGCCATGGAAGCCGCGTATGAGTCGCTGAACGATACCAGTTTGCAAGGCTGCAATAACACCGCACTTGCTACATCCACCTTAACGGCGATCAAGAAGGCCCAGGCGTGGGTGGTCAACTATGGCAGAGATTCGGTCAATCGCGGCCATTATTACGAAGTAAACAGTCAATCCAGCGACCAAGAAACGGTGTTCAATCCGCCTGGAACCGTGGCGGTCAACATAGGATCTACTACCCTGATCGGGACTGGCACCCACTGGATGACAGCTGGATATTGCGACGGAGCCCACTTCGTCGGCCTGCAGACACCGCGAACGGTCTATAAGATCGCGTCTTGCGCTAGCGATACATCCGCCACTCTTTCCCCTGCCTTTGGCCTCTACGGAGAGACGGTGAACGTGAGCGGCAGCGCGTACTCCGTGGCTCCCTCTCCCTCCACTGTGTGCAATTCCCTGGCTACCTATTGTTTCGGCAGCGCGGGGGATCGCAATCTAACGCGCACAGGGTGCGGATCGATGGGCTGGCTGTACCATGCCACCGGCATATCGATGTACAAGGATTGGGGAGACGAGTGCTACTCCGCGACGCTGGGCGGGCCATTGACCGGGCCCGACACCAGCACCTTCATAGGGGCAAGCGCCCCAACTTGCGCCGGGCCCTTGTGCGACGGCTGGATCACCGATGCGGTAGCGGGGGCGCGAGACTGCAACGCGGGTAATTCAGCGCCGTGTGTCCCTGGCGGCTACGTGTTTTCCAACCTGGGCAAGAATTTCGGAGAAGCGTTCGGAGCCCCCGGAATCGACAACCAGCTGGCATGGCGTCTGGGGGGACTGGCCCCGGCCGTGAACCGGACTTTGTGGGTGAGCTTCAGCACGGCCGGCGTACCTCAGGCGACCCAGGCGAGGATCACGCTGACCCAGCCGTCCGGCGTCACCGTCACGCAGACTTGCTCCGCATCGCCCTGCGCGGTGCAAGCGGACGCGCGGCAGGGCAATCACGTGGCACAACTGGTGTATCTATCGGCCGGCGGCCAGCCGCTGGCTGGCGGCGACCCCATGATACTGGTAGTGCAGTGAGCGATCAATTGTTATCCCGGTAAGAAGAGTGGATTGGTATACTTGGTTTTCGCAGGAGTCGCAGGGTACCCGGCAATTCAAATCAATGATTGTGAACCTTCGCCACCCCCGCCCGATGAGCACAGTATTCTCGCAATTCCGTCAGGTGCTCATGCTACTGTGAGCGACGCCATGCAGGAAGCGCAGTTCGAGCACTACAGCCGCAAGCAGCGCGCGGTGGCCTGGGTCAGCCGCAACCTCTTCGATGGGATTACCTACACGGTACGCCACGGACTGCTGCGGGGCATGAAGCGCAAAGGCGGCCTGGGCTGGATTCCAGATTCGCTCGTGAAAGCCGAGGTAACCGCCGAATCCAAATTCTGGGAACGCGCGCCACTGCGCGGCGCGACGATTTACGATATCGGAGCCTTTCACGGAATGCTTACGCTGTGGTTCGCGCGGCACGCGAATCAGGTGGTTAGCTATGAGCCGGTGGCGCAGAATCGCGCACGGCTATTGGAGAATCTCGCTTTGAACGGAATATCTAACGTCACTGTTCGGGACGTGGCCCTCGGCAGCGGAGCCGGCGCGGCAACCATGCGGTTTGATCCCCTGATGCCGGGCGGCTCGCAAGTGGTGGTCCAGGAGAGCGCAGCGCAGGGCGCGGGGCCGGAGTTGGCGAAGGGGCGCGTGCGCGTAACTACGCTCGATCAGGATATCGAGGAGCGCGGGCTGCCGGCGCCCACTTTCTTAAAGATCGATGTGGAAGGCTTCGAACTGGACGTGCTGCGGGGCGCCGCGCAGACGCTGGCGCGCGCACGGCCTTCGCTGTTCATCGAAATCCATGGCGAGACGCTTGCGGGGAAGCGGCGCAACGCAGCGGCGGTAGTCCAGTTTTTGCACGAAGCCGGCTACGGCCCGCTCCAGCACATTGAGTCCGGAACTGAAGTTCAGCCCGGCCACAGCGACGTCGCTGCTCAGGGACATCTGTATTGTGAAGGAACCGCTTCGCAAGGCGGCTCCACCCGTTAGGATGCGCGGCGCTGCCGTGCACACGCCGGATGCTGGCGGCGCAGTCCGGCTAGATATGGTTAACGAACCACATGACTGCGTCGACTGAAGGCGGAGGCTCACGAAAGCTGTTAGCAGTTTCGCCGGACGGCGACTGAATCGGATTCAGGACGCCCCGCAGTGGCGCGCATCCGGCTATCCCCGGCGCTCAGCCAGATAGTTCGTGATTCCCGGGATGAACCGTTTTGTATCGATCAGCCCTCGGTCGTCAGAAACGCCTCTCACTCCGTAGCCGTGCGTAGTGAAGATTCCAAACAACTCCTCCCATTGACACTGTTGCCAGGAGGTGGTCTGCAAGCACTCAAAAATCACAGGCGGGCGGTCAGTACTTAAGATACGAGATAAACCAGCGAGCGCCTTTGCCTCATGCCCTTCCACATCGATCTTGATAAAGCCCACCCGCTGGGTCCGGGGAACTATGTCGTCAATCGCTTCAACCCGAACCATTACGGGAGTACCACACCCAGAACTGTCGGTGAATCCCCCCTGGGTCGGGTCCGGGTTCAAGTAGAACGTAGTTTCCCCAGCGCGGGACCCCGCTGCCGCGCTGCGCACCTCGATACGGGTTCCAAATCCATTCACCGCGGCGCTCAGCAGAACGCGCTCGCGCAACATGGAGACCGGCTCCCAAGCGATGACATTTACACGCCGATTCACGGCGCACGCCAGCAGGCTAAATATCCCGCAATTTGCGCCAATATCCAGAACGCAACCGTCGACCTGCTTTGCAATATCCGTGAAAGTACGCACGACTCCCCGGTCCCAAGCATCCCCGCCGCACCAGTACAGTAGATCTCCGATTGGATCGCTCCGGCCGAGAGCGTAGCAAAGTTTCGTACCACTTATTTTAATCGTGACGATACCAGCGTGAGCTCCGGAAACCCGTCCCCATAATTTAGGGAACGCTTGAACGATCGTTCGCGCAGCCAGCCTGGCGGGACGATTATTGAGCATGCGAACGCGCAAAGATTCAGAAAGAGCGGGATCAATTTCTAATGCGGGAACTAGACACTCTCGGTCTGCCAATTTTTTGCTGCCTTCTAAGAGTGTACTTCTTCGCTCACTCCGTACGATCCGATTGGCGTCCGACGCCGGTCTCAACTGGTCGATAGAATCGAGTCCGCGCGGCGTGAGTGCCGATGATCGGCCGCATCACGGGACCGCAGCGCGGGTACGTCCGAGGGTGGACCGCGTCGGATTCCTTCGGCGGTTTTTGGTGCCGTCGTTTTATTGCCGTTAGAAGCGGGCAGAGTTTACGTCGCGTTGCCGTGCCCGCGCGACCGCAGTACAGTGGATGCGGTACAGATTCTCCGTAAGTGTTCGCCAGTCGTACAATCGCGACACTACCTCGCGGCCGGACCGGGACAGGCGCATCCACAATTCGGGCGAGCCAGCTAACCGGCTGACTGCAGCGATCATTGCGGCCGCGGAATCGGCGAGCAGGAGGTGATTGCCGTCTTCGAGGTCGAGGCCTTCCGCGCCGAGCCGGGTTGATATCACGGGAATACCGGCGGCCATCGCTTCGAGGATCTTGAGCCTGGTTCCGCTTCCGATGCGCAACGGTACAACGGCGGCCAGAGCGCCGGAATAATACGGCCGCACGTCGGGCACGGTTCCGGTGACATTGATTCGATTCACACCGGCGGCCAGCGCACGGACCTCAGGCGCGGGGTCGCGCCCCACGATCGCAAAAGACAGCGCCGGATGCTGGCGGCGCAGCTCCGGCCAAATATGGTTAGCGAACCACACGACTGCGTCGATATTGGCGCTGTAGTCCATGGAGCCGGCAAATACCAGACCGGTTCGAGGCCAGCCGGGGTCCAGCTCTTGAGCGCCGAAGGATTGCACATCGACGCCGTTGGGGATCACATGAATTTCCGCCGCGGGATTGCGGGCCTGGAGCCGGACGCGCTCCCGCTCGCTGGTGACGGTATGCACATCGCACGCAGCCAGAAACCGCGTCTCGGTACGTTCCAATAGGTTGGCGGTGCGCCAGGCATAGGCACGCCGCAACGGGCTGGAATGCACCCGGCTATAGCGATGCAGAATTTCGGACTCGATGTTGTGCCAATCCGAAAGAATCACCGGGCGGCTTGCGGCGGAACGGATTACCGGCAAGTAAGCGCACAGGTGCACGCCTTCCATCTGCACGGCGTCGAAGGAACCGGCCTGCAGGATTTCCGCCAGAATGCGGGACACACGCGCCGAAGAATAATTTAAGACCGTGAGCGGAGTGGGGCCGAGCAAGCCGCGGACAAGCTTCGAAACCGTGTAAGTAGATTCGCGCGGGACGCTGTGGTAAGCCGCGAATCCGGCCTCGGCGGGCGGAGGCTCGGGGGACGCTTTGGAGGGATCACGGAGTCCAAGATAAGTAACCGGACAGCGGGCAGCAAGTTGGCTCGCCAAGTAGTAGTTGCGCAACTTCGCGCCGGTGTCCCGGGGCCAGCACTCGTGCGGAGAAAAATAGAGGATGCGCATATCAGTAAAGGCGCTACGGGCGTTCCTTAACGGCCCGATAAACCTGGAGCAACGCCTGGTAGCGCGATTCGGGCGAGAAACGCTTTACCAAACGCTCCGAAGCATTCGAAACGAGACGCGTGGCCAGCGCAGGATCTTCCAGGACGCGAGCCAGTGCGCTGGCCATTGCGGCAGGCTTCGCCCGCGGGACCAGCAGCGCGCTGCTGCCATCCTCCACGGTTTCCGGCACGCCTCCTACTTTGCAGGCAACGATTGGCACGCCCGCCGCCATCGCCTCGAGGAGCGCATTGGGAGAACCCTCGCTGCGCGAGGGAAGGGCAAAAACGTCCGCCAGCGAATAATACGGCCAAACATTCTGGCAGTGGCCCGCGAAAATTACGGAAGAAGCCAGATCCGATGCGGCGGCGACGCGCTCCAGTGAGGAGCGGTCGATGCCGTCCCCAACCAGGATCAGTCTGATCGCGAGCTGAGGGTGAGCGCGCAGCAGGAGACGCATTGCAGCGAGCAAATCGGCGTGTCCTTTTTCAGGCGATAAGCGCCCGACGGAGAGTATGACGCGCGCGGCCGGAGGAAGGGCAAGCCGATCGCGTAGGGCGCTGACGTCCTCCTTCGGGACCAAAGGGGCGGCGGCCATAGCGTTGGGCAGGATCTGGAGGCGCTCCCGCCGCACCCCTCTGGCGACTAACAGATCCGCAAACGGCTCGCACACGGTGACGGAACGATGCGCGGCGCGCAGCGACCAGCGGTCGAGTTGATTGTACAAACGCATTTTGAGATCCTCCGCCGTATCGCCGTGATGGAAGGCGATCCAGCCCCTGCCTCGGTGGAGTCCAATCCAGCGGACCAGAAAATGGGATTTCGGAGCATGCGTCTGAATGATGTCCGGGCGGCGGCGCGCGACGATTTCACTGAGCACCGGCTGGACCGAGGAATCAAAGCGGCCGCGCTCGGGGATCACGTCCAGTTCAATTCCAGCAGCGCGCACCGCCTCCAGGAAAGCATTTGATTCAGAACCGGCGAAGGCATTCGACTCCGCACCGGCGGGAGCCCGGCGGTGAAACGCCGCAATCGAGATCGAAAGGCCAGCCGCCGGGTCGGCCTGAACCATTTCGCAAAAGCGAATGAGATTCTTCGCCGGTCCAGTGACGGTCGTCGCTTCCACCAGGGCTAGGACTCGCAGCGGATTCACTGGCGGAGCCGCGATTTGGTTTCCGGGCTGGTTCTGGTTAAAGAGGGGCCGATAATGGCGATCGCGTTAGGCGCGTTTCCTGCGCCGGCGCTCATCCCGAAGCCTTTCTCATCACGGCCATTACTCTGCGTCCGCCGCACGGCGACCGACTGTACAACCGCGAGGTCCCTGAGAAGAATCAGCATAAATCGCGAAGATAGCAGCGAACTACGTCCGCATCATACGAATTTTAGCCAAACCTCAGAATCGCCTCCCCCGCATTATAACCCCTTCCATCCCATTCGACCATCAGCCTTAGACCTGATAGCATTAAGCGCATGTCTTCGTCGGCCGTCGATGCCGTTTTCTCGACGCTCGCAGCGGTTGGGGCGGAGGCTTGGGTCGGCGACAGCTCCTGGAGAACACAGCGCCTGTTAGTGCTGTGTTGGCATGGCCTTTCAAATGAGGACGAGCACTTGTGGCGTCCGGGACTTTACGTAACCCCTCAGTTATTTCGCCGGCGTCTCGAAATCCTGGCTGAACTTGGCTGTTCGGTATTGTCTTTGGATGACGCTCTTACGAGGTTGTGGGCCGGAGATCTCCCGCCGCGTAGCGTGGTCATCACATTTGATGACGGTTTCAACGACTTTGCCGCTTATGCCGTACCGATCTTAAGAGAGTTTGGATTCCCTGCAAGCTTGTATTTGACTACCTATCACGTCGACGATCAGCATCCTCTTTACAATCTGACAGTGTCATACCTGTTATGGAAATCACACGGTTCCGGACGCGTACTTGCCGACGGCACTTCCATCGGCATTCCTGTGGAAGCCGAATTGGCGGCTCAAACAATGGTCCGCGATGCGATCGCGGAGGGTCTTTCCACCGCAGAGAAGGACGACCGGGCGCGCGAACTGGCGGGTTTTCTAGGCCATGATTACGATGACTTGCTCAGACGGCGGATGCTATGTCTGATGACAGCGGATCAGGTGAGGGATGCATCGCGCTCAGGTATTGCCATCGAAGCCCACACACACCGTCACCGAACACCTGACGATCTCGATCTAATGACTCGAGAGCTGCGGGACAATATTACGCGCGTCCAGCAAATTACTGGCCGGCGGCCAGTGCATTTCTGCTATCCGGATGGGGTCTTCAACGCGAGCCACTTTCCGCTCTTGGAGCAAGAAGGCTTTCGCTCCGCGACAACCTGCGAGCGGGGGTTAGCTACGCGTCAGGGACACCGCTATACGATTCCGCGCTGGCTGGATAAGCAGAAACATACGGAAAGTCACTATCGAGGATGGCTTTTGGGATTGCGTCCTTTGGTGGAGCGTTCTCCCGGGGTACTGTCTATGCGTTACTGGAATACCTCCCGGTCGGCGCATCCCTTGACGAGCGGCGAGACCCGCCCACTCCAGAAGAACTATCGCAGTTGATGCAGCTTCAGTCGTCGGGGAACTATTTCTCACGGTAAGCTATTCCCATCGGCGGGGAGTTATTTTTTGGCGCGAGAGTTGGGATTTTGGTAGTGGGCCTGACCCACTACCGGGATTTTACGCCTGTGCGCTCGACGGATGGAGTGATGATGGCGATCGCGTTGGGCGCGTTTCCTGCGCCGGCGCTCATTCCGAACGCCTTTCCCATGGCCGCCGTTGCTCCGTACCCGCCGCACGGTGGCGTTCCACAGACCGGCAGCGGATCGGAGAAATTGCCGGTGGATCCATCCGCCAATGGACCGGCGGGCCGGCCGCGTGTTCCGGGTCCGCCCGCGGGACCACCATAGTCGGCGGCGAGCGAAGCGATGGCCCAGTCGCGGTACTTCGCGATCCCTGTGGTCTTCCAGGTCCAAGCATAGGCGGCGTGGATGTCGTGAGTGAGATTGCGGTCACCAGACGGACCGCCTTCACAGTACGCAGCCTTCGAAAAGCACTTTTTTTGACTCTCCCAGGTGGCCACCCATCCGACGCTGGAAGTCACGCCGGTTTGCGCCTTGCATCGGGACGGCCAAGGCTCGGCCAGCGTCAACTGCGTATCGGAAACCACCGCAACAACCTTGAACACCAGGTGGCAGCCGTCCGCGCCGGGAATTCCAAGATAGGCAGTCGGCAGGTTCACTGGGTTTCCCGATATTGTGGGAGCGACGCCCCGCACAGCGCCGGGAACCTTCCAGAATACAGTCGTGAAATTGGTTCCCGATCCGTTTACGGTGGTGCTGCCCGGAGTGACCGATAGCGTCCCGGCAGTGTTCGGCAGAGACTTGTTGAATCCGCGCGCGGCAAGAGGGTCCTGACCGAGCGTCTCATAGCCGACCGAGTACAGTTGGCCGCCGTTCGATCCCGTGCCATAGTCGTGCACAAAGTCGGCGAAACGGGTCGACACCGTCAGGGCTTTTGCGGCAGCGGAAGGTTGGTTACAGGCGGAGGGATTATGGAGTGCATCGTAGGCCTGTTGCAGCCCCAGCAGGGCAATCGTGGCGCGCCAGGGAGAGGAGCCAAGACGCCCGTTATAACCCTTGTATGGATAGGATGGATTCTCGTTGTAGACGTCTTCTTCGAAATTTCCGATGTCGTCCTGGACGAATGGCCAGACGTTCGCAACCGCGTTCGCGATGGCAGCGCACCAGTTGACCCGCACCGCGGCGACCGGGTTCACTTCGGCGATGAGGGCGCCCCAGCGCAGCACGTAGCCGGCCTCGCGCGGCTCGATTCTGGAATTGGCGGGCAGGGGCGCGGTCTGCCGGAACTGTTCCGACCAGCCCAGCGGATAGTTCATGTAATAGAGGATGCCTTTCCAGTACTCGGGGCGGCCGTCCAGCGCGCGCAGGATCAAGCCCTGCAGCGCGGCGTTGCGCGGGTAGAGAATACTGTAGCCGTGGTCCAGAGCATAGTGGTACCAGCCGTCGGCGAGAGCGCGCGCGGCATTGAGGTAGTCGTCGATCCCGGTCCGGTAGTAGAGCCGGTACAGCGCCAGGACGTTGTCGTAGTAGTTCCAGTTGGTGCTTACGCCCTGGCTATCGCCCCAGAACGTGTAATGCGAGCGGTCGATCCGGTAAGCGGTCACGTTCGCGAACGGGAACGGGTGCGGATTCCCGGGGGCATCCACCGACAAATGCGTATCGTCGGCGATTCCGGTAACGGTGGCGCGCCACTGGCCGTCGAGCCCGTCCGGCGCCTGCCAGGCGAACGCGATTCCGTCACCGATCTTTAGCTCGCTTGTGAAGTGTGTTCCGGTCCCGCTGACCGCGGGAGGAACGTAGGTGTTTCCATTCTTGAGGGCGACCGTGACCTTACCGCTCAGACGAGCGCTGGCGGCCGGGTAGACGGTCTGATAAGGG